>DASXXU010000239.1:0-10428 GCA_036502885.1 Candidatus Tumulicola sp.
GTATGAAGGAACGTCGCCAACGCGCGATTCTGACGCTGGTCGCTACGCGCCCGGTGCATTCGCAAGAAGAACTCGTCGCGCTCTTACGGCGGCAAAGCTTCGTCGTGACGCAAGCGACGGTGTCGCGCGACATCAAGGAGCTCGGCCTAGCAAAGGTTCCGGTGCGTTCGCAACGGGGCGAAGAAATCTTCAAGTACGTCGTCCCGGCGGCAGCCGTTAACTACGTTAGCCGGTTGCACCGCGCCGTGTCGGAACTGGTGACGTCGATACAAGACAGCGTCAACCTGATCGTTTTGCGCTCGGCGCCCGGCAGCGGGATGATGATCGCATCCGCTATCGACGAAGCGGCGTGGCCGGAGTTGATCGGTACCATAGGAGGAGACGATACGGTGCTCGCGATCGTGCGCGCTGTCGAGGACGTTCCGCACGTCAAGCAACGCTTTCTCGATCTGAAGAATGCGGACGCGGCGTGAGCCGGATCGTACTGGCCTATTCTGGCGGCTTAGATACATCGGTGCTGCTCAAACGGCTGCTGCTGCAAGGCGACGAGGTGGTCGCGATGACGGCCGATCTCGGCGAAAGCGACGTCGCGTCGGGCGCGCAAGCCGTCGCCGCGCTCGAAACCGTCCGGCAAAAGGCACTAGCGCTGGGGGCGTACGATGCCGTCGTTATCGATGCGCGCGATCGCTTCGTGGAAGAATATGCGTTCGCGGCGTTACGCGCCAACGCGCTGTACCAAGACGTCTATCCACTGTCGGCTGCGTTATCGCGCCCGCTGATCGCGCAACTGCTGGTCGAAACCGCTTCCGAGTACTCGGCAACGGCGGTCGCGCACGGATGTACCGGCAAGGGTAACGATCAAGTACGGATCGAGGTGAGCGCGCGCGCGCTGGATCCAGCCATCACGTGTCTGGCGCCGCTGCGCGACGAGCCGCTATCGCGTCCGCAAGACATCGCGTTCGCCAGCGAACACGGCGTCGCGGTGTCGCACACCGTCGAGAAACCGTATTCGATCGATGCCAACGTTTGGGGACGTTCGATCGAAGCCGGCGTGCTGGAAGACCCGTGGAACGCTCCGCCCGAGGATGCATACGCTTGGACGGCGGCGCCAGAACTACGCCCGGCCGACCCGACAGATCTGACGATCGATTTCGAACGGTCGGTGCCAACGTCGAGCGGCGCCGGCGGTTTCGCGCTCGTCAGCCGTCTTAACGCGATCGCCGGCGCGCACGGCATCGGGCGAATCGATTTGGTCGAAGATCGCGTCGTCGGCATAAAGTCTAGGGAAATCTACGAGTGTCCGGCTGCGGTTGTGTTGATTACGGCGCATCGTGCGCTGGAACGCCTGGTCCTGACGCGCGACGAATTGCGGTTTAAGGCCGGTTGCGATCGCCGCTACGCCGAGCTGATCTACGACGGGTTGTGGATGCACCCGTTGCGTGTTGCGCTCGACGCGTTCAATGCGACAACTTCTTCGCGGGTATCGGGTTCGGTGCGCGTTTGCCTGCATCAGGGCGTCGCAACCGTGACGGGCGTTTCGTCCCCGAACGCGTTGTACGATGCTTCGCTGGCGACATACGGCGCCGGCGACGCCTTCGATCATACTGCCGCCTCGGGCTTCATCGCGCTGCACGGTCTTCCGGTGGTAGCGGCCGCGCGTCGTGCCGCTCGATCGCTCGTCGCGATCTAACGGATGACGGATTTACAGTGGGGCGGCCGTTTTTCCGCGCCTCCCGACGCGACGCTGCTGGCGTTCGGTTCGTCGTTGGAAGAAGATCTGGTACTGGCACCCTTCGACGTGATTTGCTCGAGCGCGCACGTCCAAGCGTTGCTGGGCGGCGGAATTATCGATCCCAGCGACGCGGAACGTTTAACCAACGCGTTGGCAGCGGTGGCCAATGAGATTGAGGCCGGGACGTTCGCGTCGAGCGCGCGTGCGGCGGGAGCGGAGGACGTACACGGTGCGATCGATGCGCGCGTGCGCGAGATTGCCGGTACGTCGGGCGAGCGGCTCCACGCCGGCCGCAGTCGCAACGACCAAGTCGCCACGACGTTGTTGTTGTACGCGCGCGATCGTGCCGAAGCCGGTGCATCCATAACGCAGCGGATCGCTGCTACGATCGTGGTCCGTGCAAGAGAAGAGTTCGATGCCGGCACGGTTCTCGCCGGTTGTACGCACCGTCAGCCGGCGCAACCCGTATTGCTGGCGTTCGAGCTCGTTGCTTGGGCCGAGACATTCTTGCGTGCGACTAGCCGATTTGCGGCGATCTGCCAAGCCGCCCGTGCGTCCTGCCCGCTCGGCAGCGCAGCGCTGGCCGGGTCGACGCTTCCGTTAGATCGCGAGAAGGCGGCCGGGAGCCTAGGTTTCGATCGTCCGTCGCGTAACGCGCTGGACGCGATTTCGAACCGCGACGTGTTGCTCGATCTGGCGCACGCATACGTTCGAACGCTGGTCGATACATCGAGGATCTGCGAAGAGCTGATCGCGTGGTCGGCGCCGGCGTACGGATACGTTCACCTCGACGATTCGGCGTCGACCGGCTCGAGCCTGATGCCACAAAAGCGCAACCCCGACCCATTCGAATTGATTCGCGCCCGTGCGGCCACGATGACCGGGGCGTACGCCGGCGCGTTAGCCTCGCTATGCGGCCTCGCGCCGTCGTACCAGCGGGATTTGCAAGAGGCCAAAGCGTCGGCTATTTCGATTGCCGAACGCTCGCATACGGCGCTGGTTGCGTTCGATAAAGCCTTTCGGGCGACGTCGTTCGCGCGCGAACGGATGTCGACGATGGCTCCGAACGGATACACCGTCGCGACCGACATTGCGGATGCGCTCATCCTGCGCGGCGCGACCGCGCGGGCCGCGCACGCGCACGTCGGCGTCGCGGTGGCGGTCGCCGAACGGCAAAGCCGGCCGCTCGACGTATCGGACCTCGCCGCGTTTGCGGCGGAGCTCGGTATCGAACGCTTCGACGCGCCCTTCACCGTACAAGCGTCGATTGAGGCGAAGGTCACGACGGGCTCGACCGGACCAAACGACGTCCGGCGGCAGATCGAGCGGCTCGAAGACGAGCTGGCAATGCTGGAGCGTTTGACGTGACGCGCGTGCATGTCTGGGGATCGAGTGGATACGCGGCCGCGGAAACCATTCGCCTTTTGAGCCGGCATCCCGAAGTCGAGCTAACGACGCTCGAAAGCCGCAGTCACGCCGGTGAGAGCGCAGGCGATCATTTCACGGCGTTACGAAATCTACCGTTCCGCTTCGACGGTCCCGGTAGCGTGCTCGCGAGCGTGCGTCGCGGGGACGTGGTCATCGCTGCCGGCAACGCGGGCGACGCGCGCACCTTCGTCCCGGAATGCGTCGCACGCGGCGCGCGAACGATCGACCTATCCTCGGACTTCCGGTTGGATGCATCGGCCGCATACGGCTTGCCGGAATGGAATCGCGCGTCGATCGCAACCGCGGATATCGTGGCGAATCCCGGATGTTACCCGACCGCAACGGCGCTCGGGATGTTACCGTTGGCCGGCATCGGCAGCATGCGCACGATCGTGATCGATGCGAAGAGTGGCGTCAGCGGAGCGGGGCGGATGCCGCGCGTCGACACGTTGTTTGCCGAGGTGAGCGGCGACGTGCGCCCCTACGCCTTGGCCGGCCATCGCCACCAAACGGAGATCGAGCGAATCTTGGGCGAACGGGGCGTCGGCGCGGCGATAGTGTTCACACCGCACGTCGTTCCGATCGTTCGCGGCATGCTGGTCGACGCATACGCCGTTTTCGAGCACCCGGTCGATGGGCGCACCGTACAGGACGCGTACGCGCGAGCATATGATGCGAGCCCGTTCGTTCGTTTGGTGTCCGGCGATCGCGTACCGAGTTTGCCGTCGGTCGTCGGTACCAACGACGCCGAATTGTACGTCGACGTTCGCGATCGCGTCGTGCGGGTCGTGTGCGCGATCGATAATCTTGGTAAGGGCGCGGCCGGACAAGCCGTGCAAAATCTCAACGTCATGCTTGGATATCCGGAGGTACTGGGTCTCGATGCTCGCACGGTCTTTTGCTGAGGAAACGCTCGGGCTCATCCCGCTGCGCGGCGGTTTGGGCAACGTTCCCGGGGTGGCTCTTGCGGGCGTCCAGACCGGAATAAAAGCGCGCAAGCGCGACGTTGCGGTTATCGCATTCGAGCGACCGCAAACGTGCGCGTCGGTCGTCACGACCAACGACGAGAAGGCCGCACCCATTTTGGTCAGCGATGCGCATCTGCGTGCCGGCGTCACGATGCACGCCCTCGTTTGCAACTCCGGCTGTGCCAATGCGTGCACCGGACAGCGCGGGATGGACGATGCGCTCGCGACGGCGCGCCGCACGGCCGAGTTGCTTGGGATCGATGCGGAACAAGTGGTGATCGCATCGACCGGCGTCATCGGCGTGCCCTTGCCGATGGATCGACTGTACGACGGACTCGAGCGTGCCGTTTCGCTGCTGGAAGGTGGCGCAAAGTCCGCACACGACGCGGCCGAAGCGATCATGACGACCGACCGCGTTCCGAAGCTATCCGCGTACGCGTTCTACCATGAAGACCGGAAGTACGTCGTCGGCGGAATCGGTAAAGGCTCCGGTATGATCGCTCCCAGCATGGCGACGATGCTGGCGTTTATCGCGACGGATTTTCCGCTGGGTCGCGAACCGTTTCAGACCGCGTTGACGGCGTGCGTCGACGAGAGCTTCAACATGATCTCGGTCGACGGCGATATGTCGACCAACGACGCCGTCTACGCATTCGCACCGGCCGGAGGGAGCGAAGTACCGGATATCGCCCGGGAAGCTTTGCGCCGCGTTTGCCTCGACTTGGCACAAGCCATGGTTGCCGACGGCGAAGGTGCGACGAAAAAACTCGAGATGCACGTCTCGGGAGCGTTGGACGGGGCGCAAGCGCGCGCGATCGCCCGCGCGGTCGTCAACAGCAACCTCGTGAAGACGGCGCTGTACGGTGAGGATCCCAACTGGGGACGCGTCGTCGCTGCAGCCGGCTCGGCGCGCGCCGGGCTAAACCCCGCAACGTGGTCGCTCTTCGTGAACGGACGGCCGTGGGTTGGGATCGGCGGCGTGGAGTTGTTGTCCGACGAAGACGGGCGGCGCGAACTCGAGCATGCGAACATACACGTCGAACTACACCTCGGCCTGGGCGGCGCGAGCGCGACCGCTTGGGGCTGCGATTTATCGCGTGACTATGTCCGAATCAACGCGAGCTATCGCACGTGACGGCAACGGAACGCGTCGCGTCGCCGCTGTTACCGACGTATGCTCGTACTCCCATCACGATCGTTTCGGGCGAGGGATGCGAGCTGGTCGACGATCGCGGGCGGCGCTATCTCGATTTTCTGGCCGGAATCGCGGTGTGCGCGTTGGGCCACGCGCATCCCGCCATCGCCGGTGCGGTCGCCGAACAGGCGCGTCGCCTCGTGCACGTCAGCAACTTGTACCATCACGAGCCCTCCGAAACATTAGCGGCCAAGCTCGTCGAACTGTCGGGCTTGTCGGGCGTATTTTTCTGCAACTCCGGAACCGAAGCCAACGAAGCCGCGATTAAGCTGACGCGTAAGCTGGCACACCGTAATGGCGAAACGCAACGCACGACGATCCTCGCGTGCGAGGGATCGTTCCACGGTCGAACCATGGGCGCACTAGCCGCAACAGCAAACGCGCGATACCGAGAAGGCTTCGAACCGCTTCCGGCCGGCTTTGCGTTCGTGCCGTTCAACGATTGCGGAGCCCTCGAACGCGCGATCGACGGAACGGTTGCCGCGTTCATCGTGGAGCCGGTGCAGGGCGAAAGCGGCGTACGTGTCGCGACGCCGGAATTTCTTGAAACCGCGCGTCGATTGTGCGACGAACGGGGCGCGTTGCTGATATTCGACGAGGTGCAGTGCGGCACCGGACGCCTTGGTTCGATGTTTGCGTTCCAAACGTTCGGCGTCGTGCCCGACGTCGTCACGCTCGCGAAAGCGCTGGCCAACGGTTTGCCGATCGGCGCGCTTATCGCGGGTCCGCGCGCTGCGGAGGGATTCGCGCCCGGCGACCACGGATCGACGTTTGGCGGCTCGCCGGTTCCGGCTGCGGCCGCGCTCGTTCATCTGCGATTGCGTGAGGAATTGTCGCTCGATGCAGCGGTTCGACAACGTTCGGAGCGACTTTTCGCAGGACTGCGCTTGCTATTGCAACGACACGCTCGCTTGCTAAGCGACGTCCGTGGGGTAGGGCTGATGGCTGGGCTCGAGGTTCGCGAACCGTGGACGGCGGCCGGCGTCGCGGATGCAGCGCGCGAACGCGGCCTTTTGATAGGAACGGCCGGCGGCAATACCGTTCGTCTTACCCCGCCGCTGATCGTTAACGACGCGCAAATCGACCGAGGAATCACGGTTTTGAACGATGTTTTTTACTCGATGACGTAGGTCGTTAAACGGGTAAACGCGGGAGGGGTTGGTTGCGCAGGGCGACAAAGCGCGATGAAACTTCTGCCGGAGGAACATCGACTTTATGATTCGGTTTCGACCACTCGTAGCCGCCTGCACCGTGCTTGCCCTGGCTGCATGTTCCGGAGCAAGCGGCGCTTCGCAGTTTGCGCCACCGTCGGAAACGACGTCGATGAACGCGGTTAGCGGAAAGTACATCAAGCACGTCGTGATCATCGTGCAAGAGAATCGGACGTTCGATAATTTCTTCGCAACGTTTCCGGGCGCCGACGGCGCCACATCCGGCTACTACCTCAACAACGGAAAGCCGACCAAGATCGCGCTGAAATCGATACCGCTGAACGGCGATTACGATCTGAATCATAACTCGGTGGCGTATAATCTCGGCTGCGACGGCAAGAACAAGTATCCGAAGACCTCCTGTCAGATGGACGGTTTTAACTTAATCGGTATCGACGGCAAGAACCCGTCGTACAACTACGCATATTCCTACATTAACCCCAGCGATATTCAGCCATATTGGACGATGGCCAAGCAGTACGGTTTAAGCGACTACATGTTCCAAACGCAAGGTAGCGGCAGTTTCACGGCGCATCTCGATCTCGTCGCCGGCGGATCGAACATTAACGATTCGAGATGCGGAAAGACCGATCCGACGTGTGCGCTCATCGACTATCCCAGCAATTTTACTGATTGGGGTTGCGCGGCGCCGGCGGGGACCTACACTGCGCTCTTGACGACTGCGGGAAAATACGAGACGAAAGCCGGCCCGTTTCCGTGCCTGACATTCCCGACCAAGAACATGCGCGATCTACTGGACGCCAAGAAGGTTTCGTGGAAATACTACACGCCGCAATATGCCCCCGGGAGTGCCGGCGCGCTGTGGAACGCGTTCTCGGCGATCAAGGAAGTGTACAACGATCCGAGCGAGTGGGGAACCAACGTATCCTGGCCCGAAACGAACATCTTTAGCGATATCACCAGCAACTCGTTGCCGGCGGTATCGTGGGTCGTCCCGGAGTCGGATAGTTCGGACCATCCGTGGGGTAAGGGGCAAAACGACACCGGGCCGTCGTGGGTTGCGTCGGTCGTGAACGCTATCGGTCAGAGTAGTTATTGGGACTCGACCGCGGTCATCGTGACGTGGGACGACTTTGGAGGCTGGTTCGACCACGAACCGCCGCCGCTCTTCGATAACATGGGCGGTCTCGGGTTCCGCGTTCCGATGTTAGTGATTTCTCCGTACGTTCCGCAAGGGGAGATCACGCACACCCAATACGAGTTCGCCAGCATCCTGAAGTTCGTGGAGCAGAATTTCGGATTGCCTTCGATGCATACCACCGACCAGCGGGCTACATCGATGGTAAACATGTTCGACTTCACGCAGAAACCGCGCCCTTACAACGTGATCACGACGACGTTGAAGAAGAACTACTTCATCCGAAGGAGCCGCCACATCGACAACCAGCCGATGGACGACGAGTAAGGGTCTCGCGGTTATTCCGGATCCTCGATGTCGGGGCCGGATGTTGTGTCGCTGCTCGGATTGAACGGTGGCGCTTGAATCGGAACGAACGTGCGCGGCGATTTCTTGAAATTGAAGCAATCGCCGAGATCGTCGGAGCGTTTGTCGGTGGTGCCGAGCGAACCCAATCCGAAGACGGTTTCCGAAAACCGAAGGATGCTTCCGAATTCGTGTCTTCGATGCGAAACGTAGCCGGCTTTGGCGTACGGCGAAACGATGACCAAAGGCACGCGGAATCCGAGTTCGAAGTGGTCGTACATCTTCGGCGGCACGTGATCGTACCAGCCGCCCCAGTCATCCCACGTAATGAAAATCGCCGTCGAATCCCAGTACTGACTTTGTCCGACCGCGTTAACGACCGCTGCAACCCACGACGGTCCCTTTGCGCTGCGACTTCCCGGATGGTCTGAGTATGCTTCGGATGCCGGCATGACCCACGACAACGCGGGTAATTGGCCGGTAGAGATATCGGTTAAGATCGTTTGCGACGGCGAGACGACGTTCGCGTAATCCGGACCGTATCGTACGTGTTGTATTGCGTCGAACGCGTGCCAAAGGCCCGTTCCGTACAAGTGCTGGTAGTAGCGCCACGATAACTGCGCCGAATCCAACAAGTCAGATAACGCCGGACGATCGAAGCACGGAAAGACACCCGCACCTGTATCGCCGGTGCGCCGGCTCAGCGTAGCGACCAGCGAATAATTCGGGGCATCGCATCCGGCCGGCGCCGTTTTTTGCGGTTCGCTTTCGTCGTAGGGGTTGTCCGCGGCGCTATACGTCGTGGCGGGAAGCGCCGACGACGTTCCGCTCACCAAATATTGATGCGCTGGGAAACTACCGGCTTGCTGCGATTGAAACATGTTATCCGCGAACGTGTACTGCGCGGCCATATCGAGATACGGTTGAACTTCCGAGGCGGGTGCGTAGCTGAACGGCCGGTGACTATATTTTGCTGGGAGGTTTCGATCGAAACCGTCCATCTTTCCATCGTCGTAATCGGTGAGAAATGATTGGCGGTTATGCCCGAGGTCGAAGGGTGCAGCCAATGAGACTGGTTTGAGCGTTACCGTTTCGCCTTCGGAGTTCAACCCGGTCTGCGAAATGTTGGCGCCGGCCAAACCTTGGAACAGGTTGTCCGGCGTACGATTCTCCTGAACGATAAGGATGACGTGCTCGATCGGCGTCGTATCGCGGCCTGGAGCCTGCTTGGTAACGGCCGGCGTAGCATGCGAGTCGTCCACGAATGAACCGCCGCCGCTGCAAGCGCTGAGCGTCCATAGGGCCGCGGCCAGCAACGGCAAGCGATACATGGCTCTAGCATTCTCGGTTGTACGTGAAGATGCTCCATACGAGCCGATAAAGAACGCATCGACCGCAACTCAAGAAGAAGGCCCGCTACCAGCTGGCAGCGAGCCTTCTTTTACTAGGTTTCGTTGATCGGCGTTTCTACGAACAGCCGCTGGTCGATCCGCAAGAGTCGCACTTCTCGCACGCTCCGTTTCGAACCATCGTGAGCTGTCCGCATTCCGAACAAGCGTTACCGGTGTAACCCTTGGCTTTGGATGCGCTGACCGCTTCGGTGCGCGAGAGCGTCGCAGTCGCCGTGCCGAGCGAAGCCTGCACGCCGCCTACAGTCGTCGGGGAATGAGCGGCTGAGACGGCGTGCGTGCCTGCCGTTACGGCATCTGACGGCGTCGATTGACCCGGCCTGAAGTGCGAGCTGACGGGATGCAGCTTCTCGTCAACTCCAGCCTGCCGGACATTCGTTCCACCGTCTTCCTCAGAGAGATACTCGTCGTGGGGTTCGGGACCCATCGCATCGACGTGCATCGAAGGTTGTACGTGGGCGAGTTCGTAGCGCCCGAGATAGCTCACGGCCAACTCGCGGAAGATGTAGTCGAGCAGCGACGTCGCCATCTTGATGTGGTCGTGACCCGTTACCGGACCGTTCGGCTCGAAGCGCGTGAAAGTGAAGGCCTCCACGAACTCTTCGAGCGGTACGCCGTGCTGCAACCCGAGCGAAATCGCGATCGCGAAGTTGTTCATCAGCGAGCGGAAAGCGGCGCCTTCCTTATGCATGTCGATGAAGATCTCGCCGAGTTGGCCGCCTTCGTATTCGCCCGTGCGCAGATACACCTTGTGACCGGAGATTACGGCCTTCTGCGTGTAACCGCTGCGTCGTTGCGGCATGCTGCGGCGCTTGGCGATGTAGCGATACACGATCTTCTCGGCGATTTGCGTCGGCGTCGCGAAGTCGGTGCTAACCGGCATCGATGATTCTTCGTCGTCGTTTCCGCCGAGATCGTAACTCGCAGCGAGCGGTTGTGAAAGCTTCGATCCGTCGCGATAGAGCGCGACCGCTTTGATCATTCGCTCCCACGAGTAGCGATACGCTTCCTTGACGTCGGCGATCGTCGCGCTCTGCGGAA
>DASXXU010000240.1:0-2681 GCA_036502885.1 Candidatus Tumulicola sp.
TTCATCGGGGCGTGGCTCAGCTTGGTAGAGCGCTACGTTCGGGACGTAGAGGTCGCTGGTTCGAATCCAGTCGCCCCGATAGTTCCCCGACTTTTCAACTATGAAGCCGGGAGAGGCGTGTTTTCGAATTTCGACTCGGCGTCGCGACGGGTTCTCCGTGCGGCTGAGCAAGAGTGCCGCAACCATAGCCACTACTACGTCGGCGTGGAACACTTGCTGGTCGCATTGCTCGACGAGCGCGACGCTGCCATCGACGCCGAACTCGCCGCCGACGGAATCGACGCCGGCGCAGTTCACGCGGAGATTCGTCGCAGTTTGGTGTCCGGTGAAGAGCGCGCTTGGGAAGGGATTCTCGTGACGCCGCGCTTGCGAAAGATCGTAGCGCTGGCCGAAGCCAGGGCCGCGGACCGCGAGATTGCTCCGTTCGACCTGTTCGAATCGCTGCGCGAAGAAGGCGGGAGTCTGGCCGCCCAGATTTTACGCCAAGCTGCCGCCGCGAAAAATTCGCCGTCGAGCGCTGAATAATATGGATCACCTGCAACACTTTTTCGTCGCGTTGGTCGACCGCTACGGCTACGGCGGCCTGTTTTTGGCGCTCGTGCTCGGCAACGTGGGGTTGCCGGTTGGGGCGGAGCTGGTGCTCCCGATCTCCGGAGCGCTGACTGCAACCAAGCACCTCGCGAACATCTGGCTGACGATCGGGGTGGCCTTGGCTGGTGAACTCGTGGGCCAATCGATTGCCTACGCGGTCGGACGATTCGGCGGGGTGCCGATCCTGGTACGCTACGGAAAATACGTCGGGTTCCATCACACCCAAATGGATCGCGTGCACGGCTTCTTCGCGCGCTACGGGACGTTCTCGATTTTCATCTGCCGGTTCGTTCCGTTCTTGCGCGGCGTCGTCGGATTCCCGGCCGGTGTCGCCGAGATGCCGTTCGGGGTATTCTTTTTGTGGACGCTGCTCGGGTCGTTGATTTTCTGCGGCATCTTTGCGTACATCGGCTACCAACTGGGCGATCACTTGGATGCCGTACTTCCGCTACTGCACCGCGGCGGGACGCTGGTGGGGATCGTCGCGTTGGTCGTGGTCGTGGTGGCCGTGGTGATCTGGTCGCGGATGCGTAAGCGCAACCCGGCGAGCGCGGAGGCCGATTCGTAATCGCGGTGACCCGCGAAGAGACGCTAGCGCAAATCCCCGACGCCCCGGGCGTGTATCTGATGATCGGATCCGGCGGCGAGATTCTGTACATCGGGAAGGCCGTTTCACTGCGTAACCGCGTGCGCTCGTACTTCCAGGCCGGAAGCGCGCACACGATTCGTACCGCCGCCATGGTCGAGCGCGTGGCCGATGTGCGGACGATCGTCGTTACCAACGAGATCGAGGCGCTGATCCTCGAAGCGAATCTGATCAAACGCCACCAGCCGCCGTTCAACGTGCGGTTGCGCGACGACAAGCGTTACCCGTATCTCAAAGTCACCAACGAACCGTTTCCACGCATCGTGTTCACCCGGATGGTAAAAGACGATGGGGCGCGGTATTTCGGCCCGTACACCAACGCGCATGGATTACGCGAGCTGATCGACGTCGTACGGCTGGTGTTTCCGCTGCGCACGTGCCGCGAACCGATCGACGGCAAGCGCAAACGACCGTGCTTGCAATATCATATCAAGCGTTGTTTGGCGCCGTGCGTCGGCTTGCAATCCGAATCCGAATACGACGCGATGATCGACGAAGCCGTCCTGTTTTTGGAGGGCAAGCAAGAAACGCTGCTGTCGCGTTTGAACCGCGAGATGGACGACGCCGCAGAATCGTATAGCTACGAAGCTGCCGCGCGAATTCGCGACCGGCTGGTGCAGCTGCGGCGCGTGACCGAAAACCAAAAGGTCGTTTGGAAGTCGCGGCTCGATATGGACCTGATCGCGACCGCGCGTTCGCGCGGGCAAGCCTGCATGCAAGTATTTTTCGTGCGCGGCGGCAAGCTGATCGGCCAAGAATCGTTCATCCTAGACGGTGTCAGCGATCAATCCGACGGCAAGTTGATGGACGAGTTTCTCAAACAGTTCTACACGGCGCGCACCGCCGCAGCCCCGGAGGGTGCGGCGTTCTCGGTGGCGCGCATCGCGCGCGATAACGATGTTCCGCTCCCGGTAAAGCGACGGACGCGACCGGCGAATGCGGGGGCGATTCCGAAGGAAGTGCTGGTCGAGCAACTCCCCGAGGAGCGAACCACGATCGAAGGCTGGCTTTCCTCGGTGAAGGGCCAGCGCGTGCGCATTCTGGAGCCGCAGCGCGGATCGCGGGCCGAATACATGCGGCTCGTTCACGAGAACGCCGAGCAGAACCTCAAGGCGTTTCGGGCACATCAGGAAGTGCAGGAAACGGCGCAAGCACGTTCGCTCACGGATCTCGCCGATGCGTTGGAATTGCCCGAGTTACCGCACCGTATCGAATGTTACGACATCTCGAACATCGCCGGAACCAATCCCGTCGCGTCGATGGTGGTATTCGTCGAAGGCCGCGCTAAGAAGAGCGACTATCGAAAGTTCAAGATTCAATACGATCGTGGGCCCAACGACTTCGCCATGATGCAAGAGACGCTGCGCCGGCGGCTGCGCTATCTGCGCCGCGCTACGGATGAAGAAGAGCAGCCGATGGAACGCGAGTTGGCGCGTAAGGAGAA
>DASXXU010000241.1:0-3158 GCA_036502885.1 Candidatus Tumulicola sp.
CCCGACAGTGCCGTCGTACCCGTGATAGTGCCATTGGTTGAGACTTGATAGACCGTGGCTTCTCCGTCGCCGACCGATAGCACGCCGTTCGCATTGACGATGCCGCCGGGAGCCGCGATGCTCCCGCCCTTGAGCGTGAACCTATGAAACTTCCGGCTGCTGAAAGACGCCATCGCAAATCCGGATCGTCCCGCGTTGGCTCCGTCAGCGTATAGCACGCCGTCCTTACTATACGAGAGGAAATCGACGAACGAGATCACGTGTGGATTGTACATCGTGCAGCCTGAGGTAACGTTGCAGATGTCGATCGAGCCGGGTGCACTGCCGTAATAGAGCGTGCCGAGCGCCACATCGTCGCTCGACGGATCGGTGGCACAACTCGATGTAAATCCTCCACCGGATGAAAACTCGCCGATCACTTGCGTGCCACCGTGCGCGAATTCGAGCATACCGTTACCGTTAACGACCCAGACGTCGTTTGCCTTATCGACACACATGCCCATCGCTTGAACATCCTCGAGCGTCCCGACCAGCGAAAAATTCGAAACCTGGTAAATATACACATTTCCGGTACCGGTATCGGAAACGTACATAAGCCGTTGTTTCTTGGCTGCTGGGTTCATCCAGGACCCTGCGCCTGGACGCGCGCGCTGCATCGCCGACGTGTTTCCGCCCACTGCCGGCGGCACAGACTGCGAACCACTGCATGCGGCCAATGCAGCGAGCAAAACAATAACCTCCCCGAACCAATGTCTGTCGATGCGCATGGTGAGCCTCCCTGTCATCTTGCCGTTTCTGGGTTTCAGACTTTCTTCATCTCGAATGGAGAAGGTTTGCCTTAAGAATCGCTTATCGCGGAGGACGCCCCGTTGTCACGTTTCGCAACGTCAGTTTTCCTCTTAGCAAGCCTAACACTCGCGGCTTGCGGGGGCAATCAATCCCAGGCCATCACACCTGCCGCCGTCGATGGACTCGGCACTGCGAGAACGGCCCAGACGCAATCGCTCGTCTTCATCAGCGATGCGTGGTTTACAACGTCCGGGAAAATCAACGCGACCGGCTATTCGACGAACGCCGATGGCGAAACGGCGCCGGTGGTGGCGCTCGACGCTCCGGGCCTTGAGTTTGAGTCCAGCGGCATCGCCGTCTCGTCGAAGGGAGCCGTCGCGCTCGACGGCGAGTCGAGTAACGGCGCATCGGTGAACGTCTACCCACCGGGCGCGAACGGGAACATGGGTCCATCCGCCGTCTATTCGTGCGTGGGTCTGGGCGAAGCGAAGGCGCTCACGTTCGATAAGCACGACGCCCTCTACGCGATGAACTTTAATCCACCGCGCGACGGCTCTAACTCGATCTTCGTTTTGCCACCTAACTCCGAGAGCGGGTGCCCGAGCGGGACGCACACGATCGTCGGCAAGCGCACGCAGCTGTTTGAAACTCCCGATGGCATCGCGGTATCGAAAACACACATTTATGCGATGACCGGCGCCGTCGATACTTCGGCGATCTTGGTCTTCCCGATAACGGCAAATGGCGACGTGCGTCCGTCCCGGATCATCACGGGCAAGAAGTTAGGCCTGCAGATTCCCGCCGGTATAGCGGTCGATACGAAGGGCGAGATATTGGTCGCCGATAGTTACACCAATAGTATCGTAGTTTTCGCGGCTAACGCGAAGGGCGATGTCGCCCCCATTCGTGTGATCAAGGGCTCAAACACCCAGCTGTATCTTCCGCAAGGCGTCGAGGTCGCCAAAGACGGGCGCATCTTCGTCGTCAACAGTAGTTACAACTCAAACGTACAAGGCGATTCGATTACCGTGTATGCGGCGGATGCAAAAGGAAATGCGAAGCCGATTCAAACGATTCCCGGTGGAAACAATCATCCGAAGTCGGAAATCGGAAATCCGACGGCCCTCGCGCTGTTCGAACCCTAACGCGAGAGCCGTCTACGGCGGTTAGCGGTTGACGGTTGACTGCATCCGAGCCGGGTAGCGATCGCCCTCGATCTTTATCGCCTTCAGCACCGCATCGATGTGCGCGACGTCTTCGGACGTTAACTCCAGATCGACCGAACCGATATTCTCCTCGAGCCGATGCAACTTCGTCGTACCGGGAATCGGAACGATCCACGGCTTCTGCGCAAGAATCCATGCAAGCGCGATTTGCGCCGGGGTCGCGCTTTTCGATTCGGCAATCTTGCGAACCGCGTCCACCAGCGCCAGATTTGCTTTGCGAGCCTCCGCACTAAACCGCGGATTGTCGGCGCGAAAGTCGCTATCGCCAAAGGTCGTCTTGTCATCGATCGCGCCGGTTAAAAAGCCGCGACCAAGCGGGCTAAACGGAACGAATCCGATACCCAACTCTTCAAGTACCGGAAAGATCTGCTCCTCGGGTTCTCGCCACCATAACGAATATTCGCTTTGGAGCGCCGTAACCGGCTGCACTGCGTGCGCGCGACGGATAGCATCGACGCCGGCTTCGGACAAGCCGAAGTGACGAACCTTACCGGCTTGGATCAGATCCCGAACCGCACCGGCTACTTCTTCCATCGGAACGTTCGGATCGACGCGATGCTGATAGAACAAATCGATATGGTCGGTCCGTAGGCGTTTGAGCGACGCGTCGGCGACCTCCCGGATGCGCTCGGGCCGGCTGTCCATTCCGTTGGCCGCTTTTCCATCCTTGAACCCGAACTTGGTCGCGATCAGGACCTTGTCGCGAACAGGCTCGAGCGCCTCGCCGACCAGTTCTTCGTTAACGAACGGGCCGTACGTTTCGGCCGTATCGAAAAAGGTGATGCCGCGATCGACCGCGTCGCGCAAGAACTTCACGGCCGCGCCGTGTTCGGTCGGCGTTCCATAGGCTGTGCTCAGGCCCATACATCCCAAGCCAATCGACGAGACTTCCAGCGGGTTCGTACGTCCAAGGGTGCGTTTCTTCATATCGATAGTCACAATCGCACCCCGTTACGAAGAGTTTCGCTTACTACGTGGCCCACCGAAGTTTCGCGTGCGCCGCGCGGGCTTTCGCGATCGCCGCGTCGTCGATCGGGCCATCCAACAGCATCGTAAAATGTCCCATCTTGCGGCCATTCACCGCGTGACGCTTGCCATACATGTGCAACACGATCGTCGGATCCGACAGCAGCTCCGAAACGC
>DASXXU010000242.1:0-13333 GCA_036502885.1 Candidatus Tumulicola sp.
AGCGCACGACGGCGGCTGCGACCCGGCCGCGGTACGCCATTCGGAATAACGACGACGCGGTCGGCTGGGACGGCGTCTTCGGTGACGAGCCGGCGTGCCAGCGTTTGCGAAAACGTTACGACCGCATCGGTCGAACGATGCAACGCCGAGTTGACGGCGCGCTGGATCGGACGGCCTTCGAAGTTACTATCGTGCTCGGTGTGCACGATGCTCTTCACGCCGGCAACCCGCGCGGCCAAACGTCCCCAAATCTTTCCGTGGTAGCCGTGCGTGTGCACGACGGCCGGCTTGTGTTCGCGAATAACGCGCACCATGCGCCAGAAGAAGCCGAGGTCGTAGCGCGACTTGCGGTCGACCGTCAGCACCGGGATGCGCCCAAAGTTGGTTGCGTCGCTCTTGATCGTCATCACCGCGACCGGTACGCCGAGCTGATCGAGCTCTTTGGTGAGCGACAGCACGAACTGTTCCGTTCCGTAATGCTGCGATCCGCAGATCACGTGCATCACCGAACCCGTTCTATTAAGCAGCATACAAGCCGGTAACCTCATCGACCCAGCGGCGCAGTCCGAAGCGCGCGCGGGCCGGCGCGGTTTCCTCATAGCGATGTGAAGACGCGCTCCCTAACGCGTTGCGAATGGCTCCCGGCTCGTTGGGAACGAGCGTCGCGCGAACGC
The DNA here is from genome assembly GCA_036502885.1 of Candidatus Tumulicola sp. Classification (GTDB taxonomy): domain Bacteria; phylum Vulcanimicrobiota; class Vulcanimicrobiia; order Vulcanimicrobiales; family Vulcanimicrobiaceae; genus Tumulicola. The sequence continues at coordinate 675 of DASXXU010000242.1, forward strand.
CCTCGCGGGCGACCTCGGCGAGCGCGGGAATGTTGCTTGCGACGATCGGCAATCCGCAGCTGAACGCCTCGAGCATGGTAAACGGGGTGCCCTCGCGGCGGCTCGGCATCGCGAGGACGTCGGACGCCCAATACAATGGTGCGGTGTCCTCTGCGAACGGAACCGCGATGGTGCGAACGCGTTTGGAAAATTCGCCGGCGGCCGATTGCGGCATTCCGACGCCCAACAGCGTCAAGTTGGGCTTGTTGTCGAACGCGCGCCACAGGATGTCGGCGCCTTTGATATCGACGTCGCGGCCGAAGAACAGCACTACGCGCTCGCGTTCGCCGATGCCGAACCGGGCGCGGGCATCGAGCCGCTCTTGGTACGACGGCGAACGGAAATGATTGGTATCGACGGCGTTGCGGATCAAAGCGACGCGGTTTTTATCGACGCCCAGCGTTTCCATCGCATCGCGCAAGGAGTCGGAGACGACCACGAACTTGTGCACCCCCGAGCCGAACCAGCGGTACTTCGCCACTTGACGCAGGCGTCGCGCCGCGCCGCCGCCTTCACGCATGGCACTGTGCAGGTGCCAAATGACGCGCGTGCCGCGCAAATAGCCGGCCAACGTGGCCGGCAGCGACCATCCGACGAAGTGTACGTGGATCACGTCCGGTTGGGCGCGCCATAAAAAGTTGAGAACGTCGCCGGTCGAGCCGGCGGTCGCGAAGCCGTCGAGCTGCTTGCGCGCGTCGTCGTACCACACGGCGTTCGGAACGCGCTTGGAAACCAGCGAGCAACGGCCGGCGTGCTGGTGCAAATCTTCGGCCACGGCCAAGATCGACGGCACGAAACTACCCGGTGCGGGGTTGCCGTAATCGGCTACGTGTACGACGTGGCTCATGCGATCGCTCCGATCGTCTGCGCCAAGCCGCCCATGATCGCGTCGCGATCGAAGTGTTCGCGCACGAACGTTTGACCCGCGATCGAACGGTGTTCGAGCGCTTCGCGGTTGATGCAGCACTCGACGATCCCGCGAGCTAATGCTTGCGCATCGTTCGGCTCGACGTGTAAGCCGGTTTGGCTACGCGCCAGCAGCTCGACCGACTCGCCGCTCGCGCTCAGGATCATCGGACAACCGATCGCCAGCGCATCGAACATCTTCGACGGGATCGCGTCGGTGAGCCCACGGTGTAACGGAACGATGGTCGCGTCCGCCAGCGCCAGCAGCTCGAGGCTTTCGCGCCGCGTTACGACGCCGCGAAACTCGACATTGTTTAGACCTTCGCTTCCAATGCGTGCTTGCAATTTGGCGGCGTCCAACCCGCCGCCGGCGAGCACGAAGCGAAGGTCTTCACGATCGCGTAAGAGCGCTGCAGCATCGAGAACCATGCCCAAGCCGGTTGCTAGCCCCATATTGCCCGCGTAGGCGAGGGTGAAGGGCCGGCGCTTGGAGCGTTCCGGACGCGGAACGATGCCTTGCGAGAACGCGAAACCGTTGGGGGCGAGCAAAACTCGTTCGGCCGGAACGCCGTGCGCGAGGATCGAGCGGCGCGCCGACGGCGTTACCGCGACGATCAATGCAGCGTGACGGTAAAGCGCGCCGACGGTGGCGCCCAGTGCGCGCACGATCGGACCATCGGCTTTCCACACGCCCAGGCGCACGCCCATATCCGGGAACACGTCGCGGACGTCGATCACCAGCCGCGCACGGTGGCGCCAAGCGCCTAGCAGCGCGGGCAGCGTCATGGTGATGGGCGGCGACGAAACGACGACCGTATCGAAACGTTGGCGGTCGGAAAGAATCGCGCGCGTTACCGCCAGCGATAGCGAGATCCAGCCGCGCGCCCGTCCGCCGCGTTCGCCGTTCTCGGCCACGAACGCGCGACGGCGTTCGATGCGAACCCCATCCACGTATTCGGTGCACGACGTCTTGCCGCGATAATCCGGGTGTATTTTGCCCCACGGAAAACTCGGCATACCGGTAAAGACGGTTACGCGATGGCCGCGGTCCGCCAAATTTTGCGCCAACGAAGAGAGCCGGTTGCTGGCCGCGCACGGTTCGGGTTCGTAGAACTGCGCGACGATGGCGATCGACTTCGGCGTTTCTACGTTCATGCCGACGGCTTCAGGATGTTGCGCGCGATCGCTTTGGCGGCGAAATAGCTGGTGCGGCCGGCGTTGACGGCGGCCACGCGAAGCGTGCGGCGCGTCAGCGTCACGTGGTTGCTGTAGCGGGTGTCGGAAGCCAGGGATTGTTTGTAGGATTCGCTGCCGCGCGACAGGTCGTAGCACGCGAAACCGTTCTCGATCGCGTACCGGATGCTCAGCGCGACCAGCATGCTGCCGGGCGAGAGGTCCGAGTACGCCGCGTCGTAGGCCATCATGTAGCCGAGCATCGTCTTCGTGCGCGGTTCGACGAACGAGCCTTGCGTCGCGATGGTCAGGTCGTCGATTTTGATCGAACCCAGGATGAAGTTTCCGGACGCATGCAGGCGCCGGAAGAGTTCGCGAAACGTACGGTTGCGCTTACGTCGGCTTTTGTTCCAACGGGCCGCATTGAGCTCCAACAGCCGGTCGATGGCGGCATCGGATTCTTCTTGCGTCGCCACGACAAAATGAAAGCCCGGTTGGGCCTCCAGTTTGCGCATCTTCGAACGCACCGTGCGCCGGAAGTGTTTGGTGCGCGTATCCAGGTAGGCTTCCCAGCTCGCCGGCAGCTCGATAAACGGGCACGGCGACGGGTCGGCCTTCTTGGCGCGGTATTTCATCTCGGGGAACTCGGCGATCAGCGCGGCGATGCGATCGTCGGGCCAATCGTTGAGCGTGAAGTTATCCCACGGCAGCGTTTCGATGTATCGCGCGAGCGCCGGGATGACGCGATGTTCCTCGCCCTTGGCGATCAGTACGCCGGTGAAATCTGCGCGCGGAATTCCGGCTAGGTACAGTTCGCGGTTGAGCGCCGGACCGAACGTCGGGAAACGTCCATCGCCGAGCGGCAGCAAAGCGATGTACGGTCCGTCGCCGTCGCGCACCGCTAGAACCATCCACGGGTTGCTCTCGGTCGTCAGACACGCGTGGAGCCAGTCCCAAGATGTGAAAAAGTGCGCGCGTTCGTCTTCGGCGTGGAGTTCGATCCAGCGGGACTTCAGCGACTCGAGTTGGGCTACACTCGTCAATCGATCGATGGCAAGCATTACGGGATAAATGATCCCATATGCGTTGTGAGCGCGTAAGAAGCGAAGGTCTAGCGCACCGATGACTTATGGACGGCACCCTCGCTCAAAATTAGGGCGCTGACTGGGCCTAATGTCCCGGTACCGGACGGACGCCAGTACGCCCGTCCGCCGGACGCGGCGCTGCTATCGTCGAGCACGAGTTCACGTTTGTACTGCTTGCGTAGTCGAGGTACCGACTGCTGCGACTGGGACGGGTTCACGATCGCCACGCAACCGCCGATCGGAACGCCGGCTTGGTAGCAGTTCGCGAACTCGCGAACGTACACCGAGCCACGCGCGAGCTTGCTAACGCTGCTGCCGGCGGTCGCTGCCGGCTGCAACGGTACGATATCGAATTCTGGAAAAATAGAGTTGCCGGCCGCGTCCGGCGCGATCGATGCGGCGACCGAGTAGCGTGGATCGTAGGTGAGCCACCAGGACGCCATAGCGTAGAGCCGCGAGGCTGCGGCCGGGGCGCCGGTCATCATGCAGAGGGAAAACTTTTTGAACGGCAGGTCGGCCAGCAGCCCGTCAGCGGTTTGTTGCCACAGACCGTTGGAGTCGTCGACCCGCCCCTTATAGTAAGCCGAGTTAAAGCAGCCCTCGTGGTTGGCGCCGGCGACGTTGGGGTTTTTCAAAAACGCGCCGTTGTAGGCCGGGCGAAACAAGTCGCCACCGTTGATGATCAGCTTGCGCGGGGTGGCCGAAAACATGGCGTTCTCCGCCGCGATCCAGCCGTTGTCGTCGCGGACCTCGACGCCGGCCGCGTTAAAACCGTAAAAGGCGCCGGATGCCGACGTGCCCTTCGGGCCGGTGAACGTGGATCCGGAATCGTCGGAAAAGAAAAAATCCAGCCGCGGCGATTTTTGCAGGTAGCCGTTCATCCACGCGACGATCGCGCGGCGCGCTGCCGGCGAACCCGGGTTCAGAAACTCTTGGTACTGTTTGGTGTAGGAGTCGCCGCGATTGATCCGCGCGCCGCTCGAATCGTGGAACCACGCCGCCTCGGCCGGGTTGAGGTTCCCGATCTGCCCGGCGCACGCGCCGGCTTTCGGCACGAACGGCGGAACGCAGTACGGCACGAACGTAGGGTCGATATACGCCGTTGCGTAACGCCCGCCGGCTGCTTTGAACGCGTTGACGTTCTTGTTATCGAACCCACTGGTCTCGATGAAATCGTCGTGTTGCGCCATGAACTGCGGCGATAACTTGGCGTTGACTTGTGCCGAACCGTAGGATTGACCGTAGTACGCAAACGTCAATACGTGTTTGGGCGCCGCGATCGCCGATGCCGCCGATGCGGCGACGATGCTCGCAGCGAAAGCTGCGACGCCCGCGATCCGATGCAACGTCACGCCGCCACGGTCGCAGCCGCAACCATCGGGGTATCGGCCGCGAACGAAGATTTTTGTGTCCGGCGCGCGGTCGAGGAAAGCAGAGCGCGCGAGCGCACCAGCGCTACCACCGACAGCGTAAGCCAGAAGATCTTGCTGGTCGTCAAGTCCACGAAGAGTCCAGTCACGCACAAGCCCAGCAACGCGCCCGCGATGGCGACGCGCGCTCCGTACAAGGGGCTGCGTTTTACGATCGTACGCAGACTCCAGAAGGACGCGGTAACGGCCAGCACGATCAGGAGCGCGCCGACGATGCCGTATTCGACTGAGTTCTGCAACAGCATGTTGTGCGCGGCGCGCGACCAGCCCATATCGTAGTTCTGAAAGACTTTGAGATAGATCCCGTTGTAGGCGTTCGCGAACGAACCGGCGCCCGAACCAATAACCGGATGCTGGCGGAACGCGGCCGCGCCGGCACGCCAAATATCCAGTCGACCGGAACCGTCGCTATCGCCTGAGGTTGTGAAACGATGCAAGAGGTTGCCGTTCAGACAGGCTAACGCTCCCAGCACGCCGGCTATTCCGACGAGCTGCCAGCGTTCGCGTAACATTACGATGAAGTAGACGAACATGATGGCGACCCCGACGAATGCTTCGCGCGATGCGGTGATGCTCATCGCGTAGAGCAATATGCCCATGCCGCCAATACAGGCCGTCTTGAAGGCCCAGTTTTTCGCGCGTGCCATCGTGACGATCAGGATCGCCATAGCCGGCAATAAGCTATCGGCGAACTCGTTGATGTCGAGCTTTTGATCGCCGACCAACAGCGGGATGCGGTCGGAAACCTGGTTGATGGCGACTTGCGCCGCGCTCATATGCGACAGTTGGTGGATGCCGAAAAGCCCGGCTATCAAACCGCCGACGACGACCGCGCCGAAGATTACGCGCAGATCGCGCGGGCTCGGCGGCATGACCGACGCAATCGCAAATAACAAGAAGACTTGCAAGAGCGAGCTGAACTCGCGCATGCCGTTTACCTGATCGAGCGCCCACAGGATGGTTAATCCCACCCACCCGATGTAGGCTGCCCAAGCGAGGAGGGCCCATCCGGGCCGCACGAAGCTGCGGGTGCGCAGCAGCCAAAATAGCAACGCGACGCCGGATAACGCGCCGCACAAACGGGCGCCGGTTCCCAGCGCCGGTACCGATAACAACAAATCGAACGGCACCAGCACGGCGTAGGCGGCGTACGGAAACTGGAGCGGAACGCGGAAGGCCAGGATCGCAAGCAGCGGAAGCGCCGCGATGATAACGGCCGTCGCGGCCCCGACCGGTGTGGCCGAAAACGCTTGCTTCATCGCGAGCGCGAACACGCCGCAAACGATGCAGAGGACGATCGCGAGCAGCGGGTACGCGTTGGACGGCGAGACGTGATTGCGGTTAACGAGCATACGCGAGTTTCGCCGAACGAAGGGCGCGCGAGAACAAGCGCGCGACGCGTTGTGCGATCAAGCCCGGCGGAGCCCAGACGGTTTGCTTAGCATCGATCGCGACCATGTTGCGCGTGAACGAGATGGTATGCGTTCCGTCGGTGTGTGCGCCGGTCGCGCTGCTATCGAACGTGCTGATCAGGTCCTCGCTGTACTCGTGCGGGGTGAGCTTGGCGATGCGGCTGAATGCGATCGCGTTACCGTAAGCGGTGGCGCAATCTTGCCCTGGTCGATACAGATCGCCCTCGTGTTCGAACGGCATGCCGGCCGGGCGAGCCGAGCAGATGTCGGTCTTTACCGGGTTGGCGGCGTGTGCGAGCCACGGGCCGGCCAGATTGTCGGCGTAGTATGCGAACAAATTGAGATTGACGTCGCGCGCCTTATCGGTGAAGAACAACCACCAACGGCCGTCGCGTCGTACGATCGTGCTATCGCAGGCCGCAACGTCTTCGATCAACGTCGCGACGCGCTCCCAACGATACGGTGCGTCGACCGCGCGGTACAGCGAGATGCTGCGTTCTTGCGCGCTTTCCGGAACGAGATACCACACGCCGTCGTGTTGAAACGTGAACGGATACGACAGATGGGTGGCGGCTTGCATGACGGGACGCTCGTCGATCACCGCGCCCTCGCGGTTGAACTCGACGCAACGAATGAACCCGTTGCGCGTGGCCGGGTCGAGCGCTTCGCCTAAGATGAAGTTTCGTCCGCCGCGCTCGAATACGAACGGGTCGGCTAAGAAATCGTTCGCCTCACGCGGAAGCCAACGGATCGCCGGACGATAGTCGTCGCATAAGAATCGCTCGGGCGAGCCTTCGATGGTTCCAACCTTCCAACGCGCGTCGGTAAATAGGTTGACGAAGATGTGGTGCCACAGCTCGCGCAGGATCGCTCCGGCGAAGTGGAGTGCGTTGAATCGTCTAGCCGGTTGCGGCCAACCGGCACTACGGCATTCGGGCGATCCGCCCAGCGAGCGATGAACGCTGGCCGAAATCGCCGGCCAGCGCAGGCATTCGCGCAACGCGACCGCCATCGAACGATGGTACAGGTACAGCGATTTAAACCGGCCCGAGCGCAGCAGCGAGAAACGGCCATCCGAATCGTGGCTGCGCAATTCGATCGTGAACGTCGAGGAGCCGTCGGCAATTTCCGGCGATCCGGGAAGCTCGCCCAGCGGGCGTCCCTGGCCGTCGCAAAAGAACCAATGCCCCGAGCGCGGCGGCACTTCGAGATCGAACACCGGCGTCGCGCGCAGATCCAGCACCGCATCGATGTCACCGATGGGGGCAGAATCTTGAACGATCGTGGTGCGGCGCAAGAACGATCCGCCGGCGATGCCGGCAAATGCTGCTGCGGTGCGTCCGTGTGCCGGCGGTCCGGCAGTGCGTACGACGACATCGTTGCCGTCGCGTAGCAATTCGATGCACTCGCGCTTCCAGCGCGCGACCTCACCGGCGTCGGCGAGGACGAGAAGTTTCACGATAGGCTTTGCTGACGTTCCGCCGTCGCAGGAACCGGAAACGTTTGCGTGCCGCGCCCCAGACCGTACACGTCGAAGCCGGCATTCTTCCAGGCCGTTTTGTCGTAGAAGTTGCGGCAGTCGATCAGCACGCGCGAGCGTACCAGCGTGCCGACGGTGAACGGATCGAGCGTGCGGAACGCGTCGTGATCCACCGCCAGTACGACGGCGTCCGTGTCGTGCAAGGCATCCGCCAAATCGTGATGGGTCAGGGCCGGGTTTGCGACCGGATCGTACACGGCCGTGCGATAGCCGAGTTCGTCGAGCAGTTCGCGAACGCGCAGCGACGGGCTCTCACGCGTATCGTCGACGTTGGCCTTGTACGAAGCGCCGAGAATGGTGACCTTACGGTCGCCGTCGGGTTCGCCGACCAGGCTCGTCACGCGACGGACGATCAGGCGCGGCATGCGCTCGTTGACGCGACGCGACGCTTGAATGAGTTCGGTTGCAAACGGATTCAGGTCCGCGAGGAACTGCGGATCGATCGGAATGCAATGTCCGCCCACGCCCGGTCCGGGCTGCATGATGTTCACGCGCGGATGGTTGTTCGCCAGCGAGATCGCGTTCCAAACGTCGATGTCGATCTCTTCGCAGAACAGCGCGAGTTCGTTGGCCAGCGCGATGTTGACGTCGCGATACGTGTTCTCGATCACCTTGACGAACTCGGCGGTGCGCAAATCGGTTACGTGGATGCGAGCGTCGACGAACGACGCGTACAGCGCGCGCCCGGCCTCGGCATCTTCGGGCGTGCGGCCGCCGACGATGCGGTAGTTCTCGCGCAGCTCGCGCAGGATCGCGCCCGGCAGGATGCGTTCGGGGGCGTGCACGACGCGAACCGGCATGAAGCTCTTTCCGGCAGCGCGCATCGCTTGACGCACGAGCCGTTCGGTCGTTCCGGGCGGAACGGTCGATTCGATCGCGATCAGCTGATCCGGTTGGACGACCTTGGCGACGTCGGCCAACGCCGCATTAACGTAGCGTAGGTCGGGGCGGTCGTGGACGCTCGGGGTCGGAACGCAAACGATGTACGCATCGCCGCTTTCCACGCCGTCGGTGACGTGCAGACGTCCCGAATCGAGCATTTCTTTAGCCAAATCGCAAACGTCTTGTTCGCGGCCGCGCACGAAGCCGCGACGCAGCTCCTCGCGCATTGCGGGGTCTGCGTCATATCCAAACACTTCGTGTCCGGCAGACGCCGCCAACGCGGCGGTCGGAAGTCCTACGTATCCAAGTCCCAATACGACGATGTTCATGATGCCTTCACAAGAGAAGCGAGGGTTGGTATGGTGCGTCGCACGTTGAAGTGCTCGGTGACGCGGGCGCGCGCGCGGAGTCCCATGGACTCGCGCAGTTCCGGCGAGCGCGCGAGCCGCACGATGCCGTCGGCAAAAGCCTGTGGATCGTGCGCCGTGGCAACGACGCCGCAATCTTCTAAAATGAGTTCCGGGATGCCGCCGGAGTCGGTTGCGACGCACGGAACGCCCGCAGCCATCGCCTCCATCAGCGCGACCGGGATGCCTTCCATGTAGCCGCCGCCTTCGTTGCGGCTGGACAACAGTTTGATGTCGTAGTCGCCGCGGCGCAAACGTTCGATCAACGTCGCGTGCGCGACGCGGCCCATCATAAACACGCGGTTCTCGAGGCCGAGCTCGGCGATGCGCTTTTTGAGCGCGTTCCACAGCACGCCGTCGCCCGCTAAATCGCAGCGAAACTCAACGCCTTCGTCGGCGACGATTTTTAGCGCGGCCAGAAGATCCATGTGGCCCTTCTTGCCGACCATGTTCGCAGCACACAAAAAGCGCAGCGGCTTGGGAGCGTGGGGGGCCGGCGCGTCGGCGATGTCCACGCCTACGAATACGCGCGTGATCTTGTCGGCGTCGGGGCGTTCCATGAAGCCGCCAAGATCGTGGGCGCCGCGGTCCGAGATCGCTCGAATAAAGCGGGCCGTTTTGGCTTTGACCTTGATCAGATTGTTTTCGTAGATATCCCAGGCGTGTGCGGTGGCACTCCACGGCGTTCCGGTCATCTCCGAAGCGATGAATGCCACGGTGGCCGGTGCCGATAGCCAGTACGCGTGAATGTGATCCACGCCGTCGCGCTCCATGCGATGCGCTACGGCTAGCGCGCGCGGCAGCACGACCAAATTTTTCGCCAGGATCGACGGACGGCGCGAGCCGGCTACTACCTTGCGCAGCGTCTTGATGAAGCGCTGCGGACGCGAACGCACCATCGCGGCGGCATCGCGCAAGGTCGAGCGCGAGAAGAGTTCGCCGCGCGCCGGGATGACGCTAACGTCATCGAAATGGCCGCGCAATTCTTTGAGTTCGGTCCCTAAGAAGGTTTCGCCGCGACCGGGAAAACGGGAGGAGACGATCGCGACCTTCATGCGGCGATCCGATGCAGCAACACTTCGCAGGCCGTCTTGAAGATCACCGAGAGATCCATCGTCGGCGACCAATGCTCGATGTAGAACAGATCGTATTCGAGGCGCTTGGGAACGGCCGTTTGATCGACGTTACGATCCATGTACACGTGCGACAACCCGGTAATGCCGGGGCGCACGAGATGACGATCGTCGTAGCGATCTAACGACTTGCTGAACTCGTTCACGAACTTCGTTTGCTCGGGCCGCGGGCCGACGATCGACATGTCGCGCTTGAGCACGTTGAAGATCTGCGGGAGCTCGTCCAGGCTGGTCTTTCGTAAGAACCGCCCGACGTTGGTGACGCGCGCATCGTTGGACGTCGCCCAGACCGCGCCGCTCTTTTCGGCGTCGGTGCGCATCGAGCGGAACTTCAAAATCTGAAACACTTTTCCGTTGCGTCCGACGCGTTCTTGCCGAAAGAAGATCGGCCCACGCGATTCGGCGTAAACGGCGATCGCGCAAACTAGCATGACCGGCGCGAGCAGGATCATGCCGAGCGCTGCAAACGACAGGTCGAGAAGCGTCTTCGGAAGATGGGATTCGGGTTTACATGCCTGCGGCACGTTCGGGACGAGCAACGGTTCGTCGCCCAGATGATCGACGCTGAAACCGGCGCGCAATCCCATTCGATCCGGCGACGCAAATGCGATCGGAACGCCGAACCGTGCCGACATCGCGCTCAACGTACCGACGGTCTTGAGGTCGGGCGGTGTCATGAAGACGATCCGATCGGCTCGCCACGTTTTGGACGAAGCGAACCAGCGTTCGAACTGTGCCGTCGCTCCGCCGTTCTGCGAGAAGTCGGTATCGGGCCAGTTGAGCGCCGGCAAGATCAACGTTTCGGTGTTTCCCGGCAAGCTGAAGCGATTGTCGGCGCGCTGCACCTCGGCCGGCGTGCCGATGAATGCCACGCGCGGCTTGAGCCGGCCACGACGGTCCCACGAGCGGCGAACCAGCGCGCGCCACGTTCCGATCACGGCCACGTTGACCGGGATCGTGATGACCAACAGTAGGCGCGAGGTGGATATGTGCGGCATCATCGTAAAAATGACCATCAGCGGAACGATCGCGATGGTCGAAACGGCGGCAACCCAATAAAACTCGTCGCGCCACGAAGCGGCGAACGAACGCCGGTAAAAACCGACGTAGTTGAAGATTGAGAACCACACCGCTCCGGTGATCAAGGCCGACGCTGCGGCCGGCCACGGATCGAATTCGCGATGGCCAAACCGTTCCAGCAATACCGCCGAAACGATGGTGGCCAAGGCAAGCATCGCCAAATCGCCCGCTATCAAACGGGCGGAAAGGCGAGCGGGGTACCTGACGAGCGATCTCGACGCCGAATCGCGATCGAGTGCGCCGCGACGTATCGCCTGCTGCATGACTATTACTCTATAAGGTTAGAAACTGGGGCTACAGGGTCGCAGGAACCGAGTTTTTGTTCGGATGTACCCCAACCACTATAACTTAGGTCCTATTGCGGTAGTTATGCCAGCCCGCTTCGCATGGCGTAAATGACTACTTGGGTGCGTGCGGTTACATTTAATTTCGCGAAGATGTGCGAGATGTGGTTTTTGACGGTTTTGTCGGAAAGGCTCAACCGATCGCTAATTTCGCGATTGGAAAGCCCCGCAGCGATCAATCGAACGATATCGGACTCGCGCGGCGACAGCTCGTTGGGATCGCGGCGGCCGATTCCGGCGTGTTTGCGCAGAATCAATCCGACCAAACGCGGGTCGACGTACAGATTGCCGCCGGCCATCGATTTGACCGCGGCCAGGAGTTCGTCGGGCGTGATGTCTTTTATAATGTAGCCGTCCGCACCGGCCGATAGCACGCGCTGCATCGCTTCGGAGCTGAGATGCTCGGACAGCACTCCAATGCGAGCGCGCGGACACGCCAGGCGGCACATGCCGATCGCGTTGCTGAGCCCTTCGTAGCTGATGTTGCCGTCAAGCAAGATAAGCGTCGGGTTCGCTTTCGAGAGTTGCATGCCGTTGGCTTCGACTGCGTCGCCGACGACGTTCACGAAAGGATCGCGTTGCAGCACGTTGCCGAGCGCCTTTGCCATCAACATGTGGGGTTGAATGATAAACACGCGGGCGGGGGCAGTGAGCGTGCTGCCGGACGAGGGAAGCGTAGTCGCTGCCGGCGCTGCGGTCGCGCCATGAAGGGTCTGCACGGTGAATCTCCTTACAGAGTCTATAGAAACTGTAGTATTTTCCGAATGAACGTGTTGTTGAGCAGCGCCGTTCTGCCCACCGATATTTTTCTTTCTTTTCCCTCTACACAAGGGACCATTTGCTGCTCATAAGAGCTAAAAGCATAGTACGTTTTTACTAATTATGAGTAAGTTTATGCTCACCAAGGTCGTTTGCATAAGCGTGCCATGGTCTGTAGTTCCCACTTAACCCGCCAATAAAGACTCCTTAACGCGCTCCTTCGTAGGCTGAGTTGAACTGCTTACCGGAGGAACTATGCGTCAATATATACGGATAGCCGCGCTGATTGCGATTGCCGCGTTCGTGCCGTCCGCACCTCTTCTCGCGCAAATCTCGGGATCGCTCAACGGAACCGTCGACGACGACGGTGGCGCTCCGGTGGCGGGAGCCGCCGTTTCGATCGCGGGCGCCGTTCGCGAAACGACCAAAACCGACGCGAGGGGTACCTTCGCATTCACCGGGCTTCCAA
>DASXXU010000243.1:0-16277 GCA_036502885.1 Candidatus Tumulicola sp.
CTCGGCCCGGGACGAGTTGCGCGATCCAGAGACCTAGCCCGGAGATCAAGATCACCGCCCCCACGACGATGAATGCGGCGTTTGTGGCGACCCCCGCGGCCATCAGGGCCAACCCCAGGGCCAGGACCATCGGCGCGACGGTCGCGGCGCCCTCAAACAGCGATGCGGTGTCGCCGGTCTGCATGCCGCGAACGATGAGGTCGCCCAGGCCGCCCGCTCCCACGAACGTGGCCAGCGTGGCGCTCGCGATGGTTTCGGTGGCGGCGGTCCGCACGCCCGAGAAGGCGACCGGCATGGCGAGCGGTGCTACAACTCGGCGGAAGGTTTGGACCGGGCGCATGCCCATGCCGGCGGCGGCATCGAGCGCGGCGCTGGGAACGCCGCGGATGCCCGCGTCGACGGCGATCAGGATCGGCGGGGCGGCCAGCAGCGCTAGCGCGACGATCGCGGGGGCGGAGCCGACGCCCAGCAGCGGCAGCAAGAGCATCAGCACGGCGAGGCTGGGAAGCGTGCGTCCGATACCGGCCAGCGCTAGCGCCGGGCTGCGAACCGGCCGAAAAACCGCCGACGCTATGCCCAACGGGATCCCGGCGGCCAGTGCGAGGACGAGCGCCGAGCCGGCCAAATACACATGCGTCACCGCATGAGCGGCCAGGTCGGTCCACATGGCAGCTAGAGTTTTGCCCGGGCGAGGGCGAAACCCGTTCGCCGACCATGATAGAGTCAGCAATCGCCACAACGGATGCCACCGCAGCCAATAAAGCGCGAACGCTCGACGATCCAACGCTGATAATCAGTCGCGAATTATCGTGGCTGGATTTCAACGATCGTGTCTTGGAAGAAGCGCTCGACCCGACGAACCCGTTGCTCGAACGATTGAAATTCGTAGCGATCTACGAAACGAATCTCGACGAGTTTTTCATGATCCGCGTGGCGGCGATCAAACAGCAGATCGAAGCCAAGGTGGTGCGGCGTTCCGACGACGGCCGCACGCCTGAGGAGCATCTATCGGCGGTTTCGCAACGCCTGCGCTCGTCGCTCCACACGCAGATGCATTTGCTCAACGATCAACTCCTGCCCGCGCTCGAACGCGAAGGCATTCGTCTGATCCGCGTCTCCGATTTAGACGACCAAACGCAAAGCACGCTCGAGCATACGTTCGACGACACCGTCTTTCCGGTCTTGACGCCGCTCGCGGTCGACAGCGGCCACCCGTTCCCGTACATCTCGAATCTGTCGCTGTCGCTGGCCGTCGAGCTCGAAGAGGCCGGAAGCGACGGCGTTCAGCTGCACTTCGCGCGCGTAAAAATTCCGCCGACGCTGCCGCGCTTCATTCCGATCGATAACTCCCCGCCCGGCGAGCGGCGTTTCGTGTTGCTCGAGGATTTGATCGCGCACCACCTCGACGTATTGTTTCCGGGAATGCACGTGCGCGACGCGTATTTGTTCCGCGTGACGCGCGACGCCGACTTGGATCTGCAAGAAGACGAAGCCGACGATCTGCTGCGCGAGATCGAATCGGAACTCCAGCGCCGCCGGTTCGGCGAGCCGGTGCGCTTGCAGCTCGAACGTGGAACGCTCGAATACTTGCGCGACTTTTTGTGCGACGAGCTGCACTTGACCGCGGTCGATACCTACGAAGTCGACGGCATGATGGGGCTCAGCGACCTCTGGCAGATCGTCAACCTGCCGGGCTACGAAAGCTTGCGCTACCAGCCGTTTATGCCGGCCATTCCGAAGCGGCTGCTGGGCGTCAAGGATATGTTTGCGGCGATTCGCGAGGGCGATATCCTCCTGCACCACCCGTACGAATCGTTCGATCCCGTCGTGCAGTTTTTGCAAGCCGCCGCCCACGATGAGAAGGTGCTCGCTATCAAAGCGACGCTGTATCGCACCTCGGGCAAGCATTCGCCGATCACGCAAGCCTTACTCGAAGCCGCGCAAAACGAAAAGCAAGTCGCCGTCGTCATCGAGCTCAAAGCGCGATTCGACGAAGAAAATAACATCGAGTGGGCGCGACGTTTGGAGCGCGCCGGCGCGCACGTGGTGTACGGATTTGCGAACCAAAAAGTGCACGCCAAATCGTTGCTGGTCGTGCGCGAAGACGAAGATGGTTTGCGCCGGTACATGCAGTTCGGCACGGGAAACTACAACGAGAAATCGGCCAAACTGTACACCGATCTGAGCCTGTTCACGTGCCGTTCGGAGCTGGGCGCCGACATCGCGCAGCTATTCAACGCACTCACCGGTTTTTCGAAGATCACCGATTACGAAGATCTGTGGGTCGCGCCGGTAACGTTGCGCGGCGAGATTCTTTCGATGATCGAAGGCGAAACCGAACACGCTCGCGCCGGGCGCCCGAGCGGTATCCGCGTCAAGCTCAACCATATCAGCGACGTCGAAGTCATCCGAGCGTTGTATCGTGCGTCGCAAGCCGGCGTGAAGATCGATATGCTGGTTCGCAGCACGTGCGAGCTACGTCCGGGCGTTCCGGGCATCAGCGAAAACATCAGCGTGCGCAGCATCGTCGGGCGTTTCCTCGAGCATTCGCGCATCTATTCGTTCGCCAACGGTGGCGACCGCCGGGTGTACATCGCGAGCGCCGACTGGATGGGTCGCAATCTCGACGGTCGCGTCGAGATCGCAACCCCGGTGCTCGATCCGGTGATCGCCGAGTATATCGACAGTCAAATTCTGTCGGTGCTGTTCGCGGATAACGTCAAGAGTCGCGAGCTACTTGAAGATGGAACGTATCGCCGCCGCACCCCCGCTGTCGGCGAGATTCCGATCGACGCGCAGCGCGTCTTCTTAACGCAAGCCCAAGCGCTCGGTTAGGGCGCGTCGCGACGCGCAAGTTCTAGCACGATCTCCCATTCTGGGGTCGTGACGGGTTGCACGGATAAGCGCTGACCGCGCTTGAGCAGCGCCATCCCCGTAAGGCGCGGCTCGGCGCGCATTTCGGCTATCGTGACCGCACGCGGGAACTGCTCGACGTATCCGACGTCGACCATCATCCAGATCGGCTTATCCGGCTTGGCGCGACCGTCGAAGTACTCGCCATCTTGCTCGAACTGCGAGAAGTCCGGATAGGACTCCTTAACGACCTTGCAGATGCCGACGGCCGCCGGCTCGGCAATGCTCGAATGGTAGAACAATGCGAGGTCGCCCAGACGCATCTCTTGCATGTTATTTCGCGCCTGGAAGCTCCGTACGCCGGTCCACGGCGTGGTCTTCTCCCGGCGCAAGCGCTCGATCGAGTACGCCTCGGGCTCGGTCTTCATCAACCAATGACGCATCGCGCCGCGCTTATCGACGTGGCGCGCCTGGTCCTGTTGTGGTAGGGTCTTACGCATGGACGAACAGCGCCGGATAATCCGCGCAAACGACGAGGGCTGGCATGGGATCGAGGCCGAGGGCTACCGTCCCGGCGATTCGATCGATACCGGCGTTTCGCGCCACACCTTGATCGGGCGCCGAAAGGACGATTCGGCCGATCCTGGGCCGGGCAGCGAGCTGCGCTATTTCTTAGTGCAACCGGGCAAAGCGTCGCGCCTCGAAAAACACGAGCACGAGCATTACGTGGTCGTGCGCGAAGGCAACGGTTACGCGATCGTCGGCGACGCCGTCAGCGAAATTGCGCCCGGCGACATCGTCTACGTCGGGCCGATGGAAATCCACCAGTTCGTGAATCGCGGCGACACGCCGTTTGGATTTTTCTGCATGGTCGATGCCTGCCGCGATATTCCGCAAATGCCGTCGCAAGAAGACCTGGCGCGGCTCAACGCTTCGCCGGCCGGTGCGGTTGCAAAACCCGACGCGGTGCCCGCGCCGGTGCGTCGTTAAGGCCGCGAACGCGATGGTCATCGAACGCAGCATCCAGATTCGCCGGCCGATGCGCGAGATTTACGAGTTTGTGTGCGACCCGTCCCGGCTCAACGAGTGGCGCGACGGCCTGCTGGCTGTCGAGCGGCTTTCCGCGCACGGAATGATCGACGGTGCGGTGTACCACGAAACGATCGCGACGCCGCTGGGTCCGAAACAAGTCACGGTTCGTTTATCCACGACGCCACCCGAACGTTTGGCGTTTGAAGTTTTGGACGGTCCGTTTCGACCGGAAGGCGCCGTGACGATGCGCGATCTCGGCACGGCGACCGAACTAACGTATCGCATGCAGGGCCCGACGGTAATGGGAATTCCGACGCCGCTCGATCGCGTCGTCGAAGATCTGCTCACGAAGAACGTAGAGAACAGCGTCGCGAATCTAAAACGGATTCTGGACGCATAGCTTACGAGGCTGGGACGAACCCGAGCGCCAAACTCGACTACTCTTTTCCGGTCGAGATCGGGCGGGACGGATCGGCGATCCACTCGCTCCACGAACCGCCGTAAATACGCGTCGGCTCGAAGCCGGCATGCATCATCGCCAGCTCGTTAACCGCCGCGGAAACGCCCGAACCGCACTGATGCACGACGACATCCGGGTCGACGTCCAGCGCGACGAACTCCGCACGCAAAACGTCCGGCGATTTCCAAAGCCCCTCGCTGGTGAAGTTATGCTTGAAGAAGCGACTGCGCGCTCCCGGAATGTGGCCGGCGACGGGGTCGACCGTCTCGTTCTGACCGGCAAAACGATCTTCGGCGCGCGCGTCGAGCAACTGCATCGCATCGCTGTTGAGGCGATCGCTCACGTATCCGGCATCGACGACCGTTTGGGCCCTGACGTCGGCAACCAGCGTTCCCTCGCGAACCGGCGTATGCGCCTGCGTCGATAACGAATAGCCGCCCGCGCGCCACGCGGCGATGCCACCGTCCAAAACGGCGACCGCTTCGTGCCCGATCCAACGGCACAAAAACCAAAAACGCGCCGCAAACATATCGGCGCCCGCGTCGTACGCGACGAGTTGCGTATCGCCGTTTACACCCAAGCTGCGTAGAAACGCTGCGAACTCGTCCGGATCGGGCATCGGGTGCCGTCCGTTCGCGCCGGTCTTCTTGCCGGCGAGATCGTACTCTACATCGGCGAAAAACGCGCCCGGAAGGTGGCCTTCGTCGTACGACCGTTTACCAAGAGCAAAGTCCGCCAACGAATGGCGGACGTCGATCACGGTTACGTCGGGCGAATCGATAAGTTTCGCCAACGACGCGGCGTCGACGACGGTATTCCAAGACGGCATGTATCGGCCTTAGTGAAGATTGATGGTTTGTTTTTGTTCGGCTACCGGTTGGCCAAACGCATTTTCAAGAACGGTCTTCAGCTCGCCGTTTTGCGCCATCGGCCCTAAGATATCCGTGTCGCCGTAAAACTTTCCGTCGATAAATACTTTGGGAAGCGTCGGCCAGTCGGTCATTTCGGCCAAGGCCTGGCGTTTCGGCATATTTTCGAGCACGTCGATAACTTCGAACGGCACGCCGAAGCTGTCGAAAAACTCGATCGTTTCGAGCGTAAAACCGCAACGCGGCGCCGTCTTCGTTCCCTTGCCGTAGACCAATACTTTGTTCGCGGCGACCTCGCGCGCGATTTCTTCTTGCAGGTTCTCTTGCATTACGTCTCCGATACGATCGTCGTGAGTTCGACCGCGTGCACGCGGCCATCTTTGAGCGCGTCCGACAACGCCCCGTACACGAGCTTGTGCTGTTCGAGGAGCGGACGTCCCGCAAATTCGCGCGAGCGGACGGTCACGTTGAAGTGATCCATCGTGCCGGTACGGTCGAATATGCGCACCTCGGCGTCGGGCAGCCGGCTGCGGATCAAACCGGTGAGCGATGCGTCGTCGATCATGATTTCAGGCGGTTGGATCCGGACATCGCTTCTGCCAACCCGCGAGCCTCGCCCAAAGTTTCGTGCATGCGGGTCGCGTTCTGCGTGAGCACCGACGCGACGCCGCGTGCTAAGACGATTCCGGCAATGCCGAGCATGATTGCGGGGACGCCGCTCGCGCGAATCGGGCCCACTTCGATCTGAAAGCTGCGCTGAACGCGCGCGATCCCGCGCAACACCGTTTTGAGAGCGGCGACTTGGTTACTCATCGGACGGCTGCTCTACGGCGCTCATGTAAGGGAGGCCTGGCACGGCCTTGGGCGCGAATTGGCGCCCCACGATGGAAGCAAGCGGTGCGAACCAGATGATGCGCGCGGCCCGGTTGAACGAAATCGGCGGCCCGGCGATGCTGCGGATCGAGGACATCCCCATCCCGGAGCCGGGACCTCGCGAGGTGCTGGTCCGCTTGCGCGCGGCCGCCTTGAACCGGCGCGACGTTTTCATCACGCGAGGCCTCTACCCGGGCATCGTGCTGCCCAGGACGCTGGGAGCCGATGGTGCCGGCGAGATCGTCGAGGCAGCTCCGGGAGCGACCGCACCACCGGCGGGCACCGAGGTGATGATCGATCCGATGCTCGGGTGGGGCTTGAGCGGCGATGCCTGGGATCCCGAGACGAGCAATATCCTCGGAATGCCGGTCGACGGGACGTTCGCACAATACGTGCGCGTTCCGGAGACGGCCATCTACGTCAAGCCGAAGCGATTGTCGATGCAACAGGCGGCGGCCATTCCGCTGGCCGGCTTAACGGCGTATCGCTCGACCATGGTGCGCGGCAACGTTCGCGCCGGGCAAACCGTACTGATCACCGGAATCGGTGGCGGCGTGGCGACCTTCGCGCTGCTCTTTGCAAAACAGGCGGGAGCCCGCGTCATCGCCACCTCGCGCAGCGAAGAAAAACTCGAACGCGCGCGCCAACTGGGGGCCGACGTTACGTACAACTACGAGACGCAACCCAACTGGCACAAAGAGTGCAAAGCGCGCGAAACGCTTGAAGTGGTGATCGATTCCTCGGGCGGCGACACGTTAGCAAAAGCGCTCGACGCGTTACGGCCGGGCGGGCGGATCGTCGTGTACGGCGGCACGCGTGGCGAGTCGACCATCAAACTGTTCCCGCTGTTTTGGAAACATCTATCGTTGCTCGGAACGTCGATGGGAAGCCCGCAAGATTTCGCGGCGATGCTCGACCTCATCGAAGGCGCCGACCTTCAACCGGCAATCGACAGCATCTACCCGCTGCAGAATATCGTCGAAGCGGCAGAGCGGATGGCCGCCTCGGATCAGTTCGGAAAGGTCGTACTCTCGATCGACTAGCCCGTTTCGGCGATCGCGTGCGAGGCAAACAGCGCGTCGAACTGGCGCAACACGTCGTCGACGGTTATCGCTCGTAAACTCGGATCGATCACGTCACCGTGTGGATCGCCGGTGCCGCCGTACCAAATTACGCGATGCATGGAGAGCTGCGGCGGCCCCCACAGTGACGGCGGCGTGGGCCCAAACAGTACGATCGACGGCGTGGTGGTTGCGGTTGCCAGGTGTGCGATGCCGGTGTCGCCGCAAATTACGGCCGATGCCGATGCAACCGTCGAAGCGAGTTGCGCCAAATCGAGCTCCCCCGCAAGCACGCGTTCGCGCGGAACGTCGGCCGCGTCCGCAATCCGCAGGCAACGCTCGAGTTCGCGGTGAGATCCGGTCAGCACGACCGGCGCGCCGCGTTTGCGCAGCTTAGCGATCGTTGCGACCCAACGCGCGAGCGGCCAGCGTCGAGATTCGGCGCTCGCTCCGGGATGCACGATAACCGACCCGGCGAACCGCGGGTCGGCGGGAACGTCGAGATACAAATCGCTTTCGGTCTCGGCGATTCCAAACCAGCGCAACATACGGCACCAGCGCGCTACCTCGTGTTCGTTTTCATCCCACGGTGGGCCGCTCGCGCTCTCGGGAACTTCCGCATTGGCGAACGCGAACAACTCGCAAGGCTTTGAATCGAGCAACACGCGGTGGCTTCGCGGCCCTTTCCCTTGCAGATCGACCGCCAGATCGGCTTGCTGCAAGCGCGCATTCAGCGGATCGCGCGGCTGCGTATCGATCGTATCGTCGATCGCTCCGCATAATCTTACTAACGCCTGCAGCTCGCGCGGTGCTGCGAGCAGCACGCGGTGGTTAGGAAACGCTCGCGCGATCGCGCGATACGCCGGAACGCCGGTCAAGAAACCGCCCAGGCCGAGCGGTCGCAACAGGACGACGGTTCGACTCATGTGTCGTGTTGTGTTCCCGGCGCGCGCGGCGGCCAACCGCGATAAAAGCTAAATTGTTATGAGAGTAATCGGTACGAATGCAGAACGTCGATCCGTTTCGACGCGCCGAGCTCCTCGGCAGCGACCGATGCGCTGCGCGCATCGAACCGTCCGTCGATGTGCGGGTTCATGACGGTCGACTCGCGTTGGGTCATCGCACGTGCGACCTCGTCGGCCGTTACCCGGCCTTCGTCTTCCAACTCGATCAGATGCGCCAGCACTTGGCGTGCCATCGCCGGCCACAGTTCGGTTCGGTCGTCGCCGTAGATCCGCAACACGAGTTCGGGAATAGTTTGCGTCCCGCCGTCGGCTAGCGCGTCGACGATCTCGCGTTCGCGCATTTGCCGGTGCGCGATATATTCTTGGATCTTCGCTCGGGGATCGTGCACCGGCGGCCCGTGCCCGCCGTAAATCGTTTTTGCATTCGGAAATTCTTCGAGCAGGCGATGCAGCGTTTCGCGGTACGCATGCATCGAGCCATGCGGCGGCGCGATTAGCACGGTGCCCTCACCGAGAATCACATCGCCGGTGAACAGCGCTCCATCTTGTGGCTCGTACAGCACGACGTGCTCGAACGTGTGGCCGGGCGCATCCATCACATCGACGTCGCGCGCGCCGACGCGCAAGATCCCGCTCAAGGGAAGATCGGCATCGTGCGGCACGCGACTCGAGGGATGCGCCAGCACCGGAGCACCGGTGAGCCGCTTGAGTATGGCAGCCGCCGGGGCATGATCGGGATGCCCGTGCGTAACGGCGATTGTATCGATTCGCAAACCCTGCGCGGATGCCGTTTCCACGATGCGTTCTACGTGCGATTCGATGTCCGGCCCCGGATCGATCGCCAACGCTTTTCCGTTTCCGCAATCGACGATGTATGAGTTGGTTCCGTCCAACGTCATCGGCGATGGATTTGGGGCGCGAACCGTCGTTACCACGCGTTCTCCAGGGCTGCGGGCATTTGTATGAGACCACCCGCGATCGTCGGTAAAATCGTCACAACGGCTTTGCGTTCGGCGAATGTTTGTAATTCCTCGGCCGAATTCACGCCGCGTAACCGTTCGAGATGTTTGATCGTCGGATACACTAAGTGTAACGAGCCGCCGGCGTAGCGCGCCAGCGCCGCTTCGGGCGCGATCCAAATACCGTCGTGTGTTTCCGCCGCGTCGGCCGAGCCGGTTCGCTCGCGATCGACCGTGGCGACGAAGAAGTGGGTGTTAAAGCGCCGGTTCTCGTTGGGCGGAGTGATCCAGTGCGAAAACAACGCTAGCCGCTTCGCGTCCGCGAAAGCGCCGCGGCGCTCGAGTACGGCAGCGAATTTTCGCGCATCGTCGCGAACGGCGGCGCGTTCCGAAGAGCCCGATTCGACGGTCTCGTCGAGCTTGTCGTCGTCGCTCGAGCGCATCAAAAGGATGCCGGCCTCTTCGAAGAGTTCGCGCATCGCCGTCACGTACAGCGCGCGCGCCGATGCGAGATCGATGGCCGGTTCGGAACTGGGCAACTCGAGGGATTGCTCGGCGCGGAACGCCGCCGAAACGCGCGCATCGTCGAGGCCGCGGACGCGCGCTTGAACGCTTGGTTCGAAATCCGCCGGATCGACCGCGCCGCCTGGAAACACAAACGCATCGGGAGCGAAGGCGCTGCGGGCGTTGCGTCGCGTCAGATAGAGTTCGAAACCATCCAAACCTGGACGCGCCACGATCGCGGTAGCTGCTAAACGCGGTTGCTGCATCAAGCTCCTGAAAAAGCAGGAGGGTGGGGCAATCGCGCCACCCTCGATCTGCCGTCCGAGCCGGTTGCAGAACTGGTGCTGCTCGCGGCTACTCCACCTCCGCTGGGCCTCGGCCTAAACCGCGCCTCATTCGGAGAAGGCGATTCTACCGGATTATGTTGGCGAAAACAATAGGCCGTGCGTCGCTCCCCAGATGCACGAGGCGGCGAGCAGCCAGTTGATCACATGGCCGGTCCAACAATACGGACAGGCCTTTCGGGTAACATATAACAGCGAATACGCCAAATACAGCGAGGTCGCGGCCGCGAGCAGCGTCGCAATACAAGCGGCGATTGCCGTCCCAGCCCCGTGACCCAGCCAAACCGCGACGATCAGAAGCGCGTAGTACGCAGCGCCGATGGCGGCGTTCGGCGCGCCGAACAGTTGCGCACGGCGGGTCTGCACCACGCTCGGTTCGCTTAGCAGGCCCCGAGCGGCGCGAATGCTCTTGCCAAGCATGAAAACTGCAGTGTAGAGACCAACACCGCACAGCAGCGTGACGATCGTTTGCATACGCGTTCCGGTTTGAAAGGGCTCCTACGGCGTCTTAGCGGCTTCGGTCTGCTCGTCGCATCGTTTGCGCTGGCATACTTCGTCATACGCTATCAGCCGATGGTCGAGCACAACATTCGTGCGATCGGCCCGCTGGCCTACCCGCTCGCGATCGCGGTGTTCGCGCTGGTCGCGTCGGCGCCGTTTTCGATGACCGATGCGCTAGCCGTTATGAACGGTGCGATCTTCGGTCCGTTCGGCGGCTCGTTGGTGGATGCGGTCGGCTTGGTTCTGGCCGCGATGCTCGGCTACTGGATCAATATGCGCGCATCGAAGCTGCTGGATCTGCACTCGTACCTGGACCGTTTGCCGCTATGGGTTAAACGATTTCCGGTCGGGTCGCCAGGATTTTTGGTTGCGGTTCGCATCATTCCCGGATTCGGTGGGACGGTTGCAACCGCGAGTGCGGCTGCGTTTCGCGTTCCGCTTTGGGTGCACGTTTGGACGATGTGCATTATCGCGATTCCGATCTGCACCGTGCTCACGATCTTCGGAGATCGGGTCACGGTGTTCGTGCACGGCGTTACGCACCGGTACGATCTGATCCGGCAACACTACTGTCACGTACACCGTTGTCCGCATTTTCACTTCCGCAGAGAAAGGCCGAAACCGACGCCGTGAGCGCACCAATTATCGTGGACGACGCGGCCGGCCTGGCCGCCCTCTGCCGGCGGATCGAAACGGCCGAACGCGTTGGGATCGATACCGAATTTCACGCCGAGCGGAGTTACGCGCCCCGATTGATGGTGGTGCAGTGCGCGTTCGACGATGGCGTTGCAATCGTGGATCCGCTGGCGGTGGAAGATTTGCGTCCGCTGGCTCAAGCGCTTACGCAAACGAGCGTCGCCGGGCACGCGCTGTCATCCGATCTAAAAATCTTTGCCGATCGCTTCGGGACGGTTCCGGCCGACGTGTTCGATACGCAAGTAGCGGCCGCGTTTCTCGGCTACGGATTGCAAATTTCGTTGGCCGATTTGGTACGCGATCTGCGCGATATCCGGCTGGCCAAATCGCAAACCGTCAGCGACTGGTCGTCGCGTCCGTTCTCTCCTCGACAGTTGGAATACCTGGTCGACGACGTCGTGCATTTATTGCCGATGCGCGACGCGTTAGCCGAACGTTTGCATGCAGCCGGACGATACGAATGGGCGATGGATGAATGCGCGGAACTCACCGATCCGGCGCGTTATCGCGTCGACGAACGCCGTGCCTATCTGCGCATTCCGGGGGCAACGCGCATGAACCGGCGCGAGCTCGCGGTGCTCAACGAATTGGTCAAGCTGCGGGACGCCGCCGCTCGCGAGCGCGACGTTCCGCCGAAGTACATCATGCCCGACGACGTCGTCGGTGGTCTGGCGACGCTGCGGCCCAAACGGGTCGAAGAACTCGGACAACTCCGTCGCTTGGATGGCGGGGCCCGGCGGCAATTCGGCGAGGCGGTCATCCGGGCGGTCGCTCGAGCCGAGGCGCTGGATGAATCGGAACTGCCCGAGCGCCCGAAGCGTCCGTTGGGGCCGTCGCGCGATACGCTGGCGTCGTTGATGTCGGTCGCCGTCGGCGAGATCGCTCGCCGTCACGAGCTGCCCGCCAATCTGCTCGTGCCGCGTAGCGTCCTGGAACGGGTGGCCCGCGAGATTCCGGCGGACCGTGAGGCGCTGGAGCGGTCGCTGGAGCTGCGATCGTGGCGCCTGTCGCTGCTGGTCGATCCGTTGTGGCACCTTATGACCGGCGAGGCGTCGCTTGCGGTCGAAGGCTACATCGACGGAAATCCCAAAGTACGATTCACCCATGAACCGTCATCTGGATAGCTTTAACGCGCTCGATACGCTCGCGGCCGGCGGCCGCAATTACCGGTATTTTCGGCTCGATGCGCTCGAACGCGCGGGGCTGACGCGCCTTTCGCGACTGCCGTACTCGATCAAGATTCTGCTGGAAAACCTCCTGCGTTTCGAGGACGGCCGGTCGGTCACCAAACAAGACGTGGAGGCCTTAGCCGGCTGGCAGCCGGTTCGCAAAGCCGAAAAAGAAATCGCTTTCCGGCCGGCCCGCGTGTTACTGCAAGATTTCACCGGCGTTCCGTGCGTCGTCGATCTAGCCGCGATGCGCGACGCGATGGCCGAAATGGGCGGCCGCCCGGCCCTGATCAACCCGCTCCAGCCGGTCGAGCTCGTGGTCGATCACTCGGTGCAGGTCGACTACTTTGGTTCGAACCAAGCGCCGCAGAAAAACGCCGAGTTGGAGTTCGAACGCAACCACGAGCGCTACGCGTTTTTGAAGTGGGGGCAGTCGGCGCTGGCCGGTTTTCGCGCGGTTCCACCGGATACCGGGATCGTACATCAGGTCAACATCGAATTTCTGGCGCGCGTGGTCTTCGGTTTCGACGATCGGTCGGACGAGCCGTTCGCGTATCCGGATACGGTCGTCGGGACCGATTCGCACACCACGATGGTCGACGGTTTGGGTGTTTTAGCGTGGGGCGTTGGCGGCATCGAAGCTGAAGCTGCTATGCTCGGCCAGCCGATCACGATGCTCATTCCCGAGGTTGTCGGCGTTCGGCTCGACGGGCGTTTACGCGAAGGCGTTACGGCGACGGACTTGGTGCTGACCGTCACCGAGATGTTGCGCAAGCGCGGCGTGGTCGGCGCGTTCGTTGAGTTTTTCGGACGCGGACTTTCCGGATTACCGGTTGCCGATCGCACGACGCTCGGCAATATGTCGCCGGAGTTCGGTTCGACGGTTGCGATGTTTCCGATCGACGATCGCACGCTCGAGTATTTGCGCTTGACCGGCCGCAAGCCCGATCACATCGCATTGGTCGAAGCGTACGCGAAAGCACAAGGCTTGTTCCGCACCGACGATACGCCCGATCCGGAGTTTACCGAAGTACTCCAACTCGATCTCTCGTCGGTCGAACCGAGTCTAGCCGGCCCGCGTCGTCCGCAAGATCGCGTTTCCTTGAGCGGCGTAGCGAAATCGTTTGAAGATGCGATGGAGGGTTGGCAGGCTGCTCGCGAACCGTCCGGTACACAAGTCAGCCGTTTCGAGAGCGAGGGCGGCGGCGGTGCCGCAACCATTTCGCTGACCGGCAAAGACGTTTCGGATGGGTCGGTGGTGATCGCGGCCATCACGAGTTGTACCAACACCTCGAATCCGTCGGTGCTCGTCGGAGCGGGATTGCTCGCGCGCAATGCGCTCGAACGCGGGTTGAGCACGGCGCCGTGGGTGAAAACATCGCTCGCGCCGGGATCGAAGGTCGTTACCGATTACTTGGCCGAGTCGGGCTTACAGCAGTATCTCGATCGGCTCGGCTTCAACGTCGTCGGTTACGGCTGCACGACGTGTATCGGCAACTCCGGGCCGCTGCCGGCCGACGTGGCCGAAACGGTCGCCGAACAGCAACTTATCGTTGCGGCGGTTCTCTCGGGCAATCGCAATTTCGAAGGACGGATCCATCCGCAGGTTCACGCAAACTATTTGGCGTCGCCGCCGTTGGTCGTCGCGTATGCATTGGCCGGTCGCATCGATGTCGATCTCACGACCGAGCCGATCGGTAGCGATAGCGCCGGAATGCCGGTGTACCTAAAAGATCTATGGCCGAGCGATGACGAGATCGCAAAAACGATCGCCAAGTGCATCGACGCGAAGATGTTCGAGTCGCAGTACGCCGATGCGTTTCGTGGCGACGACAACTGGGCCAAACTCACGGTTCCGGCGACGGAGCGCTACGCTTGGGATCCGCAATCGGAATACGTAAAGAAGCCGCCATACTTCGACGGTATGCCGGAACGGCCGCATCCGACTAGCGATATTCCCGGCGCGCGAGTGCTGGCGGTGCTGGGCGATTCCGTCACGACGGATCACATTTCACCCGCCGGCAACATCGCGCGTACCAGCCCGGCGGCCAAATACTTAATGGAGCACGGCATCGAGCCAAAAGACTTCAACTCTTATGGCGCGCGTCGCGGCAATCACGAGGTGATGGTACGCGGAACGTTTGCCAACGTGCGGTTGCGCAATCTGCTAGCACCCGGCACCGAAGGCGGCGTCACGCGGTATTTGCCGACCGGCGAAAAGATGTCGATATTCGATGCGGCCGAGCGCTACCGTCTCGACGGAACGCCCCTCATCGTGCTCGCGGGCCGCGAATACGGCTCCGGTTCGTCGCGCGATTGGGCCGCGAAAGGGCCGTATCTGCTGGGTATCCGCGCCGTCATCGCCGAGTCGTTCGAGCGCATCCATCGAAGCAACCTGATCGGCATGGGAATTCTTCCGCTCGAATACACCGGCGGCGCAAATCGCACGACCTACGGCTTGACCGGGGAAGAACGCTTCGACATTACCGGGATCGCGGGCGACCTGCAGCATCGTTCGAACGTGACGGTAACGGCCACCGATCCGCAAAGCGGAAAGTCGGTGTCGTTTCAAGCGCGGGTGCGGATCGATACGCCCGATGAAGCCGAGTACTATCGCAACGGCGGTATTTTGCAATACGTCTTGCGCCAGTTGCGCGGGCGGGAGCAATCGACGCCGGCATGATCGCGAAGGGCTCGGCGGTCGGGGCGGACGCAGAACGAACGCTCCACCGGCTTGAGGCCTTCTCCGATATCGTTATCGGTTTTTGTATTGCGGAGATGGGCATCAACTTACTCATCCCGCAACGCTCCGCGGATTTTCGCGCGATCGCGACGAGCGTTATCGGGTTTGCGATCTCGTTCTTCTTGATCTCCATCGTATGGTGGGTGCATCAACGGATCTTCCGTACGTTCTTCATCCTCACGCCGGTAACGCTGGTAGTAAATTTCACACTGCTCGGCAGCCTGGTGTTGATGGTTTACATGCAGCAACTCGTGCTGCATTTCATCGGCCACGGCGGTCGTCAAGTCGTCGATCTGATGCGAATGTGGATGACCAGCTACGGCCTGGTCTACGGTTTGCTCGATGCGATGCTGTGGATCGGTTTGCGCGAACGCTGGAAGACGCTGTCCGACGCCGATCTGCGCTGGGGTATCGTGCGTGCATCGATTCTTTCCATCGGTGCACTGATGTTCTTCCTGATCGGCTCCGGCTTGGCCGGCTATCGCAGCGGGGTCGTCTTAATCGTCGGCCCAATCGCCGTGTTCGGCTTGCGCTTCGCGCTTCCGAAAATTGTGGATCGGATTATAGCCACGCGTTCCTAACCAAGGGTAGGCAGGTCGCCACGATAAAGAAGTGGCCTTCCGCTCGGAAAAAAGGGAGTCATTTATGAACACGATTGGTTTAGTCAAATATACCGGTGCTCTCGTTGCGCTCGCGATATGTTCGGCGTGCAGCGGCGCGGGCAGCGGTTCGGCGATGGCGCCATCCAGCCCAACGCTTAACTTAGAATACAAGGCTGGTGTGGCGTACGTTAACGGAAAGCCGACGACGGCCGCACGTCCGAATCTCGGCGCGCGTAGCGTCGGTGCGGCGCTCCTTCCCAACGCGATCGCGAACACAACGAAATATTACGACTACATTATCAGCGATTACGGAACGTACGCGAGCATTTTCAACTACCCGACGGGCGAAAAGCAGATCGGTACGCTCAACAACGTCGGCGGCCAAGGGTGCACCAACGTGCTTTACGGTTACGGCAGGAAGATCGTTTGGATCGTCGCCGGATCCGACCAGATCTCGGAATACAAAGTTCCGACGAAACTCATGAAGACGCTTTCCGTTCCGCAGAACGATTTCCCATCGAGTTGCGGCATGGATCTACAGGGCGATCTTGCAGTCGGTATGCTGGCCGGCCCCGACACCGGCGACATGGTGATCTTTAAGGGAGCGGCCGGCTCGGGCACGTTTATCAAGACGCCGATTACCGAT
>DASXXU010000244.1:0-7745 GCA_036502885.1 Candidatus Tumulicola sp.
CGCCGCATCGGCTCCGTCGTTGCCGCCGACGATGGACGCGGACTGCAATACGCCGGCAAGCGGTGGGACGATGGGAAGCGTCAGACCCGGAAACCGTGTGACGATGGTGTGCAACGCCAAGCCGCTCGCGGTTGCCCAGTACGCGCTCGACGAATGCGGGCGATCCAGCAAGTACCCGCCGGTTAGCGAGCCGCCCGCGGTGTGTAACCAGAACGGCGCGACTTCGGCCGTCCCGGCCGGCCCAAGCGCGATGAGCGCGGCCATCGGGCCGATGCCTCGCGCCGACGACGCTGCAGCTTGCACCGAAAAGTTCGTGTTGATGCCGTGCGCGACGGCATCCAGACGCACCGGCTCTTTACCCATGAGGCGATTCAAGAACGGCATTCCCGACGCCGGCCCGGCTACGTGTAACGCCAGCTCGGATGTCAGTTGCTTGCCGGTGCCGAGCGTCCCGCGAACCCACAACTGCGTCGATCCGTATTTCGCCGTCAACGGTGCGAACCCGACGACGCCGTGGTTGTACACGACGCCGGCCCGCAAACCGTCGAACGGAACGTTGCGGTAAATCGCGCGAGCAGAATCGGCGTTTGCAACGATGACCGGATCGCCGATCGGGCCCGCGACCAAAACACCGATCTGCAGCGGACCGCTCATCGGCTCGGCGCGCGTGAACGTAAACGCGTGACGGAACGCCGAAAGATCGCCATTACCGGAGATGCCCAGTCGCAACTGCGGGCTGCCCGTCAATCCGCCCGCGAAATCGTAAATGCCGCCCGTGATGTGCAACGCTACCCCGGCCAGTCGCGCGTCGACCCGCCGCAAGAAAAAGGTATCGTCGACCAATTGCACCCGGCCGCGCACCTCCTCGACCGGCGCGGCTAGCATGGCTAATGCCAGCGACCCGCCGTCGATATCGAGTTGCAGGTTGGCGTGATAATCCGGCGTCACGTTCGGCCGAACGTCGAGTGCGTATAAGCGCGCGTCGAAGTTGCGTGCGCGACCTTTCAATACTCGAATCACCGGCGAATCGGCGAAGTAGTTCGCCAACGCGCGCAACGGAAAGCGCGCGGCCCGCGCGCGGTGCATTGCGAAGCCTCGCAGCGCATCCATCGTACCGTCGATCGTAAACGGATCGCCGCGGCGGTTGCCCTGGAACGCGCCGCGCGCGCGATAGCGCGAAACGGCGCTCGTATCGATCGATGCGTCGACCGTAAACCCATCGATGACGACGCGCCGCGCCGAGGAATCGTACGCCTGCGGCTCCAGCAGTTCGACCGACGTGTCGCGCATGCGCAACGTGAAACGCACCGGAACGTTGTCGACCTCGACCGGGAGTTGCGCCTGCGGCAAACCCTTGCGCGCAGGCGGTCCTAAAAAGTTATACGTTCCGTCCGAGGCCCGCACGATCGACAGCTTAGCGGCATCGACGTCGATCGCCGCGACGCCGAAGCGCCGCGAGCTCCCCGGCAACAAGTCGCGCAACGAGTAACGAACGTCGATACGAGCGGCATCGAGCAATGGCACGCCGCCACGCGAAACGTGAACGTCGCGGAACTCCATCGCATCGAACGCGACGGTCTGGCGGCCGATCGAAACGGAATATCCGGCCGCGCCGGCGGCCGCACCGATGACGAAACGGAAAAGCTCGTGCCGGCGCATCGTGGCGAAACCGGCCAGGAGCACGGCGGCCACCAGGCCGATCGCCAAACCCTTGCGCACGTCGAAGTAGGTTATACCGCGTTTCGACGAGGGCGCCCCTGCAGCCGTCGCTTACAGAACGATGAGCGACGCCGCGGGTCCGCTATAAGTCGAGGTTCTTGACGCTCTTCGCGTACTCGAAGATGTACTGCTTACGCGGCTCGACCTTATCGCCCATGAGATCGGTAAAGATCTGCTCGGCCTCGACCGCATCCTCGATGGTAATCTGTTCTAGCCGCCGGTTACCGACTTCCATCGTCGTCTCGGCTAGCTGGTCCTCATCCATCTCGCCCAGACCCTTGTATTGCTGGATCGTGAACTCTTTCGGATCCGCGTCGCCCAGAATCGAGCGGTAGTCGGCTTCGCTGAACGCCCACCACTGCTGTTTGCCCTTGCGGATACCGTACAGCGGCGGTTGCGCGATGTAGACGAAGCCGCCCTCGACCAGCGGTTTCATCTGACGATAGAAAAACGTCAACAGCAGCGTTCGGATGTGCGAACCGTCCACATCGGCGTCGGTCATGATGATGATCTTGTGATAGCGCAGCTTTTCGACGTTGAACTCGTCGCCGAAACCGGTACCGAAGGCCGTGATCATCGTTCGAATCTCTTCGTTGGCCAGAACTTTGTCTAAACGGGCCTTTTCGACGTTGATGATTTTGCCGCGCAACGGGAGGATCGCTTGCGTGATGGGATCGCGTCCGCCCTTGGCCGTGCCGCCGGCGGAATCGCCTTCGACCAGAAAGATTTCGCTCTCGGCCGGATTGGTATTCTTGCAATCGATGAGTTTGCCGGGAAGCCCCGAGCCCTCGAGCGCGTTCTTGCGGCGCGAGAGATCGCGAGCTTTCTTCGCCGCTTCGCGTGCACGCTGCGCCTGCATGCACTTGTCGACGATCGTGCGCGCGACCTTAGGATTCTCTTCGAAGAAAAATTCGAGCCGCTCGTTGACCAACCCGTAGACGATGCTGCGCACTTTGTTGTTGCCGAGCTTGGTCTTGGTCTGCCCCTCGAACTGCGGATTTTCGAGTTTGACCGAAACGACGGCGGTCAAACCTTCGAGGATGTCGTCGGTCGACAACGACGGTTCGGCTTCTTTGAGCATGCCGCGTTTGCGCGCGTACCCGTTCACCGCGTTGGTGACCGCGGTACGGAAGCCGAGCAGATGCATGCCGCCTTCGATCGTATTGATGTTGTTGGCGTAAGCAAAGATTTGATCCGTATACGCGTTGGTATATTGCATCGCGACCTCGACGTCGACACCGTCGCGCTCGGAATGCGTCGAAACGATCGGATGCAGTGGATCTTTCTTCTCGTTGAGCCACTCGACGAACGACACGATGCCGCCCTCGAATTTGTACGTACGCTGGCGCGGTTCTTCGCCGCGTTCGTCGCGCAGCGTTATCTCCAAACCCCGGTTGAGAAATGCCAGCTCGCGCAGGCGCTTTTGCAAGATATCCCAATGAAAATCGAGCGTTTCGAACATCGTCGTGTCGGGCTTGAACCACTGGTACGTTCCGGTGCCCTCGGCGCGACCGATCTTCTTGAGCTTCTGTACGGTGATGCCGCGCTCGAATCGCATCTCCCACACCCAACCATCGCGTTTGACGCGGGTGATCATCGATTCGGACAACGCGTTGACGACCGAGATGCCGACGCCGTGCAAGCCGCCGGAAACCTTGTAACCGCCTTTGCCGAACTTACCGCCGGCATGCAGGATGGTCATTACGACCTCGACCGCGGGCAGCTTTTCCTCGGCGTGAATGTCGATCGGAATACCGCGGCCGTCGTCCTCGACCGAGCACGACCCATCTTTGTACAACGTTACGAGCACGGTCTTTGCGTGCCCGGCCAGCGCTTCATCGACCGCGTTGTCGACGGCTTCGTACACCAGTTGATGCAAGCCGCGCTCGGCGGTGTTGCCGATGTACATGCCGGGCCGTTTGCGAACGGCCTCTAAGCCGCGCAGTACCTCGATTTGTTCGCCAGTGTAGTTGTTATTCGCCATTCGGTTCCGTTCGTTGTAGTTCGTAGAGTCGGGCGTACGCCGCATCGCCCAGGATGCCGCGCATTATTGCCGGGTCGATCTCGTTCGGCCGCAGCCGCGTTGCGAGCAACACGTACGCGCTCGCCACGCCACGCTCGTGCGGCAACGGCCGCTCGGGCGAGACCGCGCGGGCTCGTTCGAGCGTTTGCCGCCAGTCGGCCAACAGTTGTGCGCGCAACGCCTCGTATTCGCTCGGGGAAAGCTCTTCAACGAGCTCCGCGGTTCCGGGGTATCCCAGCCACGGCGCATCCGCCAGCAGCCGCGCCGCCCGTTCCGTCCGCCGCCGGATGGCAGCGTTCGCGCAGGCCGCGCAACGCGCAGCACTGCCCGGCTGAAGAAGGGCTTTGCAGTCCAGACATTCCTTCCACCCGGCGGCTCGTTTTGCCCGCTCCCAACCCTCGACGTGACGTCGAAACGACGCCAGCGCATCGGCGGCTGATTCCGGTATCGAACGCGGCGGTTCGACCGGTCGTAGGGCGAGCCCGTTGCGGCCCTTGGGCGCGCGTCGAATCCCCGAGATCTTGCCTACTCTAAACCGCAAACGCTCGACAATTGTTTGCGGCGTTCGCTCGCCAATTGCTGCCAACAGACGGTCGGTCAAAAACGTTAACTGCTGGCCCCACGCGCCGGAGGTAGTAACGATCCACAGCGTTCCGCGATCGATCCGTACCGGCTGCGAATTCCGTGCGATATCGGCGCCCACGATCTCCGGCCATGCCGCCGCCAACGCCGAAACGGGATCGTCGATTCTCCCGCGACGCACCGGGGTCCAGTGGGAGAGAGCCTGGCCGAGCGGTTTCAACACGCCGGGATCACGCGCGCTCGCTCGATTCCGTAAACGCGCGCGCCGGAACGAAGCGCCGCCGGGAGTGCGACCGCGGTCATGAACACTTGCTCGTAACCGCCCAAACCGGTGACGAACGCCGCCGCTCGATCGTCGTCCAACTCGGACAAAACGTCGTCGAGCAACAAAAGGGGCGCTTCGCCGCCACGGTCGCGCATCGTCGCATATTCGGCTAGCTTCAGCGCGAGAACGGCCGTACGCTGCTGACCTTGGGAACCATATGTCGCAAGCGATCGGCCGTCCAGCGAAAGCACCAGATCGTCGCGGTGCGGCCCCACGACCGATGTTTTGCGCAGGCGTTCGAGATCGACGCTCTCGCGCAACCGGCGATCGAATGCGCCCTCGACGTCGCCGGCGTCGAACGGGTCGCACTGCACGTCGCAGGCGTACTCGATGTGTAACGACTCGGCATCGGCACTAAATCGCGCGTGCGAAACGGACGCCGACGCATCCAGTTCGCGCACGAAGCGAGCGCGCGACGGAATCAAAACGCCGGCCGCTTCGACCAGCGTCCGGTTGTAAATATCGAGTAGATCGGGATCGATCGGTCCCGCACCCCGCAGCATCGCATTCTTCTGCGAGAGCGTTTGCGTGTAGCGTGCCAGCTCGCGATAATACCGCGGCTCCGACTGCGCGAGCGCGCCGTTGAGCAACGCGCGCCGCAGCGCGGGCGCACCACCGATCAGCTGCAAGTCTGCCGGCACGAACGTAACGATGCGTAGGTGCCCCAAAAAACGCGCGTAGCGGACGTCGCTGCCGTTCACCGCAAAGGTCTTGCGCGTGCCCCGAGCGCCGCGCACCACCGCGCAACCGAGATGTACGGGGCCGGCTTGCAGGAGAGCGCGGCCGGTCACCGCCGTCCGCTCGCACCCGTACCGAACGACCGATCCGTCGCGTTGCGCGCGAAACGATTTTCCGGTACCGAGCATAGCGACGGCTTCGAGCAGATTGCTTTTCCCCTGTGCGTTCGGACCGACGAAGGCCGTTACGCCCGGTCCCGGTTCGAGTTCGAGGCGTTCGTAGTTGCGAAAGTCGAGTAGCTCCAGTTGCGTCAACTGCATATGCAAACGGCGGCTCGCGCCGCCGTTACTACACGGTCGCGGCCGGCAGAGGTCACTGACGCAACGGCATCAGGACGTACAGTTGCGTCCCCGACTCGAGCGGTTCCAGCGGCCGGATCGCGGCCGGTGAAAGCGGCCCCAGAAACTCCAGCACGGCGCGATCGCTCTTGACGTGATTGAGGATCTCCACGAGATATCGCGCGTTGAAGGCGATCTTGAGATCTTCACCGGTTTGCTCGACCTCGAGTTCTTCGTACGCCGTCCCGGAAACGTCGGAGTTCGCCGTCACGACCAGCGTCTGGTTCGAGATCGTAAGCGCCACCATGCTGGCGCGATCGCCTGCCACCAGCTCCGCACGGCGCAAGCTGCCGATCAGTCGCGACGTGCTGACCGTGACGCTTCGATCGAACTTTGCGGGGATGACTTGTTGATAGTTCGGGTATTGTCCGTCAACCAAACGCACCGTAATCGAAACGTCGCCGGCCGACATTTGCAACTGATTGCTCTGCGCGCCAAGGGCGTTGACGGCGATCGATTCGGCCGCGCCTAAGTTACGGGCGGCCTCGGCGAGCGCACGCGAGGGCACGATGTATTTTTCGGTACCGCCCAGCGACTCGTCGATCGTGGTGGCGAATTTTGCCAAGCGATACCCGTCGGTCGCAACGAGGGTTAGCGAGTCGCCCTCGATCTCGATGAGCGTTCCCATCAGCACCGCACCGCGTGCTTCTTCGTTGGACGCAGCGAAGATGGTCCCGTCGATCGCGTCGCGGAACTTCTTTGCGCCGATCACGAAGTGCGACCCGCGCGTAGCCGCCGGCAACGGCGGATACTCTTCGGCCGGTAAAGCGTGGAAATCGTAGTTGCTGCGTTCGTGCTTGACGCTGGCTCGCGTCGGCGTGCCGCTGAGCTCGAGCGTTCCAGCCGGCAAGTTGGCCAGATAGCTGGCGAAAAGTTTTGCCGGGATAGTGACCGACCCGCCTTCGCCCACGTCGGCTGTAAAACCGTGTTCGAGCGTCAACTCGAGATCGGTGGCGCGCACCGCGATTTTTCCGCCTTCGGCTTGGAGCAGCACGTTCGACAGAATCGGAACGGTCGTATGCGCGTTAACGACTTTGCTGGCCGCTCCGACGGCGGCCGAGATGTCTTTGGTGTTACACGTGAACTTCATCATCCACCGCCACGAGCGAGGCTGCGTGCCCGTAATTTAAATTTAGAAATATAGCCGTACCAGCAGTAGAGCGGTGCATTCTGTGAGGAACCTCCAAAAACTCCGGCAGCTACGATGTTTTTGCTTAGGGATAAGTTGTGGGCTTTCGGGCCCGGAGTATCCACGTTTCCACCTATACGACCGACCGCAGGGTGTTATACCTGCGGTCGTAGGGACCCTGTGAACGGCGTGCGGGTAAGGTTGGGGACTACGGGGTTTGGCACATCGCCATCAGCTGGCGAATTTTATTGCGGTATGCTTCGTCGCGTTCCATCTGATCTTTGATCTTGTCGCGAGCGTACATAACCGTCGTGTGGTCTTTCTTCCCGAACTCGCGCGCGATGTGCGGCAGCGAATAGTTCGTGAGCATGCACGCGATGAACATCGCGATCTGCCGCGGTGCCGCCAGTCGTTGATCGCGCCTTCCCGTGTCCATTTCTTTTACGGTCAGGCCGTGCGCGCCGGCGACGGTTTCTTTGATCTTCAAGATCGTGACGCGTTGCGGCGGCGCGCTGGCGATAACGCTTTTCAGTACCTCGCCGGCCAGGTCGCTGGTGATCGGGGACTTCGTGAGCGAGGCGTACGCGACCACGCGGATCAACGCGCCCTCTAGCTCGCGGATGTTGGACGGAATGACTTTCGCGATGAACGACGTGACCTCGTCGGGGACGGGAATCTTTTCGCTTTCGGCCTTTTTTCGCAGGATGGCTTCGCGCGTTTCCAGGTCGGGCGCTTGAATGTCGGTGATCAATCCCCATTCGAAGCGCGAACGCAGCCGCGATTCCAGCGTTTGAATCTCGCGCGGCGGCCGGTCGGACGAAATGATCAACTGCTTGCCGGATTCGTGCAAGGCGTTAAACGTGTGAAAGAACTCTTCTTGGGTCGTCTCTT
>DASXXU010000245.1:0-19676 GCA_036502885.1 Candidatus Tumulicola sp.
TGAGAATCGCGGGGAATCGAGTGATCGTCACTGGATCGATCGGTGAAGTTTGCCTATGCGATTTTGTAGCTGGACGTAACGGAGTGAGCCTCGCAGGAAAAACCAGTCTGCCGGAGCTTGCGCGCGTGATCGCGGATGCAAGCGCCATCGTCGTGGGAAATACCGGTGCCGCGCATGTCGCGGCGGCAGTCGGGACACCAACGGTTTCATTGTTTCCACCGACAATTCCGGCGGTTCGTTTTCGACCATGGATGGTCGAACACGTGCTTCTCGGAAACCAAGAAATCGGATGCAAGCACTGTCGAGCGCGAGTTTGTCCGCGCGGCGATCACGCCTGCATCGCGAACGTTGCGGTCGGCGACGTGCTCGTGGCACTGCAAAAAATTCGTCGAGATATGCGAGTTGCGGTCGCGCTCGGAGCCGAACCGTGAAAATCGCGATGGTTTCGGAGCATGCCAGCCCGCTTGCCAGCCTCGGGCACGTAGACGCAGGCGGGCAAAACGTGCACGTCACCGCCCTTGCTACCGCGATGGTGGATCTCGGGCACTCGGTGACCGTGTACACCCGGCGCGACGATCCGCAACTTCCCGAAATGGTGAACATGGCGTGCGGGGTCGTCGTTCGCCATGTGGATGCGGGGCCGCCCGAGCGCGTTGCAAAGGACGCGATTTATCCACACGTGGCGCAATTTTCGGATGGGCTTATTCAGGCGTGGCGGTTCAACCGGCCGGCCGTCGTGCATTCGCATTTTTGGATGAGCGGTATTGCGGCGATTCGCGCTGCCGGTGCTTATGGGCTGCCGACGGTGCACACGTATCATGCTCTCGGCGCCGAAAAACTCCGGCATCAAGGTGCAGCCGATACGTCTCCACCCGTCCGCATTTTGGAGGAGGCGAAAATCGCTCGAAGGATCGATTGCATCGTAGCGACTTCTGCTGCCGAGCTCATAGAGTTGCAAAGGATGGGTTCGCGCATAGGTTCGATCTGCGTTATTCCTTGCGGGGTTGATTCCGAGCAATTCTCTCCAAATGGCGTAGGCGAGCCGAGAAACCCAAACGTTTTGCGTATCGCTACGGTGTCACGCTTGGTTCCTAGAAAAGGCGTCGATACCGTAATCGAGAGTATGACGTCGTTAGAAAACGCGGAGTTGATCGTTGCCGGCGGCGGAGAGAGCGCGCGTATCGAGGATGACGCGGAAGTAACGAGATTATCGAACCTTGCTTTACGCTGCGGCGTTTCGCAGCGCGTTTCGTTCCGTGGTCCGATCGAACGCGAAGGCGTAGCGGAACTCTTACGCTCGGCCGATATTGCCGTTTGCACGCCGTGGTACGAACCGTTTGGTATCGTGGCGCTCGAAGCAATGGCATGCGGCGTGCCGGTGGTCGCCTCAGCCGTCGGCGGGTTAAAAGATACGGTCATCGACGGCATCACCGGCTTTCTGGTTCCGCCACGCTCGCCACAAAAGTTAGCGGATGCCCTACGCCGGTTGCAGACGGACGCACGTCTTCGGCGGACGCTAGGTCATGCGGCAAGAAAATGCGCCGTCACAAACTATCAATGGTCGAAAATCGCGCTCGAAACTCTGAAAGTCTACCGTTTGTCGATCGATGGTAAGGCACAACAGCGCTTTGCGGTTGTGAGTTAGAGCATGCACCGCATCGTCATCCTTCGTGCATTAAAAGTGGGCGATTTTCTAACCGGCGTTCCCGCGTACCGAGCTATTCGAAGCAGGTATCCATCGAGCTACATCCAGCTCGCCGCGCCATGCGAGCTTACTCCACTCGTGAAATTGCTCGGCGAAACGATCGACGAGGTTTGCGACGCGCGCGAGTTGGCGCCGCTGGATCCGAAACTGCATCACGCCGACATTGGGATCGACTTGCACGGTAAGGGGCCGGCTTCGCATCGATTATTGCTGCAGGCAAAGGTTGACCGACTGATTGCCTTTCGCAATTCAGAGATTCCGGTCAGCATCGATGGCGCGGAACACGATCCCGAAGAACACGAGGTCGCGCGGTGGTGCCGCATGCTCGGACACGCCGGAATTCCGTCCGACCCGAGGGATCTGAATATCACGCCTCCAGCCACCACGCTTCGAACGGAAATTGCGCGGGGCACGACGTTGGTGCATCCTGGAGCGAGCAGTCGTGCCCGCTGCTGGCCCTCAAAACGCTGGATCGATGTCGTACGGTCCGAACACGAAGCCGGGCGCAGCGTCATAATAACCGGGGGTCCCGGCGAGGGACGGCGCGCGCATGCGATCGCGAGGGCAGCGGGCGTTCCGAACGAACGAGTTTTTGCGGGGTGCACGGACCTGCACGAACTGGCGGAATTGGTCGGCGCAGCAGCGCGCGTCGTTTGTGGCGACACTGGGACCGCTCATTTGGCAAGTGCGTTCGGCCGCCCATCGGTATTGCTATTTGGTCCGACCCCGCCCACGCATTGGGGTCCACCGCAGCGGCCGATCCATCGGGTTATTTGGGCTGGTCGACGCGGCGATCCCCATGCAGATCGAGTCGATGCAGGCCTCCTATCGATATCCACCGCCGAAGTAATCGCGGCGCTTCGAACGCTTCCGACGGTTGCGTTACAACCGTGACGGAATCGAAGTCGTGGATACGGGAGGGTCGCCGCGTCTTAGTGGTCGCTCCGCATCCGGATGATGACGTTATCGGCTGCGGCGGCACGTTATTCGGCCTTACTCGCGACGGCATCCAGCCCACCGTGCTGTACGTCACCGACGGTAGAGCGAGCCATCCGAACTCGCTTCGCTTCCCCATGTCGAAGCTGGCTCGGATGCGAGAGAATGAAGCACGCGAAGCACTTTGCGAACTCGGGGTTCGAACCGAACCGATATTCCTACGCGTTCACGACGGGACGCTGTCCGCTCTCGACCGCGCTCAGCGCCAGTGGATTATCGGAAAAATTTGCGCGGCGATATCGAACCTAGCGATCGATACCCTGCTCGGACCGTGGTCGCACGATCCGCATGCCGATCATGTTGCCACCGCTCGCGCGATTCGGATGGCGCTGCGCTCGATCGAACGTCGGC
The DNA here is from genome assembly GCA_036502885.1 of Candidatus Tumulicola sp. Classification (GTDB taxonomy): domain Bacteria; phylum Vulcanimicrobiota; class Vulcanimicrobiia; order Vulcanimicrobiales; family Vulcanimicrobiaceae; genus Tumulicola. Next base: position 3,053 of record DASXXU010000245.1, read on the forward strand.
CTCGATCGATTCACTATATCGTGTGGGCGTCTATTCGAAGCAGCGAGAAACGGCTCGGAAAGCTAGCCGTCCAGAGCATCTGCGAGCTAGAACTAGATGCCGAGCAAATTGACGCCAAACGCAGAGCGCTGTCGCGGCATAAAAGTCAAGTTAGCGATCTCATCGATGACGACCCGGAAGGCTTTCGTATCGATTCGGCGCTGCTGCACCAGTGGCTTCAACCGGTGGAACGCTTCTACCAGTCGTGCTGACCGAAGAGCTGTTGCGGATCGCGCGATCGGACACAAACGGTGTTCCCATAGACGGGCGCGCCGCAGAGGTCGACGCTTTATACGAAGCCGGGAGCCGAGACCCGAGCGTAGGACGCATTTACGAAGGGCACTTGAATGGCGCCCAACTCGTGGCCCGTTGCGGAAGTCCGATGCAACGAGAGCAATTAGAACGCGACCTTTCCGATGGCCATCTCTTCGGGGTCTGGAATACGCAGGATGGGAATGGGGTCCGAATTGCGGACGCCGCCGGTGGCTTCGTTCTCAGCGGAGCAAAAACGTGGGCTTCCGGTGCGGGAACGATAACTCGAGCGTTGATAACCGCCGCGCTGCCCAATGGGCTTCTGCAAATGTGCCTCGTTCCGATGGATCGGGTGCAGGTCGCGATCGATCGCTCGGCCTGGGAGCCGATGGGCATGCAAGCATCGGACAGTTTCTCGGTCAGTTTCGATTCCGTAGTGCTGTCCGCCGGCGATCTGATCGGAAACCCCGGGGACTACGAAGCGCAACCATGGTTCTTCGGTGGTGCGCTTCGTTTTCTCGCCGTGCACGCCGGTATCATGGGGCGCCTCGAAGCCGAAACGCTGGCATACTTGACCGAACGAAACCGGGATAGCGATACCTTTCAACGCGTCCGCGCCGCGCAGGTTCGAATAGCGGTCCAAACGAGCCGGCAATGGCTGCGAACCGGAATGGAGTCATGGATGCGATTCGATGCCGAGCCTTCGGAGAGCAACGCAAACCAAGTACTCGAAACCGTCGACATGGCGCGGGTCGCAATAGAACGTGCAGCGTTAGACGTAATCGAGTTGGTCGTTCGTAGCGTGGGCGCGCGAGGATTGATCGAACCGCTTCCGTTCGGACATCTGATCCGTGACCTACAAATGTATCTTCGTCAGCCGGCGCCGGACGCCGTCGTCATGCGCGTTGGCGCGGCAGCTTTCAGCTCTGCCGCAGCGGCATGCAACGCTTCGATCGCCTCCCCAACCGGGGTCAAAGGGTAGTCACGCCTGACTTTAGCAGCGGTTTGTACCGCTTCGTAGTTTTGACCGAACGGCTTCGTCTCATCGATCAGTTCGGAAATTTCGCGTAACGGTATCCCGAAGATCTCGGAGGCAGTGGCCACATCGACGCGTGCGCGCGATCCGGCCCAGAGTTTTCTAAAAGCAGCGCGTCCTTTCAACTCGTCGACGATCTGACCTGGATTTTCCACCATGAACGTTTCGCCGTTCGTGCCTTGCAGATGGAGGTGCTTGACGAGCGTGCCGAACCCGCCTTCCACGCGAGGGTCGTGGCGCCCGGAGGTCGCTGCCCGAACGCGAGGGCTGAATCTCACGCGCGCGTCGACGCGGCGCAGTGCGCGCAAAAACATTCGATCCTCGAGAGCCGGCACGTCGGGGAGGCCGCCGGCGCGCCGGTAGATCGCCGCGGTCACCGCAAAACTAGCCGCAACGAACGAGCAATGTCTCGGAAACGGATCCTCAGGACGTGGATCGAGGAGCGACTCGAGCTCGGCCCATGCGCGCCGGAATGCATTTTCCTGAGCGTAGAGGTCGCGTACCGGAGCCGGCAGCAACCGCCGCTCTCCATCTTCAATCTCTACGAGGCCTGCCACCGCGTCGGCGTGCTGCATTTCCAAGAGCGTCTGGCCGATCCAGTCGGAAGCCACGCACGTATCCGCATCGGTCGTCGCGATTATGCCCGAAGGAATTCCAACCGCGTGAAAGTGATCGGCCGCATAATCCATAAGCATTTTGCGAGCGGTGCCGACGTGATCGAGCGGCGGCTGAAGGTCGCCTTCCGCAACGGATAAGTCGAGTTGCGGATACCGAGTGGCAAATCTCCTCGCCTTTTCGGCAGTCGAGTCATCACAATTGTTGGCAAAGACGACGACGTGAAAAGAGCTGCAGTTCGCTTGCAATGCAAGCGATGTGAGGGATTTTTCGATCGAATCTTTTTCGTTCCGAGCCGGAATCGTAACGATCAATGAACAGGCCGGAGAGACCGGCTGCGTTTCCAGCAGACGGGCCAGATTCACGCGGCTAACACGTCGATCCGATATTTCTCGGTTCGATGGTTCCGAAGTAATGTGAAGCGGCTATCGGCTAGAAAAGCGGAATGAACGTCGTCGCCGCTCTGCGGGTAATCATACACCTTCGGAAGGTAATGAACGAGTTCTACGATTCCACCTCGGGCAGCGCCGGCGATTTTGTCGATCGACAGCGATAGATCGGCTTTCGACCAATAATATGCAACCTCGGAAACCAGGACGAGATCGAATGTGTCGCTCGGAAAATCATGCGGGACCGACATGCGCGCGAAGGTAACGTTCGCCTCTCCAGCGCAGCGCTTACGAGCTCTTTCAAGTGCTTCGACGCTCACGTCTACGGCGAGCAATCTCTCACAATTAGGCGCCATTAGCGACGTAAGAACTCCGATCGAGCAGCCGATCTCAAAGGCGCTTCGGAAGCGACGTGACCCCAAAGCCTCAACCGTCGCGTGGTATTTTTCCAGCTCATACTGGCTCGTCTCAAAGTTCCACGGATCCGGCGATTGCGCGTAAACGCGGTCGAAATACTCGGCACCCAGCGATCGAGCCGGCTTCACGAGTTCGCGGCTCGCGCGTGCTGCATTGGTGTAAACCGCGACAGTAACGACACGTACGAGTCATTACCCAAGAGACTACTAAACGAAAAGTTTGTAGGCGCGAGGCGATTATTTTCCGGGCCAATACGCGAGGCCGGTAGGTTGTGCGACGACGACCAAGGAGCGCGGCGTGATGCGCGGATACGTCAGCTTCATCCAATCGTTATCGTTGACGGCCGCTACGAACAAGCGCGAGTTTTGCGGGTTAAACGCGATGCCCATCACGATGTCGAGCAATCCAGCCTCTTGAATCTTCCGCGACGGCTTCTTGGCGCCGGGCGGAAAGACGCCGATGTACTTGGGCGGACCGTGCGTGAGGTTTTCGTACGCTAGCAAAAGATCGCCGGCCTTATCGAAGGTCAGACCGTAAGCCGGGAACGATCCAGGTTCGAGATCGAGCTTGAGATCGGTGCCCTGCTTCGACCCGGACGCGTAGCGATAGATTTTGATCGAATAATCGCTAATCGAAAACCACGAGACATACAAATTGTTCGACGCGTCGAGCGCGGTCGCGAATGCATCGTAACCCGGCAGCGATAACGTCGTGCTCGGGGAGTTCGTTCCGTTAGGGTATTCGGTTAACGTTCCCGACCCGGCGCTCGGATCGGTGCCTTCGTTAGCGACGTACACCGTGCCGTCGGATCCCACCGCGACGCTTTGCGGTGCCGAAATGCCGTCGGTTAAGGTTTTGCTGGGCGAGGTAGTGCCCGGTAAGTAGGCCGTGACGGTGTTGTTTCCTGAGTTCGCGACGTAAAGCGTCCCGGCGCTATCGAGCGAGATGCCCATTGGCTCCGAAATGCCGGCGAGGATCGTTTCGAGTGGTTTTGTGGCTCCGTTGGGGTTGAATGCGTAGACAGCGCCGCTGCTGCCGCCTTGACTAGCGACGTAAACGAGTGGCGCCTTCACAGCGTTCGGCGCGAGGTGCGAGTTGGTCACCGCATACGACGCGGGAATCGAAGAGGATGTTGGCGAGCCGGCGCATGCGACGACTAGCGTCGACGCAACCACGGCAATGCACAACCGGACCGATACGGCTTGCGGATTCATCGGGATTCCTCCAGTTGAAGATTTGGTGCCGTCGCTGCGCCGAAAACGCTGACGCCGGATTGACCGCTACCGATCGATTCAAACGCCTTCTTCGCATTGGGTTTGAAGCCGTATGCGAGTGGACACGGCGAGAACGAGCAATAGATTGGAGCGTACAGGTTGCCGTCGGGGCCGACGTCGATCATTTCGGCCTCCTGCGTGAACGGCATCGAATCGATAATTCGCGCCATATTGCGCTCTCCGGGTTTGTATTCGGCGATGAAATTGGTTCCGCTCGAAATGCTGGCGACGTACAAGTTGCCGGAGGCGTCCAAACTTAAGCCGTTTCCGCCGTCACCGGTAATCAGCCCTCGCAGGTGCATCGGCTTAAAGCGCAGCGCGCCGGCTGTGCTTTTAAAAACATCGACCGCATAGGTTGCGGTAATCCAGTTAATGACGTAAATATTGTTCGCGCGATCGACCGCCAAGCCGGTAAGGCTATCGAACCCCGCGGCCGTGATTTGCTTGGCGGGCACGTCCGCACCCTTCGGGTAGACATACACCGCAGGCGTTTCGCCACAATAGTTTCCGCAGTTTGTGACGTAGACGGTGCCCGAGACATCGACCGTCACGCCGATCGGATAGAATGTGACGCCTTGCCAAGCGGTCGTAAGAATCGTTGGCGTTCCATCGTACGGTGGCGCGTACACTCCGACGTAGTTGTCGGCCTGGATGCTGCCGTTGTTGACGACGTATAAGTTGCCGGTGGCATCGACGTCCATTTGCTGCTGGGCTTCGTGAAGGCCACCGATCGTCTGCAATGGTTGGTCGGGTTTGGAGAGCGAGTAAATATCGATCGAGCCGAGTCCGGTCGTCAAGAAGAGCAGTTGCGACGGCAGCGGCTTGTGGCGTTTAATCAGCGGTTGTGCCGGGGGCGTTTCTACTCCCGGATTCGGTCCTTGCGCTAGCTGCGATTGCGAACAACCGGCAAGCGCTATGGTCGTTGCGCCGGCAAGCAACATGGAGCGCGCAAACATTGGAATCGTCATAGCGGAATTGTACGCGCCTCGCTCGTAGACGCTTAGGTAATTGCCTACCCTTCCTTTTGTCGGCCGTCAGACGGAGAGTGCCGCAGTCGCCGAAGCCGTGTCCCGGGCTACCGGAGGACATGGTTCTATCGTCTCGTTCCGCGGTGACGCGGGAATCGGCAAGACCCGCTTGCTCGAGGAGAGCGCGGCTACTCTGCCGCCCTCAGTGCCTGTGTCCGTCGTTTCGTTCGGACCCGGTTTCGAGAACCTCGATGCAAGCGCGTTCGTTCGCCGTTCGGCGTCCCGCGCGGTGGCGGTGTTCGTAGACGACGCACATCTGGCGACGGCGGAACAGGCGCGCGACCTCGCGCGGTTGGGGGCGGCGACCACCTCGCACCGGCTCGTGATGGTCGTCGCTATTGGTGGAGACCGTCCCATCGAAAGCCTCGCTTCGCTTCAGCCGTCGGTTTCGTTCTCGCTGCGCGGCTTGGACGACGATGCGATCGCGTTGATCGCGCGAGCCGCGAATTCTCCGCGCACCCTGTCCGCCGACGCAATTCGAACGATCGTGCGTGCCGCCGGTGGCAACCCACGGTACGCCCTGGAACTCGCGGTAGCGGGCGCATCGGGTTTGGCGCCTAGCGCGTGCGCTTCGATTGCTGCGGCGCGCGGCGTGCTGGATGCGAAGGCGTTCGACGTGTTAGCGGCGTGCGCCGTGCTGGGCGATGCGTTCGATCCCCAATGGCTCGCCGGCATGCTCGGAGTTCCACGCATGAATGTGGCCCAGGCCCTACAGCGCGCACAAGACCTTGGGATTCTCGAAGACGATCCGGACGTGCCGACGTGGATGCGGTTCCGATATCCGGCCATGCGCGACGCGTGCTATTCTTCCATTGCTTCGTTTCGCCGCCGGCTTCTACACGAACGCGCGGCCTTGCGCTTGGCACGTCTCGATCGCGCGGCTACCGGACCGCACGTCGAATCGCGTCGTTTCTTAGTCGTCTTGGGATCGCAGTATGCGGCGATTGGCGCGCGCGCGGCGGCGGCGCGCGCCTTGGCAACTGCCGGCGATGCCGCCGTTAGCCAAGGCGCGTTTGCGGCTGCCGCCGACGCCTATCGCCAAGCCGCCGAACAGTCGCGCGCGGGATCGGCATCCTGGCTGGACGCGCAACGAAAAGCGATTCGTGCTCACGTCAACGAGGGCGACTGGGGCGGAGTAATTCCGCTATTGATGGCAGCCTTGTCGCACGTAGATCGTTCACGCAAGCCGGAATTGGCCGATGAATTCCTACGAAACCTGTTCTTCGCGCATCTCAACGATGGTGACCGCGATGCCGCCGAGCGGGTCGCCACCGAAATCGCTGCGTTACCCACTCCCGATGCCGAGTTGCACGCGCAGAGCTCGACGCTGATTCTCGCCTACGCGCGATGCTATCAAGGGCGGGTCGACGATGCCGCGCGGCTGGTCGCGTCGATCGACCTTGCGGCGTTAACCGACGAAGAAGCGCGATTGCGGTTTTACCTCACCTCGGCCGAAGTCGCATCCGTGCGTGGCTCGTTGGACGAAGCGCTCGAGCACGTGGATCGCGCCGCGGCAATTGCGCGCGAGCTTTCCGTACGGGGGCGATCTGTGTGCGCGACCGTCGGAGTCGAAATCGCCACCCGCTGGAGCGACTTCGCCGCCGCAGAGCGCTTTTTGCGCGAGCAAAGCATCTTAAGCGAACTTCCCGCGGCGCCCAACAATATACGGTCGTCGGAGAACAACGATCGAATGCGAATAGCGCTGTTACGCGGCGAACTGCACGAGGCGCGTAGCCTCTTTCGCGATGGGCTCCCGATGCGATCGTCGGGACAGCACAACGTCGCGTTCGAGAGCGGTATGGCGGTGGCGATCGGTATGCACGTCGGCGACGCGAGCTTGGTGGATACGTTTTTCGATCCGGAACTGTTGTCTGCGTCGGCGCGCAAACGCGACGCGGAATCATGTGGAAACGTGATCGGTCCGTTCGCACGAGTGCTGTCGCGGCGCGGCATGGAGCGCCTGTTGCGGGCGGTGCTGGATCGCTGCGTCGAGGACGATTCCATCGATCCCTATCTGGGCATTCAACGCTGCGCGATAACGTTTGCAGCCGATGAGACTGCGGCGCGCGCCATGGAACAAGTCGAGCGTTTCGTCGCGTCGTCCGCATCGCCGGCACTTCAAGCGCTGCGCAAGCTGTGCGAGGCGCAATTCGCCGTGCGGCGCCGGACCCGCGGCGCAGCCGAACTTGCGTTGGATGCGGCGCACCGGTTTGAGGCAATCGGATGGCGCCTTTATTCAGCCGTTGCGCTGGAGCGCGCCGGCGAGACGCGACGCGCGATCGCCGTGTACTCCGCGTGCGGCGCTTCGGCGGAGGTTCAGCGACTACAGCAGAGCAACACGCGCAAACGCCGACGGGCGCCATTCGGCGCCGCGCTCACCCCGCGTGAAGCGCAGGTCGCGCGGCTCGTTTCGCAGGGCCGGTCGAACCGGCAGATCGCATCCGCTCTCGGCGTGGGTGTACGAACGACCGACCATCACATCGAAGCGATATTCAGTAAGCTCGGGATTCGCGCGCGTTGGCAATTGACACCGGCGCTTTTACGCTGAGATGGCGACCGGTGCGGAGCTTTTTTCTCGATTCAATTTCCTAGCGTGCCTACTCGAAGGCGACGACCGGGCAATTTACGAGAAACCCCGGCGTTTGCGGATGCATGGACGCTACTTCAGCGTAGTTGGTCAATCGTGTCGCGCTCTTTCCAACGACATTGATCGCCCACAACGGCGAATAGCCATTTTGCTGGTACGGCGATGCGAGATTTGGGATCAGTGAAAGGACGTTGAATGGCGACCCAATCGTGCTCGCGTTACCTTGAGTTGCGTCCCGATCCAGAGGCGTCTTGAGTGCAAGGTACGCGAGACCTTGCGGTTGCGTTTCCATTGGTCCGGCGGCGACCACACCGATGGGGATGATCGCAGATGCGTTAGCCTTCGCAAGTTTCGGTGTGTAGATAGCGCGTTCTACCGACGCAGGAAGCGCGACGGACGCCTCGGTGCTCAAATACAGGACGGGCTTATCGTCGACGAACCCCTGCGCCAGTGCGAACGTCCCGGTCTTGGCCGTGGTATCGATCGCGATAAGTCTATCCGCGGTATTGGTGTGATGCACCACGTCGTACGGCCCGTCACCCGTGGCGACGATTGAAGCGTTGATGACTCCGGGCCATCCTTGCACGCGTACGAACGGCGAGTATGCTGCATCGGCCACCGCACCTGGGTGAAACGACGCCGGCGGGAACCCCGTCTTTGATGCAATGTAGGTGCGCGTGGGGCTGAAATCCGGGGCTCCATCAAACTGCACTGTCCCGCTTACGAGTTTCGCGCTTTGACTAGCCGCAGCACCGATTGAAGCGATGGACGGAGAATACACGACGGCCAGCTTCTTCGCAACGCCGACGTCGGAGGCATCGGTGACGATGTACCAGACGGTCTTTCCATGAGCGCTGCCCTTTCGCAGCGGCAAAACGGTTGTATGCTGCGTTGTATCGACGCTGATCGTGTTCGGTAAAAAAACGCGGCCCGCTGCTGCCGCCGGCGCGCTCATGATGGCTGCGGTGGCGACGAACGAAACGAAAGCCTTCAAAGAAATCATTCGGAACTATCCCTCCTCAATAATACAGGCGAAAAACTGATCTAGACCGCGGCTCTCCCGCCGTCAACCGGAAGCACAACGCCATATACGAAGCTTGCTGCGTCCGAGGCCAGATAAACGATTGCGTCAGCGATCTCTTCGGGCTTGGCGGGATGTCCCGCCGGCGCCGCCGCGGCAAGCTGACTTATTCCGTCGCCCATCACTTCAGTACCCTCGGTGCGGGTAGGGCCGGGACTCACGGCGTTTACGCGTACGCCGTTCGGACCGAATTCGGCAGCCCACGCCTTGGTGAGGTTGTTGAGCGCCGCTTTGCTCGAACCGTACAGAGCCATCCCCGGCATTCCGAATTCGGCGACCATGCTGCTGATGTTGACGATCGCGCCCTTGCCCCGATTGGCCATTTTGGGAGCCAGTTCGCCGACCAGGATGAACGGCGCCCTAACGTTTGTGGCGTACACGTCGTCGACGGATTTGGGACTCGTCTCCGCCGTTCCACCGAACGGGAATATGCCGGCGTTGTTAACGAGGATGTCGACATGCCCGGCGATGTCCACCGCGCGCTTCGCAAGATTGCGCGTGGAATCGACGTCGGCCAGATCGACTTGCAAGAAGTCCGCTGCACCGCCTCCGTTTCTGATCGTCGCGACCACCGCTTGGCCCCGTGGTTCATCGCGCCCGGAGACGAGCACGCGGGCGCCGCGGCGCGCGAACGCCAGCGCCGTCGCCTTGCCGATACCGCTGGTGGATCCCGTAACGAGAACTGTTTGGCCGTCGAAATCGTGTTGATTGCTAGTAATGTTGAAGGGCCCTCTCGGTTTTGGAGTTGTTAGTCCAATCTACAGGTGGTAAATTGGATTATCAACTCCAAAATGAGGTCCTACCGATGAAAACCTATTCCGCCGAGCGGAAACTCACGCCCAAAGGCCTTGCGACCCGCGAGCGCATCGTCGAAGCCGCCGCGCAGCTCGTTCACGAGCGCGGGGTCGCTGGTACGACAACTGAGGAGGTCCGTTATGCGGCCGGCGTGAGTTCGTCGCAACTCTATCATTATTTCAAAGACAAAATGCTGCTGGTGCGCGCCGTTATCGAGTATCAAACCGACGCGATCATTGGGGCACAAGCCGAGTTTCTCGACAATCTCGACAACATGGAATCCATGCGGCGATGGCGAGACCGTCTCGTACGGATTTCGCGGGGCGCAGGCTGCGCGGGAGGTTGTCCCCTCGGATCGCTCTCGAGCGAAATCGCCGAGGTCTTCCCGGAACTTCGGATAGATCTCAACCGGGGGTTCACGCGTTGGGAAGGCGGCATTCGTAGCGGTCTGCGTGCCATGCATGCGCGCGGAGAGTTACGCAAGGATGCCGACCCCGATCGCTTAGCAACTGCATTGCTGGCGGCCGTGCAGGGTGGGTTGCTGCTAACGCAGATTCGGCGCAATACCAAACCGCTGGAATCAGCAATCGACGCGATGCTCGACTACATCGAGTCGCTTACGCGCGTACGCGCAAAAGGGACAGTACGAGTAGGCCACTAGTTGCTTTTGCCGCTGCGCCTTCGTGTTATTATGTCTGCACAAACGTCACTCACAGTTTTTCGATTAGTGGAGAGTTTATTTTAATGCCTATTCCATCACGGCTTACGTACCTCTTTAACGCAAGCGTGGCGCTTGCATTTCTGGCCGGTTGCTCCGGCGGCGCCGCCGGAGCTCTCGCGCCCAACTCGGCGCAGTCCATCGGCGCGCAGAGCACGAGCGTCTTGCGTCCGGACGTTCCGCAATTGCACGCTAATCATCCGGTCGCTGCTTTCGTTAGCAAAGCAGCCAAAGCGAAAGGCGGCGAGTCGCTCGTCGTTTCCGATGCGTCGAATAACGTCGTCGATATCTACAACTCCGCGGGAGTGGAAACGGCACAACTAACCGGCTTCTCGCAACCGCAAGGCCTGACGTTCGATAAAGCCGGAAACCTTTATGTCACCGACACGAACAACAGCCGTATTCAGGTGTACGCCGCAGGCTTAACGGGTTCGCCGACGACCATTAGCGATTCGGGCGAGGCTCCGGTCGGCGTCGCGGTCGATAGCAAGGGTAATCTTGCGGTAGCAAATATCATCACGACGAGCGATGGCCCTGGAAGCGTCAGCTTTTTCAATAGTGGTGGCACGCTCCTAACGACGCTTTCGAACGCTAACTTCAGCAAAGTCATTTTCGACACGTTCGACCGCAAGGGTAACCTTTACATCGACGGCACGAACGCGTCGGGCGATTTCGTCGCTGGAGAAATCGTCGGTGGCGTTAACGGGAAGACGATCGCCCTTTTGACGACCGGCAACACGATTGGTTATCCGGGCGGCATCGCCATTTCGAAGATGGGCGACATTGCAATCGTCGACCAAGAGAACCGCGCGATCTCCTCGTACAACGCGCCGGTAAAGGGCTCGCTCGGCATGCCGATCGCAACGACGCCGCTTACGGGCGCTGGCGATCCGATCAACATCGTGTTCACCAAGACCGAAAAGGGCATCTGGGTCAGCGATCCGGCTGGAGGAGGCCCGGCGGATAAGGTCCTCGTCCCTTCGGTTGATAAAGACCTGTATCCAGCGGGTGGCGGATCGACCAGAGACATTCTCTTCAGTCACGGCTCGCAGCCAACCGGCGTCGGGTTAAGCCCAGCCGCTCAGTAAACAAACGCGACGGGCGAGGCGATCGTCGGAGTGCGACCGTCTCGCTCGTTACGTGACCGCTGTTTCTTCGAGTTGGTGGAGCAGCGCTTCCCATTCGGTAACGCGTTCTTGGCTACGCGCTTTTGCTGCCGCCAGTTCTCCGCTGAGTGCCTTGGATGCGGCCGTATCGGTCCATGTCTCGGGTAATTCGAATAAACGCTCGATTTCGTTAATGCGTGAATCGAGGGTTTGTATTTCTCGTTCGATTCGTTCGATCTGTCCCTTGAGCTGCGATAAAACGCGCAGTGGGGTTTGCCGCGACGCCTTAGCACGCAGCGTCGACGCTTCGAGCGCGCCATCGATCATCGCTTCGTCACGCTCGCGTTGCGTCGCCTCGTACGCGTCGTAACCGCCGTCGACGATGCCCCACGCGCCCCGCTCGATCCACAATACCCGATCGCACAGACGCGATAAAAGATAGCGGTCGTGTGAAACGACGACGATCGTCCCCGCGTAATCGCATAAGACGCTTTCGAGCGCTTCACGACTGTCGATATCGAGATCGTTGGTCGGCTCGTCCAACAATAAGATGTCAGCCGCGCGCGCCATCAGCCGTGCCAGCATGATGCGGCGCCGCTCGCCGCCCGAAAAATCGCGCACCGCTTTGTCGGCCGCATCACCGCTAATGCGCATGCGCCCAAGCAGTCCGCGCGCTTCTTCCGGCGTCAATCGAGCGCCGTCCAACACGGCCACGAGCGCGCTCTCATCGACGTTTAGCTGCTCGTGCGAATTCTGCGCGAAGTACGCGACTTGCGCCGCCGGGTTGAAAACAACCGTTCCGGAATCCGCTTGTAGCGCGCCGGTAAGTATTTTCAGCAGCGTCGATTTTCCCGAGCCGTTCGGGCCGACGATCGCAATGCGCTCTCCGCGCTCGACGTCGATCGATAACCCGTTAAAGAGCTGCCGATCGTAGGCTTTGCTCAAGTCATTGGCTTCGAAGGCGAAGCCGCCGCCGGCGCGTCGCGAGGCGTTCAGGCGAACGGCTATTTGACGTGTGGCGGATGCCGGAGGCGGTGCTTGCGTCGCCGCTTCGACGCGCGCGAGTTGCTTTTCACGACTACGCACTTGGCTGTAATCCGAGGATGTGTGCGTCGCGCGCAGTCCGGCGATCGTCTTGCGCCGTTTATCGCGTTCGACAACGAAGGCTTCGTATTCGCGCCGCTCCGTCTCGAGCCGCGTTTCTTTTGCTGCGAGGTAGGTTGTGTACGCAGGCCGTTCGGGCGGATACACGTGGAAGCGGCCACGTTCGATCTCCCAGATGCGCGTGGCTATGCGGTCGAGAAAGTAGCGGTCGTGCGAAACGACGATATAGCCGCGCGAATCGCTGGAAACGAACGATTCGAGCCAGCGGATCGTCGCGACGTCGAGATGGTTCGTCGGCTCGTCGAGAATCAGATAATCGGGTTCGTCGATCAACAGGTGCGCGAGCGCTACCTTCGCCCGCTGGCCGCCCGAAAACGAGCGCAGCGGACGATCGTATTCCGTTGGCGCAAACCCGAACGCCGAGAGCATGATGCGTAACGCTTTGTTGCGAGCGCCCCACTCTTCGTGCGACGCCCTGGCAAGCGCAGCGTCGACCAGGCCTTGCAGCGTCGACTCCGTCTCGTCGGCAACACCCTGAGCGAGGTACCCGAGCTTCATACCCTTCGCCCGAACGACGGTACCGCCGAATGGCCGGTCGGCTCCCGCGAGGAGGCGTAAAAGCGATGACTTCCCAGCGCCGTTCGGGCCGACGAGGCCGATACGCTCGCCCTGGTTTAGAACACCGCTGAGACCCGTGAAGATCTCGCGTGCCCCATAGTGACATTCCAGGTCTGAAAACCGCAACAATTCCACGGCGAGCCGTACATTTGCGCGCGCAAACCCGCGGGCCTTGGTAGCCCGTATCTTTTAGCCTCGTAAAATCGTCTTCGTTTGAAAGGAGCGAGGTTTGATAACTAAAGAGCAAGCAAGTCTACGCGGCAGATCCGCACTCATCATCGGGGCGAGCTCCGGCGTAGGGCGTGCGACGGCAGAGTTGCTGATCGCCGAAGGAGCCCACGTCGTCGCCATCGCTCGACATGCCGGTGCGCTCGATGCGCTTCGCGCCGAGGTTGGACCCGTGCAAACGATCGAAGCCGATGCGGCGCGCTCCGACGTAGCACAACGTTTGCTGCGCGAGTTCAAGCCGGAGTTGGTCGTGCTTACCGCCGGCGTGCACGCACGCCTGGCACCGCTGGATGAGCAAACGTGGGAAAGCGTTTCCGAACCCTGGAACGTCGATGCGCAAGCCGCGTTTCATCTCGTGAAAGCTGCTTTGACGATACCGCTTTCGCCGGGAAGCACCGTCGTCGTCGTATCCAGCGGCGCGGCCATCGGAGGATCGCCACTCTCAGGCGGATACGCGGGGGCAAAACGAATGCAGTGGCTGTTCGCGGAGTACGCTCAGGAGCTTTCGGAGAGAAAAGGTTTGGGAATTCGGTTTGTCGCTGTTCTGCCCGCTCAGCTCATCGAGGGGACGGAGATCGGCGAAAGCGCGTCGGCAGCGTACGGAGCACTCCGCGGAATGTCAGGAGCAGACTACATGAAAGCTCGATTCGAAGAACCACTCGACGTCGCGAAAGTCGCCGATGCGATCGTGAGTTGTTTGAGGGGCGACATCGCGCAGGACGTTGCCGCGATCGGTATCACCGGTCAAGGCATAAAGCCGCTTGAATAGTGATGGACGACAAAGTTTTTGCATTGTTGCCCGCGATGGCCGAGGCACGAGATCGGTTCATGGAACTTGTCGAGACTCTGCGTCCCGAGCTGCATCGGTATTGCGCTCGTATGACGGGCTCGGTCATCGACGGTGAGGACGTCGTTCAGGAAGCTCTCGCCAAGGCGTATTATGCGCTTGGGCAAACGATGGAACCGCCGAACCTCAAGCCGTGGCTCTTCCGTATAGCGCACAACACGGCGATGGATTTCTTGAAACGCGCCGATCGGAAAAATGTAGACCTCGTTGCCGACGTGCCCGAGCGTGCGGAGGCCGAAGCGGCCGGCGTCGATCCGGCGCTGGTTGAAGCCGCCTTAACCGTTTTCATCGAGCTTCCGCCGGTGCAGCGGGGCGCCCTCATCCTGAAGGACGTGCTGGGCCATTCCCTCGAGGAGGTCGCGGATACCATGGGCACTTCTGTCGGCGCGGTGAAGGCGGCCCTGTTCAGAGCACGGGCTAACCTCGCGCGAACGTCGCCGGCTACGCTCATCTCGAATGCGCCCTCGCTGTCAACCGAAGAACGGGCGAGCCTGCAGCGGTACGCGGATCTTTTCAACGACCGAGACTGGGATGCGCTGCGTTCGCTGATTGCCCAAGAAGCGCGCCTCGATTTGGTTTCGCGGGTGCAACGACGTGTGGCCGACGCGCGCTACTTCGACCGTTACGCCGAGATCAGCCAATTAAACGACGTGCACGCTGTGGTGGGTTTCGTCGACGGCGTTGCGGCAATCGGGATGTTCTCCACGCCATCGAGCCCGGCGCCGGACTACTTCATCCTGCTTGGATGGGAGCACGGGCATATTTCGCTCGTTCGGGATTTTATCCACGTTCCGTACATCGCGGACGACGCTCATTTTATTGCAGCTAGAGAAAACAAAGGACAGAAAAACTCGTGAAGATACCACCGATCGCATCGCCTCAAGCCTGGGAGGCTGCGCGCCAGCAGTTGCTGGTAAAGGAGAAGGCGCTAACCCGCGCGCGCGATGCGTTGGCCGCAGAGCGTCGACGCATGCCGTGGACGGTTGTAGAAACAAACTACGCTTTCGAAGGTCCGGCCGGCAAAGTAAGCCTACTCGATTTGTTCGAAGGCCGCACGCAGTTGATCGTCTACCGTGCGTTCTTCGAACCCGGCGTGATGGGATGGCCGGATCGTGCCTGTCGTGGCTGTTCTTTTGGAGCCGATCAAGTTGCGCACCTCGCGCATTTGAACGCCCGCAACACCACGCTGGCGTACGCGTCACGGGCGCCGCAAGCCGATATCGAGCGCTTGAAAGCGCGGATGGGTTGGCAGATGCCGTGGTACACGATAACGGACGACTTCGACGCGGATTTCGGCGTGGACGAGTGGCATGGCAACAACGCGTTCATCCGGGACGGGGAGCGCATCTACCGTACCTATTTTATCAATAGTCGCGGCGACGAGGCGATGGGCAGTACTTGGAGTTACCTCGATATGACTGCGCTCGGGCGCCAAGAAACGTGGGAAGACTCTCCCGAGGGCTATCCGAAAACCGAACCGTACGCGTGGTGGAACTGGCACGACAGTTATCCTGCTGACGCTGCACTCGATCCGGCGTGGGTGCACCATCTGGAGAAAATCGGAGCCGACGCAACGTGACGCTGTTGCTCGCTCACATTGGAATCGTTCCGGTCGAAGAGTTTCTTGGGCCGGTTACGACCGGCGTCGGGGCCGGAGTGCTCGTTGCGGTTGGATCGATAGTATCGTGCCTGCGTGGATTTCGCGTCGGCGAGCGCGTTACCAAACGCAGTGACGCGATGAGAGTTTCCGGATCGCCGGACCGCATTAACGCCTCCCCGATCAAGAACCCCTGAGCGCCCGCACTGCGTAGTCGCGCTATATCCGAGGGCGTTCGAATGCCGCTTTCGCTCACGGCGCAAACGCGCGAGGGAACCTTTGGTAGCAATAGCGCGCCGACCGACAAGTTTGTAACGAAGGTTCTCAGGTCGCGATTGTTTATGCCGATCAGGCCGGCGCCGGCGGCGATAGCGCGATGAGCAGCACGCAGTCGGCGCCGTACGCGGCCGATTGAGCGATGTGATACCGCGTCGAGAGAAAATCCTTTCGCAACAACGGACGGTTCGTTATCCGCGCGTCCGAACGCTTGCGAGACGGTCGAGTGTCGCGCCCGGTACTCGGCGCGAAGCCGACTTTGGTAATCGTTGAGGCGCTCTACCAAAGCCGGCTCGTGCAGTACTCCAACTCGGACCACACGGTCGACGCCGATGGCGTAACGACCGCGAACATCGCGGATGCGATCGAGCGCTGGATTCGCGAACGGCGCATCGCGATATAGCGGCTACGCTCGTGCGAATTTGGTTAGAGAGCTCTTGGCGGCAGGCGCCGCTTGGCGCGCGTGCGCGAAGACCAGCGCGTGTCCGATTAAATACGCCGGCACCAACACGAGCGGAATGATGGCCCACGGTAGCGTTGCGATCGCCGTCGCACCGGCCCCAGCGTGAATTAGTTGTAGCCGCGAACCGTTTGCCGACGTCACCGCCAGCGTAACG
>DASXXU010000246.1:0-10808 GCA_036502885.1 Candidatus Tumulicola sp.
TACTCGCGTTGCTCATCATCGTGCAGCACGAGGGCCATTAACCGAGCCCCGTCGCCTGACTGCGCGTACTCCAGCATCTGCTGATCGCCCGTACTGTTTCCGAATGCGGCGTGGGGCGGCCGTCCGAGGAAAAGATAAATGTCCTGCGGCTTACCCGCTGCATCGTCGTACAGTAGCAGCTTTGGAGGACGCATAAGGACCGCCTTGCCGCCTTCATCGTAATCAAACTGCGTTTCGAGCGACGATCCGATGACCTCTTCCGGTTTCGATCCGTAGATTTGGTCCGCATAAGCGCGGACGAACGCTTGGCCTCCGCCCGTCACGATGTACACCTTGTAGCCGTTCGCGCGCAGGCATTGCATCACTTCGAGCATCGGTTGATATACCAAGTCCGTGTAGAGACGATCCCAGCGCGGATGCTTCGCCTTGGCGACCCAGTCGCCGGCGATCGAGTGAAACTCGCCGGTCGTCATACCCGCGTGCGTGACGCCGAGCAACCGTTCTAAATCGTCCGTCGTGAACCTAGCGAACGCGGCCAGGTCGCCGGCTAGTGCGGATTTATACGGCTCGGTCGTTTGCCATTCGGGATGGTCCGGTGCCAAATCGGCCAGACGCTGCAGCGTGAATGCGACCTGCGTATAGTACGGGTGCTCCACCCACAACGTCCCGTCCTGATCGAACGTAGCGATACGGTCGCCTTCCGGAACGAAATCCGCGCTCTTCGTATCGGTCGTCTTGCGGACGAACTCAAGGATTGCCGTTTTTGCCGCACCTTCGTTCCACGACGGCAACGGATCCCTAGCGCTCATGGCTGCAACTCCAGCATCTTCAGTGCTTTGCGCGCGGTCCCATAGTCACCGAGTTGATACACCGATGCCCCGGCCGGCGAGAACGTAAAATCGTCGAAGGGTTCCGCAAGGATCTTATCCAGATAAGCCACAGGACCAACCCCAATCGTAACGTGTGGATTAAAGTGCGCGCCGGTTGCATGCGGGACGAACGCAGCAACGTAGTCTATTGTAGGCTGATTGATGTCCGGTTCCTCGGGCGTCGTAAAGAACGCGGCCCCGGTCCCGGTCTCGACCGTGAACGGCGCAACGGCCTCGATCAAGGCCTGCTGCAGCGCGAGCAGCTCGTTGGTGGGCCGGACGACTATGCCCGCCAAACCAATCGGTCCCCCAGGTAGATAGTAGTACTTAAGTGCCGTTAGCTTCCAGGGAAGCGGGTTGGCTTTCACCATCACGGCGCCGGCCGCGTTATAAATGCTGCCGAGATCTTTAACCAGCACGTACCGTTGCAGCACCGAGACGTGCGGATGGTGCGTTGCATCCAGGCCAAACCCGTTCGGAAATGCGCCTCGCAAGCGGGCGTTATCGGCTTGGGCGTGCCGGAGCATCGTGGCGTCGGGTTCCAAAGCGATGTCGATTGCGATCGTCGATTCCATAGCTACTCCTCGATACAAAGCTTACGCCGTATTTCGAGCGATATCAATAACGATGCGCTGCGCCGGCATCGCTCTGGCCGCCGGTTAGTGTGGGTCGAGGTCGATGGATATTTTCGGACGGATTAAAACAGGGCCTTGGCAGGATATCGAGGTGTAGATGCCCTTTCGAGCGTCTAGGCAAAAATAAACTTTGCCCGCGGGAAGGCCTTTGTATTCTTTGGTACCCGCCGGTCCGGTAACGCCATTTTTCTGATACGGGTTGCATCCGTATAATCCGCATTTATCGCCCCAACCTAGTTTGATGACGGCATCTGCGACCGGCTTGCCTTTGAGCGTAACGGTGATGATGCTGGATGTCTCGGCCGCAGGCATGTTCTGTGCATTGTGCGGTTGTGGAAGCTGCGTCGATAAGATCGGGTTACCGCCGCCGCCGGCGCAACCCGCGAGCACGCCTAGAGCCGCGAACGCGACGATCGCGTGTCGAATCCGATGTAACAAGTTCATCCTCGTGTTCCCCCGATGAAGATTGAATGATCAGTGCGTTTGCCGACTAGTGAATAGAAGAGGAAAGGCCCCTGCTTGCTAGGTTGCAACTTTCCAGAGCTCTTGTCAATGCTGGCGCATTTTTTATGGATCGCGCGATATTTAAAGAGGTCCGCTCCGTTCGATTAAGTTAGACGCTTACGTGCGATGGGTTAGGACGATGCGGATCTGCCGTCCGGCGAGTGGCAGAGCGTCGGTCGGGGTAGTGCCGAGGATCAAATTTCTACCCGTGCCGTTGTACGCGCCATAAGGAACGCCACCGCCCGAGCGGGTGGTGAGGAAGTTATACGCGTCGGTTAGATTTTCTCCGTAGACGCCAATATCGAAGCCACGAACGTGCCAGTCGGCTCCCGCGCGTACCGTTGCAAACGGCGGAAGGTTGAGTTCGTTATAGTTTCCTTCGTACAGCATTCCGGCGTAGTAGGAGAAGCCGCGACCGGAATCGTGCTGGACGGTAAGATTGAGCTTGTGGAGTGGAACCCCGAGCGATTGTTCGTAGAGAACGACGCCGTCGAGCGAATCCTGCGGCGCCGATTGAGTGTAGACGCTGTCGGCGTCGTAATCGAGGTGCAGCGTCGTCCTTGGCGCGAGCGCATAGTCGCTGTTGAAAGCGAAGCCCTGATAGACCTCTTGCGTAACGTTTACAGGATAACTCAAACACGGGTAATTGCCGTGGTATTGCGAGAACGGCTCGACGCACGGCGTTGAGGAGAAAAACGTCGCCACACCGTTGTGCAAATCGGTACGATACAGGTCGAGCGAAAAGTGAATTTGACGGCGCGGAATATGGAAGAAATGCTCGTATCCGATGTCGTATTCGGTCGATCGTTCGGCCGTCGCGTCGCGGTTGCCGATGCTAACGTAGTTACCCTCGTCGGTGGGCGCGGGTGGCGGCAGCGGGTTTGGGATAATAAATGTCGGCAGTTGCGGCGACTGAAAAGTCGACCCGACCGACGTGCGGATCGCGGAGTCCGCGGTGGGCGTCCACACGAAGCCGAAGCGCGGATCGATGCTGTGCCCGAAGGTACTGTAATCGCTATAGTAGGTCGCAAACTGATAGTGCAGCTTCGCGGTTGGGTCCAATTCGTAACGAGCGCCGACCCAACGTTGCGTTTGTCCGAGCTGCTCGATCGTCGGCGCGCTTTGGCCGCTCGAATCGGCCGGGGCGTCGGCGAGGGCCGGCGAGTCGAAGGCCGGCGCCGGGGCATGAATCGCGTCCGCGTAAATGACGCCCGGAATGTAATCGTTAACGCTGAGGGCCTCGTCGGTAAGAGCGAATTTTAGCGAGAGCGAACCATTTGTATAGCCTCGATCGAACTCGAGCGTATCGTCGGTTGTGACGTCGCGATCGTTGTACAAATATGGCGAGGTCGCCGTTCCCGGCCCGTTCACGGATTGGTTCACAAGCGCCGTCTGATGCCGAAACGTCATCGTGGTCGGAGCCGGCTTTCCCGCACTCGAACTTCCTAACGGGAACTGCAGATCGAGACCGTACGCGACGTTGGTCGAACTCGCCGACGTGCCGGAGAAGTTTTCGTAATCGTTAACCGGCCCGCCCGGAGGTGGCCCAGCCGAGAGAACGCCCGAAAGATCGCGGTTCACCGCCTGGTCGCGAATGGTAATGCCGACAAAGCCGCCATTTGTAAAGGAGTAGCGCAGTTTGGCGATTGCCGACGAAGCCCACATGTCGTTGCCGATCGGCGCGTAGCCGGCGATCTTCGTGCCGGCCGCGTTCAGGTACGGAAAGGCATAGTTGTCGAGCTGGCCGCCGGAGGTGTAGCGATGCAGCGAAAACGCGTAGCCCCAGCGGTTATCCGTGCCCGTTGCTTGTATCGTTTGCATGAACGTGTCGTACGAGCCGCTCGAAAAGCGAACGAGCGTTTGCGGCGTCGTCGTCGGTTCCAACGTGCGAACGTTCAGCGCGCCGCCAAGGGTGTTCGGTCCAAACAACGATGAAGGCGCGATACCGTAGACGACTTCGACGCTTTGCAACTGCGCCGGGTCGAGTAAAGAGAGATCGAAGTCCCCCGTATTTCCGCTGTTGATTTGATGACCGTCGACCTCGACCAGCGTTTCGCTGGGATCCGGACCACGCAAAGCGACGACCTGCGGAGCGTTCAAGCCTCCGCCGAGAACCGGAACGACGGTCGTCGACATTTGATTCTGCAAGATATCGCTGACGGCCGGTACGGCTTGCGCGGCGTACGCCTGCGCATTGATCTGGACGACTGGTGCCGACGCCGTCGACAACGCGTTCCCGCCGTTGGATCGAACCTCGCCGATCACGGTTAGGGAAGATGCTTGCGCACGAGAAAGCACTAGCTCCAACGACGCGGGCGCGCTCGCCACGATCTGGATCGTTCGGCCTTGCACCGTTGCGTATGCACGTGCCGAGGCGGAGAGCGTGTACGTTCCCGGCTTTAGATTTACAAATGCGAATCTTCCGCTCGCGTCGGTCGTCGTCGATACCAGGGGGCCGTTTCCGGCCAAGCTGACGGTTGCGTTGGGAATCGGGGTTCCGTCGTCCGAGGCTACCTTGCCGGTCGCGCTGCCGGTCGCCCGGGCGGCGCTTGCCGGAGAAATCGCTCCAGCAAAGAGAACCACCAGGATCAGAAGTATCGACGGCGCCCGCATCGTGGATGGCCTCCCGGTGGTTTTCGGAATGCCGAAAACAAATGTTAGATGCGCCTAACTATCCAGAAAACAAGTCGCTCGTTCCAGGACTTTTGTCGTTATGCCTTACTGAAAGCCGCTTTCAGTCTAGGCCCCGGGTTCGAAGTTGATATCGAGCCTATTCTCGCCGTTCGGCATGGTGCACGCGCCGTATGTGACGACGCCTTGGAAGGCTCGTGCAACGGCATCTAACGTGGCATCCACCGTTACGTTCCGCATCTCCGCCGGTAGGCGAGCGGGACCTTCGACCGGCGGTACTATGATGTCAACGATTCGTAGCCGAGGTACAAATGCGAACGGCAGCCCGTTCTGCTTCGCATAACTGAGCGCAGCGAATGTAATTTGCGCGACCGCAAACGATCCGTAACGCCGGCCCCTTGAATCTAGCGAAATCTGCAGTAGTTTGCTTTGCAGTAGCGTGGTAGAAATGCTTCCGATGCTAATCGCAAGCATTCCGGAACGATCTTGGGAGATAGTCGCATCCCCGAACCTGTTGTAGAAACGTCACGGGAAAGGCGAGCTCGGAATTGTCTTGCGCCGGACATTCCGTCGCGTAGTAAACCCGAGCGGCACCGCCTGCGGAGCCAAGAATCGGGCGCAGGTGGTTCTTGGGCTGCGGCCACCAGAACCGTCGCGAGCAGAACGCTATCATTTAGCCTAGCGCGTCACGTGTCAAACGTCATGTTCATGATTGCCGAAGCATAGTCATCAACGTTCGTTTCGAGCGCGAAGTGACCGGCATCCACGAATCGTACGTCCGCATTTGGAACGTCGCGTTTGAACGCCTCGGCGCCGGGTGGAATGAAAAACGGGTCGTTTTTGCCCCACATTGCGAGCAGCGGCGGCCGTTTCGTTCGGAGAAATTGCTGATATAGCGGATAACGCGCGATGTTGGATTTGTAGTCGAGCTTGAGATCGGCTTGGATATCCATCATCCCCGGGCGCGCCAGCAACGCCGCATCCAACCAATACGCCTCCGGGTCGATCGTAGCCGGATCGCTAGCGCCATCGCAATACGATTCTTTGACCCCGTCCAACGACATGCGCTGCTTGATCGTTTCTCGGATCTCGGGGGAAGGCTGCTTCCAATAATCGCGCAACGGAACCCAAGGCGCGTCGCCCAGGCCGTCTTCGTATGCGTTCCCGCTCTGCGAGATGATCGCGGTGATGCTGTCCGGATTCGCGACCGCCAGATTGAAGCCGACGGGTGCGCCGTAATCGAACACGTACATCGCAAACCGGCGCAGCGACAGTGCATCGACGAAACCATGCATCGTTTCCGTTAGGCCGGCGAAGGTATATTGGTACCGTGCGCCATCGTCGACGGTTGTAAATCCGAACGACGGCAGATCCGGCGCGATCAAATGAAATCGGCTCGCGAGCTTCGGCATCAAGTGCCGGAAGTAGTGCGACGAATTTGCGAACCCGTGTAGCAGCAGAAGAATCGGCTGTCCCCGCGTGCCGGCTTCGCGGAAGAAGACGTTGGCAGGTCCGACTCGGACGGTCGAATGACGGACGTTTGGCATGCCGGAAGTTTTCGGCGCCGAGGTGCAGCTCCCGGTTTGACCGGCGCTCTTTCGTTTGCGGGATGCTAGTGCTACTGTTGATTCTTTGGAGGTACGTTACATGCCGGAAAACCGTAATCTCGATCGTCGTGGCTTCTTCGGCGCTGCGGCCATGACGTTCGCGGCGGCTCAGTTAGGAACGCTGGGAGCCGCGAACGCACAATCCAGTAGCGCAGAATCGAACACGACCACAACCCTTACCCCGCAGGAGGGGACGCACACATCGTTTGGTTCGCTCAAGCAGACGAAGGCGGGTCTCTTAAACGTCGGATACGCCGAGGTCGGCCCCGCAAACGGCACCGTTGTGATCCTCCTCCACGGCTGGCCATACGATATTCATAGCTACGTCGATGTCGCGCCGATATTAGCGGCGGCCGGATATCGGGTCATCGTTCCATTTTTACGCGGCTACGGTACGACGACGTTTCTTTCGAGCCAGACACCACGAAGCGGTCAACAAGGATCTGAAGCTCTGGATACCATCGCACTGATGGACACGCTGAAAATCAAGAGTGCGATCTTCGGCGGTTTCGATTGGGGATCGCGGGAAGTCGCGATTATCGCCGCGCTCTGGCCGGAGCGTTGTAAGGGACTCGTCGCCGTTAGCGGTTACTTGATTACGAATCGCAAGCTGACCGTGTTACCGCTGCCGCCGAAGGCCGAGCTGGGGTGGTGGTATCAATACTACTTCGCGACCGAAAACGGCGTGCTGGGTTACGCCAAGTACCGGCACGATTTTGCGAAGCTCATTTGGAGCATCGTTTCGCCGAACTGGCATTTCAGCGATGCGACGTTCGATCGAACCGCGGCGGCCTTCAATAATCCGGACCACGTTTCGATCGTCATCTCGGACTACCGCTGGCGCATAAACCTGATCAAGAACCAGCCTCAATACGAGCACATCGAGGCGAAGCTGCGGTTAAGCCCAACGATCGGCGTCCCCACGATCACCATCGCGAGCGATTTTGACGGGGCGAACGCGCCCGGCACGGCCTATCGGGCGAAGTTCACCGGCAAGTACGCGCACAGAATCTTCAATGGGATCGGCCACGACGTGCCACAGGAGGCCCCGCAGCCCTTCGCGCAAGCCGTGATCGATGTGGACGCCATGTCGCGCGCCGGATAGCCTCTGCGCACGCCTCGCGTGCATCCGAACCGGGCGTCGAAACGTTATAGTAGTGTGGGTCTGATGAAGTTCTGGAAACCGTCGACGTCCGGATTCGATTTTACGCCGATCTTGCTCGTGCTCGTGGCGCTGTTTGTCGTCGTCTCGGTCGTGCAGTTTACGCAGGGATGGGCCGCCGGACAGCACGGTCTGCTCTTATTCGAGAAGGCTTGTCCCATTTACAGCCGCCCCTAGTCCTAGGTTGGAAAGACACTCCGCAAGCGAACGGGAAGCACTAACCCTTGCTACCTGTTGCTCAAAAAATAAACAGCTATCGGAGGGACTCGAAACGTGCGTAAGTTCGTTATGTTTGCCGCGTTGACACTGGTTGCTGCGGCACCCGCGTCACCGCTTGCATCATTGCAATATCTGGTGGGTACCTGGAACTGCACGTATGACGCGGGTGCGATACATATGTCGTACAGCTCGATCTATTCGTTCGATCGTGACGGAAACACGTTGCGACAGGTCACTTCGTGGGGCAGCGGCGGGGATGAAGAACTGATCGGTTACGATGCGCAGCATCAAAGCTGGACGGCGATCGTTCTCGACGACCATGGGGCTGCCACGGTAATGCGCGGCGCCGGTAGCGACCCCAATCACATCGCTTACCGCAGCGTCTATCCCGATGCAAGCATCGCGCCAACGTTCGATCGCGTTTCCGATACGAAGTATACGACGCACGCTACGTTTCAAATGAGCGGTAAGACGATCAATTCCGTCGATACGTGCGTTCGCGCCGGCCAGTAAGGCCTAGTTTCGTTTAAGGCAGATCGTCCGAATGGCTGCTTCGGCAGCCGGGTCGGCCGGCGTTGAGGCTGGACGCGCGTACACGACCATGTAACGATGGCCATTCCAGTTGGTGCTTACGCCCTCCCAGAGTTGGCCCGAGTCGTTTCGCTGAAACATGAGCACGGCTGGGTGGTGACCGCAGATCTGGATGTCTTTCCAACCCGGCTCCCGTGGAGGCAGCGGCGCGTTCGCCGTTTGCGCCATTATCGATTGATTCGAGCCGTCGGGTTTGATCCACGTCTCGCCGGCGGTCGGATCGTTCGAATGCGTCCAACCGTGGGGCGCTTGAAAGTCGACTCTCCCCGTGAACGGATGGGAGCAGCCGACCAAAGCGATTACCAAGCAAAGAGCGACGGTGATGCCCTTCATGCTACCAATGACCGGCGCTTTGCCCGCCGTCCACGTGCGAGATCTCGCCGGTAACGTACGAAGCGTTTTCGAGATACATTACCGCTGCCGTAACGTCGCCGATCTCGCCGATTCGCCCCAACGGAATCTGCCATTCCAATCCGTCGTATGCGGCTTCGGGGTGCGTGCGGATGATGATTGGCGATACCGCGTTGACCCGAATGCCGCGCGATGCGTATTCGATCGCCAGCGACTTGGTCGCCGAATTTAGTCCGCCCTTTACCATCGAGACGAGAACCGCCGGCACGCCCTTGACGGGCTGCTCCGCAGCGGTCGCCGTGATGGTGACGACGTGTCCGGAGCCCTGGGCTTCCATCCGGCTCAACACGCGTTGTGTGATGTAGAAGAAGCCCGCCAGGCTGGTCGATAGCATTACGTTACAGTCGGCTTGCGTATACTGCGTAAACGGTTTTGAAATGTATGCTCCTGCGTTGTTGATCAAGGTGTCGACGCGGCCGAATTTGTCGACGCCCTCGCTCATGATGCGATCGGCGGTAGCGGGGTCGGTGATATCGCCCGCGACGTTTAGCACATCTGGATCCGTGCTCGGCCCGATATCTAGCGCGTTCGCTACCACTCTGAACCCCGCGCTGCGGTACGCATCGACCAGGCCGGCGCCGATGCCGTGCGAGGCTCCGGTGATCACCACCACTTTCTTGTCAGTCATTAGCTTTAGAGTTTCCCGGCCGTATGCAATGTTTCGTAGAGCGACAACGCGAGCTTGCCGGCATGATCTTCCTTGTGATCGGGATCGCTGTTCAATCCGAACGCGATTACCGCGTCTTGGCGTGGAAAGTAGAAGTGCAATACGCGATATCCGAAGGTCGAACCCTCGTACGACCAGACCGTCCCCATCTGCGCGACGGTGGTCTGACCGACGCCTAACCCAAATCCGCCCGAATCGTGCAGGCCCGTCTTGGCAATCGGTTTGCCGGTCTTGAGCGACACGATGGTCAGCAGTTCGGCGCGTTGTTTCGGCGCGAGCATGGGCCCAGTGTATAGCGCGCGCGCCCAGCGCGTCAGATCTTCGGGCGTGGAAACGATCCCGCCGGCAGCTTTCATCCACGAGACGCTGTAGTCGCGAACATCCGTGCCAAAGAGCGGCGCGAGCGGCGCGTCGTCGACTCGAGCGAAGAAGTAGCCGGGCACCATACGCTCCTGCACGGCCGCCGGGTAGCGTTCACCCGAGTAGTACGACGACATCAACCCGAGGTTGCCTTGCAAGAATCGGGTATTGAGTTGATGAGCGTATGTGTCGTGGCTCGCGCGTTCGATGATGAGCTCGGCCAAGAGATAGTTCGTATTCGAATAGCTGTAGCCGGTCGTTGGCAGTGGCGCATGCGGGTGGCCGGGATACACGTAGTCGATCAACACGGCGATCGTAAAGTCCCGGCGGGGATTCATGGCATAATCACGCAGCATGCTCGGGACCTGGTCGTAGCTGGGGATGCCGCTGGTCATGTTCAGAAGTCGACGGATCTTTACGGTCTTCCAGGCCGGATATTGCGGAAGCCACCGCCCAACCGTCTGATCGATCGTGAGTTTGCCTTCCGCTTCCAGTTGAAGGATAATGGCGGCGGTGAAGGCTTTCGTGTTGCTGCCGATTTGCCAAAGATCGCTCGGCGTTATCGGCGAACCGCCCGAAATGTTCGTTCGACCGGCCGTGAGGTTGATGTTCGCCGGTTGCCCGTGCAGGCTCACGCTCAGCGAAATCGCCGTGACGTGTTCGATTCCGGAGCGCGCGCTCAAGTATTGGTTGAGGTCTCGTTCCAACGATGCGCGGAGCGCTTGATCCGCCGGCGGCCGGGACGCGCCGAGGAGCGCCGTAACCGCGAGTGCTACGGCGACGAATCGCAGCAAGCGCGTTCAGGCCTTCGTTGACGAGACCGTTGATATCGAATAGCAGATCACGTCGGAAATCTTCGAGCTGCGCTCGACCGCCTCCAGCAGCTGATCGACTTTTTGATTCCAAAGCGCGCTGGCCCATTCGTGACGCGTCTTCCAGCTCGTGATGACGATCATGCTTTTTCCGTCGTCCGATTCGAAGACTTGACCCTCGACGAACCCTTCCAGCGTTACGCCGATATTTTTAATTAAATTGCTAGCGAGGGTTGTTAGCTGGTCACGATTGTTCGCATCGAGCCCGGCGGACCAAATGTGTACGATCGGACGCCGCATGCCGATGATCTCATCGTTCGGGAACTGGTCGGTCATGTGA
>DASXXU010000247.1:0-9453 GCA_036502885.1 Candidatus Tumulicola sp.
CGCGCACGACGGCAGCGTATAACGACGGATTGCTTTTGATCGCATAGGTCTCGTCCTCGCCCGCCTGCGGTAAGTATTCGTAAAGCGCGATCGTGGGCGTGACGGGCGACAGCGCCACGATCGTTCGGTAGAGATCGCCGGCGCGCCGTTCGCCTATTTCGGTAACGTATACCTCGGGCAGCAAACCGTTATCCAGCGCACCCGCCGCCTCACGCATCGCCAGCGTTGCCGCAGCCATTTGCGCGGGCTCGACACCGTACGGATGAAAACCGTACCCGGCAATCGACGGCACGGGATCGGCGGCGTGCAGAATCTCCGACAAGCGCTGTGTCCAGGGACGATCCTCGCCCGAAACCCCGGTGGTAATCACCTTTAGCCCGTAAGACGCCACGATCGGCGCGACCGATTCGTAGTACGCTGCGTAGTCGTCGACGCTCTTAAATCCGTTAGCGACCAAATCCGATTCGTTTCCGGCTTCGACCCAGCGAATGCATCCGAACTCGCGATGCGTGTAGCGATCCAAAAACGCGCCGATCGAACGCTGCAGATCGTCGTTGCCTTTCGGATCGTCCTTGGGGCTCGGCAGCAGAAACATCACGTGCAGACCGGACGTGCAAATCGTGTCGAGCGCTTCGTCCTCGCGCCGCCACGCGATGCGCTCGAGTCGCAAATAGTTAGGAAACCAACCGATGCGCACGAAGGATGCATGCAAACCGTCGCGGATGTCGTCCATCACCGCCGGCGAAAAATACCGCTTGCGGGTGCGTTCGAACCAGTACGGGCCGCCGACGGCCGTCAACTGGATGCCGAGCTCGGCTCGCGAAACCGGCGGCGTACCGGCCGCGGCGGAAATGCCTTGCGAACGGCCGGCGTACGGCCACAGCAGCAACGCCAGAATCGAGCAGACCGCCGCAGCTCGCAGCCGCATGCTACCGCGCGGGCGTGAGCAGATCCGTTATCGCGTCGAGCTCCTGGCTCGTCGCTTGCACCGCGGCGTCCACGTTTGCTTGCGACTTCGTCGCGATAGCTTTTGCGATAGCCGGAAACGCTACGCTAGCGTACCCGTTTGCCGAATAGGCCACCAGATCGAGACGTTGCGCGGCTTGCAGCGCTTGCGCGCCGACGCGGCCCGCGACATCGTAGGCTTGCGCTGCCGATGCGAAGCGCTCGATCGCATCCGACAATCCCGTGCCCACCGTCAACGTCGCGCGTGCCGCGTCGCGGTCCATCGTCTTGCGCCCGTCGCGTAATGACGCGACGTATGGAGCGAAGCGGTACGAAGATCCCGGAGCGTCGGCCAGACGGATCGCCATCAATCCGATGGTTTGCGCGATCGCGCGGTGGTGCACGAAACCCGGATCGGCATATAACGATGCGTAACGATAATCGTCGTACGGCGAGTGATAGGTGCCGAGCGGTCCGGAAAAGCCCATATCGACGACCGGCGTTCCAAGTTTGTACACGAACGATTCGAAATCGGAACCTCCGGCCGGCGCATCGATCTCGGGATTATTTATGTGCAGTACCTGTGTTACCGTCGAACCTACCACGGCGTTGAGCGCACCGGCCGCAGCGACGCCGAACGTCGGTCCGGACGCGGCTTCGTCGGTATTCAGATACGCAACGCACCCGGCGCGCAGTTCGTCCAGATGAGCCGCAACGTACGCGCTCGAACCGAGCTCGCCGATTTCTTCGGCATCCCATCCGGCGATACGGATGGTGCGCTTCGGGGTCCAACCATTCGCGGCGAGGTGGCCGAGGCCGCGCGCGACCTCCAACAACGTCGAGATGCCCGAACCATCGTCGGTGACGCCATACACCCACGCGTCGCGGTGGCCGCCGAGGATGACAATTTGCGAGGGATTGCTGCCGGTCAGCTCGCCGATCGTGTTCCACAACGTCGTTCGCCGTGCGTTCATCTCGACGTGCAGGTGCACCGGATTGCTCGTCGTGCCGACGGTGTAGCGCAAATGCAGATCGCCGGCCCAGCCCGGCGGCCCGAAAACGCCGGTTGAATTCGCCAGCAGCTTGGCGGCGGTGTATGCCGTAACCGGAAGCACCGGAATCGGTAACGCTTCACTTTCTTTCGACACGGTGCCGCGCTGCACGACGCCCATCGGGCGGTACGGTCCGTTCGGGTAGACGCGGCCTTTCCCGTAACCGTCGTCCTTTGGATCGCTGTAAAAAATTACGCCAGCCGCGCCGTGCGCCGCCGCGCGGGATGCGAGGTTACCGCGATACTCCGCGCCGTAGCGAACGATCGCGATGCGTCCTTTCACCACGACGCCGGCACGAGCCAACGTCTGATAGTCCGTTTCCAAACCGCGGCTCACGTACACGGCGCGCGCGCGGATATCGCCGTTTCCGCTTCCGGCGTTAAACGGCAACCCCGCGTCCGGACGCGATCCGTCGGGATCGGCGGCAATCTTTTCGTCGTGTAAATCGAAGGTAACGACCGGCGACGCAAGCAGTTGCAGTTGCAGAATTCGCGGCGTGTACACGGTCGCGGAAAACGATTCGATCGTCGCCTTCAGGCCGTACTTGCGCATCGTGTCGCGCATGTAGACGGCCATGCGATAGTCGCCCGGCGTTCCGGCGTAGTGCATGACCGAATCGAGCACCCGCGAACTGGCGGATGCGCCGGCCGCGGTTGGAATCTGCAGATAGTCGGCCTCGATCTGCGCATCGCCGGCCGGCGCGGCGGCCGGAGCGATCGCCAGAACCGCCGCGATCGCGAGAACTCGGCGTGTCATCATCGTTGTTGCAATCCGGCGTACCAGCGCTCGAGATCCGAGTGCAAGCGCGCCAGAGCGACGACGTTTAGGTACATCATGTGGCCGGCCGGATAGAAGCCGTACGAGATGTGGCGCTGCAGTGACGGCGCCAGGTTGAGGTGATCGAGCGCGTACACCGTCGCTAAGAACGGCGTCACCGAATCGTAGTAGCCGTTGGCCGAATACACGCGCAGATATGGATTGATGGTCATCGCGTCGGCCAGATCGGGCGTGGTGTTGAGCACCGGCGATCCGTTGTGTTTGAAATCCCACGGTCCCGTTTTGCCGATCGCCGCATACGCCGAGGTGCGATACGGAAGATTCGTGCGGTAGTTCAGCGTTTCGCGCAGATACTGATTGCCCAGCGAGATGAACGGCGTGTCCATCGATGCGCCGGTCGCCTCGTTATCCGGGTACTCGCCCGCACGGTCCAGCGAGAACAGCTGGTAGCGCGAGTCGTACGCGCCTTCGATCTTGCCCTGCGAACGGCGGAATTCCATCAGAAAATGCTCGCCGGACACCCGCAACTTCGCGTTACGAATGTACTGTTCCGAAATGCCGGTATAGTGGTGCATGCGCCGGACAACGTCATCGAAGGTCGCCTGCGGGATCGAGTCGCCGGCGTCGAGCGCACGACGGTAGTCGCCCATCGCGAACTCGGTAACCTCGTGCATGTATGCGTCCAGGCTGGACGGCGCGCCCGGAACCGCGTGGTAATACCATGCGGTGGCGGCCTCGGTCGGGAACGCGAAGACGTACTGCCAATCGTCCGTGCCGGTCGCGCCAAACGTCTCGCGCGAAGCCAGCGCGTAGTTGAGGATCGATGATTGTAGCACGACGCCGTTCATGCCGACGCCGTCGGTTTCGAGCGTATCGACCAGCATCGCCGTGCGCGGTGTGCCGTACGACTCGCCGTACAGCACCTTGGGCGAGTTCCAGCGATCGAACCGTGTAATGTAGCTCTCGACGAAATCGGCGAACGCGCGAACGTCGTTGTCGGTCCCAAAAATCGTCTTCGCATCGGTGCCCGGCAGGATGCGGCCGTAACCGCTGGCCGGCATGTCGACGAAGACCAGATCGCTCGCGTCGAGCAGCGAATACGCGTTATCGACCAAATGGTAGGGCGGCGGACGTGTGATCGTGCCGTTCTCGCCGGTTACCGCACGCACCGGCCCAAACGAACCCATGCGCAGCCAAATCGTCGAACTTCCCGGACCGCCGTTGTAGAAAAACGTCACGGGGCGCTTGACCGAATCGACGCCGTCGCGCGTGTACGCGGTGTAGAACATCGTCGCCGTCGGGTGGTTGTCGTCGTCACGCAACGTGATCGTTCCGGCGCGCGCCGTGTACGCGATGCGCTTGCCGCTCAGCAGCAACGAATGATGCGTTACGGCGTCGGGAATTACGTAGCCCGCCGGCACGTTGACCGGCCCGCTAGATTCCGTCGTCTTGCGCGTGTGCCGCACCGCACCCAGGAGCGCGATGCCCGCAAGCGCTGCCGCCAAAATCTTGCGCGACATCACGTTTGCGGCCTCGCCAACGCGGATGCGTACCAGCGTTCCAAATCGTCGTGCAGTTGGGTCAACGCCGACGGCACCAGGTAGATCATGTGGCCGGTTGGATAGTTGCC
Organism: Candidatus Tumulicola sp.; assembly: GCA_036502885.1. GTDB lineage: Bacteria > Vulcanimicrobiota > Vulcanimicrobiia > Vulcanimicrobiales > Vulcanimicrobiaceae > Tumulicola. The sequence continues at coordinate 4,405 of DASXXU010000247.1, forward strand.
GTACGTGATATTGCGCTGCAAGTTCGGTCCGATTCCTAGGTGATCGAGCGTAAACTCGGTGGCGAAGTACGGCGTCGCGAAATCGTAGAAGCCGTTCGCCGAAAAGATTTGCAGGTGCGGATCGAACGTCATCGCGCCGGCCAGTTCGGGCGTAACGTCGATCACGGCGTTGCCATCGTGCTGGTTTTTCCAGCCGCCGGCTTGTTGGATGATGTCGTAGGCGTTCGAGCGGTAAAGCAGCGGCGTTCTGTATCCGAGCGCTCCGCGTAGATAGTCGTTCACGGCCGCGGTGAACGGGCCGTTGATCGCCGCTTCGGTCGGATCGTCGTCGGCGCGATCGGCCAAGCCGTCGAGCGTCTCCATCTGAAAACGCGAGTCGAGGCGGCCGACCAGGGTAGCCTGATCCCGCAACACTTCGGCTTGAAAGCGCGGATACGGAACCCGCAAGTTCGAATTGCGAATGTACGCGTCGGACAAACCGGTGTACCGATGCAGCTTGGCAACGACATCGTTGTACGTTCCCGCGTCGAGGGTCGAGCCGCGCGAGAGCGCGTCGGAATACTCGCCGAGCGCAAACTGTTGGACTTGCGGCAGCAGCGCGTCGAGCGAAGCGGGCGGGTTAGGAAGCGCGTGATGATACCACGCGGTCGCCGCTTCCGTCGGCAAATCCAATATAAAGCCGTTATCGGGTCCGCCGATCGGGCTTCCACGGCTCAAACCGAAGTTGAGAATCGAGGATTGCAAGACGACGCCATTGAGCGCGATGCCGCCCTCTTCGAGCTGATCCGCCAGCGCGGCGGAGCGCGTCGTTCCGTAGCTTTCACCGTACAGAAACTTGGGCGAATTCCAGCGGCCGAACGTCGAGATGTAGCGTTCGATAAACTGCGCGAACGCATCGACGTCCTTATCGATCCCGAAGAAATCCGACGGTTTGCCTTGTCCGTAAATGCGTCCGAAACCGGTCGCCGGCATATCGATAAAAACGAGATCCGAACGATCGAGCAACGTGCTTTCGTTGGAGACGATGCGGTACGGCGGCGGGCCGTTCATCTGCCCGTTCGTCGTTACGACGCGCATCGGCCCAAACGAACCCATGTGCAGCCACATCGTCGAGCTGCCCGGCCCACCGTTATAAAAAAACGTGACCGGACGCGTGGCCGGCGTGGCCCCGTCGAGCGTATACGCGACGTAGCTCATGTCGCCGATCGGTTGCTCCTTTCCGTCGAGCAACTGGATCGTTCCGACACGAGCCGTATAGTCGAGCGTTCGGGAACCGACGCTAACCGAGTGATGCGTCACCGCGTCGGCCACCGCCGGAGAAGCTGGTTCCGGCGCCGGCGTTGCGATTGGATGCGCGGGCGCAGCCCCGGCGCACAGCAGAGCCGTCAATGCAAGGACGGCATATGATTTTGGTACGGACATTGGCACCGGTTCGGCTTCGGCCGCCGGTGCCGTGCGTCCTACGAGCGCGCTACTTCCAATATGCCCACGCCGGTGACGGTGCGACGCCGGTTACCAACGCGCTCGGCGATAGATCCGCGGTATAGCTGTAGAGATACTTTCCGCCCGGATATTTGAACACGTCGATCGATCCGTTGTCGGCATCGCCGCAATACACGCGATTCTCTTTGGGGCCGAGCGGACACCAAATCGAGGAACCTTCGATCGGCGACGTCGTCGGCGCACCCGTGTATGGCGGCCTGAACACATCGAGCGTCAACGCTTCCCAGTCGGTGATGATCAGGTTGCCCTTCGAATCGAATGCCGGAACGCCCGGCAAACCGAGGTGGATGCTCGAAAGAACGGTCCCAGGCATTTTGCCCTTCGGAAACTCGACGACGTTTCCGGAGTTTTGGGTGGTGAGATTCGAAACGTATACGTTGCCTTGCTGGTCGCTGTTCACGCCGAACAACGCCGCGAACGACGGGTCGCTCAAGGTACGTTCGTGCTTTCCGGTCTTGCTATACACCTCGACGGTCGCCGGACCGGTGTGATCGTTGATGTTGAGAACGTAAACGTTATTGCTCCGGTCGAATCCGATATCGGCCGGCTCGCCGGTCGAATCGTTGATGGTCAGTTCGGCCGCACCGCAGTTCGGAGCGTACTCGGTGACCGTGTCGGTGATGCCGTTGGGCACCCAAAGATTGCGCCCGCGGTCGACGCGTATACCGTTGGTCGATTGGGCCGGCTGGCAAATCGACGGCGGATCGTTCTTCTTGTTGTTGATCTTGTCGAACCACAGCACGCTCGAACCGCCGAACTGAGCGACCGCAACGCTGACCTTCACGGCGTCCGGCGCGGGACGCAACCACAGCCGGCGCAGGCCGTTTGGCTGAAATCCTTGCGGCAGTTGGGACATCACGCCGCGCGCGTCGACCATCGGCCGGTAGGTTGCTGAGCTTGGCCGCATCGAGGATGCGGACGGCGCGAACGCGCCGGCGGTTTGCGACGGCGTACCTGAACAACCTGCGGCCAAGGCGGCTGCGGCGCAGGCGGCGGCTGCCGTACGTGTCAAACCCATAAATCGTGTCATGGTCGGTCTCTCCCTTTGGATCGGCGGTCTCGTTGAAACGCAATGTTTTCGAACGGTTCGCGATTTGCTAGCCGTCCTGGTCCCGAGTTAGTCCCATGCTCGACCCTTCGAGCGCGAAACGGCGCGCTGCCATCACGTTGTTGCGTAGCGCGAAGAGCCGCAACGCACTGCGCCGAGCCAAGCCGGCAATTCGCGAACTCAACGGCGACGATTCGTACGCGCCCAGCCAACTCGCGGCCGACATCGAAAACGTGCTGGCCGAACTTTCTTCCGAAACCAACGCAAGCCGGCGTTTCGACGTTTTGCGCCGCAGCGACGTCGACGGCGAGCCGCACGACGCGATCGCGAAGGACGTCGGTTTGTCGCGCAGCCAGTTCTATCGCGACTTGCGCGAAGCGCGCGAACGTTTCACGTTGGCCTTGGAAGAGCGGCTGGCCGCTAAAGCGGCCGCCGGCGTCGATCCACGATTTCTCGCGATCGAAGTGTTGCGCGATGGAGGACAGTATGCCCGCGCCGCCGCGATGGCCGACGCGCTCGCGCGCACCGGCAACCGCGAGGACGCGTCCCGAGCGTTGTGTTTGCGCGCCGAACTCGAGATCGAAAACGGTACGTTCGCCGCAGCCCGCGCGACGGCCGCGCAAGCCAGGGAATTGGTCGACGATTCGGATGTCCGGCTGCGCGAAACGATCGGCGCCGAATGCGAGCTGGCGGATTACGAAGCCGCGTACTGCATGGGATCGCCGGAATCGCCGGAACTGCGTCGCGCATCGATCGTGCGATTGCGTCGAAGCATCGAACGCGGAAACGCGGCGTTAGCGTCCACGTTGGTCAAAGCGTTGGTTCAAGAAACATCCTTGCAGTTCGGCCAAGGCGACGTGCAGGCGGCGCGCGCCGCGGTAGACGAGGCCGGAAAACTTACGCAGCGGTTTCGCTTGCACGACCGGCGTTTGCCGGTCGATGTGCGGATACGCGCTTCGGGATTGAAAGCGCTGCACGCGGATTGCGTCGGATCGGCACTGCTCGACGCGCGCGCGATCGCCGCCGACACCGCACGTCAAGGCGACGTGCGCGGTTTACGGTTGGGATTACAGGCCATCTCATCGCATCTGCTCACGCTCGGCCGTTTGGACGAAGCAAAACACGAGGCGCTCGAAGCTTGGGCATTAATCGATCTCTTTGGGAGCGAGCTCGACCGGTTGGTGGTCTTGTCGAGCCTGGCACGCATCGACGTGCATCGCGGCGATGGCAACGCGGCGCTCGAATGGATCGCGCTGGCGGATCGCTCGAGTTGCAACGCCTTCACCGTGCGTCAGGCTTTGGCGGTGTCTCGAGCCGAAGCGTTTGCGCTGACCGGGCGGCTCGAGCCGGCGGTCGACTTGGCGCGCGCGGTGCAAGAGCGTTCGCAACGCTGGCCGCGGGTCATCGGACGCGCGAAGGTTGCCGAAGCGATGGCGCTGAGCCGCCTGGAACGTGGTGCCGAAGCGCGGCGCTGCAGCGAACGGGCGATCGAGTTATCGCGAGACGCCGGCCCGTTGCTCGAGCTGCGCGCGCTGGATTGCAACGTGCGCTTGACCGGAAACCCGCGGTCGCTGCATTCGCTCCGAACGCTACAAGCCGCGCTGTCGACCAGCGCTTAATCTAAGGGCTACTTCAACCGGTAGCGTAAACGGAACTCGACCGTGCGCGCCATCGGATAGCCGAGCGGCATGTATCCCTGGGTTCCGTATGTCCACGGAACCGATTGCCGGATAGCGTTTTGCCCCACCGGCGTGCCGACGAACAGGTTGGTGGGAATGCCGTTTCCGTACGGATACGACGTTCCTTTGGGGCATGGACCGCCGCAAACTTGTTGGGCGTAGTACTTCGACCAGATGGGATTTCCGCCGGTGTATCCGGGCGGTCCGATCAAGTATTGGTTGCCGATCAACTGCTGCGGCGTATCGATGCCGAAGAGGTTGACGATATCGATCGAGGCCATTAGCTGAGGCGAAAGGTCTTGTTCGATGTGCAGATTGGTGAACAACTGCGGCGTCGAACGCAACGAGTTCGGATCGGCTCCTTCGCCGCCGCCGAGGTTTGCGATGTATGGATTGAAACCCGCGACGCAACCCGGCTTTCCGCTCACCTGACCGGGTGCTTGATTCAATGGGCAATTCGGGTTACGTAGGAAGTAGTAGTTGTAGCCAGGATTGAGGTAGTTGTCGTTTTTAACTTGGACCGGTCTGCCTTTTGCGTCGAAGATCCAAACGTCCGTACCGTTACCGTACGGGTAGCCCGATTCGTACGAAAGCTGCGGCGCGATCCGCACGCGCTTGTGAAAGAAATCGGCTTCGTACGATACATTGGCCGTGAAGTCCGGGATATACCCAACCGGAAAGAGATGCCCTGCCGCCTGCGCCGCGGCGTTGAGATCGTTCAGCGCGAACTGCGCGGCGCTTCCCGAATACGCTTTGACGTAGTTCGTATCGAGCGTGAACCCGGCTCGCTTGACCCATAGTTCGAAGCCGCGTGCCCGC
>DASXXU010000248.1:0-2726 GCA_036502885.1 Candidatus Tumulicola sp.
AGAAGTTCCACAACGAGCTGCTGTCGCGCGGCGATCCGCCGTTACCGCTACTCCGCCCGTTTATCCTGGGCAAGAGCGACGACGGCCAACCGCTGTAGATCGTGGCCTAAGGCGCTCGTCTCACGGACCGAAGGCGAGCGCCGAAACACCTACGACATTTGAAATCGTTTGGAACACCGATTTCGAGCCCGGGACGTATTCGGTGACGGTACCGTTAGTAATGTTCGCGACATAGAGCACATCGGAGGAATCGACTTCCAGCGCCACCGCTCCATCGAGTCCATTCGTAATTTTCCGAATGAGCTTTCCGCTGGGGGAGTATTCGTTTACGCTGCCCTGGCAGGCGCAGAAAATGTGCCCTTTCAAATCTACGAATAGTGCTTTCGGCAACGGAGCATCCTTTGCGACGACGCCGATAAGCGTGCTGCTGCGCGGCGCGAACTTCACGATTTCAGCATTCTGATAGACCGAAGCATACAAGGCATCGTTGCTGTCGAGTGCGATTTGCGTTAACGAGTAGCCGCCGTCAAGTTGTAGGACTTGCGACGGCTGCGTCGCGCCAGGTGGGTATTCATAAATTTTACCGGTGTTTGCTAGATACAGATAGCCCTTACTGTCGAATAATAGTTGAAAGCCGAACTCCCGTATTTTATAGGAGGCGCGGCTTTTGCCGTATGGATACACCAGTGTGCCGATTTGGTTTTCTTCGCTAAGGTAGAGGTTATCGTCCGGGTCGGTCGCTAGAAAGAGCGGCGATTCTATTCCGCGTGTGATCTTCCGCACGGGCTTCGTCGCGCCGGGAGGGAAGATTTGTATGCTTCGCTGTCGGGTTCCAAATACGTACAAGTTTCCGTGCGAGTCAAACGGCAGCGAGTTGGCATATCCAACCTTATCAGTGAGTACTCGTTGCGGCTGCGTTTGCTCGGGCGCGAATACGTCGACGTAGCCGGCGCCCCCGACGTAGAGGTTGCGTTGTTTGGTTGTGTCGGCGGTCGATACGAATCCGCTGCTCCTCTCCGGGATCGGCGAGCAAGCTACGAACGCGATCGAGACAGCTAATGCTAGAAAAAGAGGATGGCGCATGGTGGGACAGTTCTTTGGCGGCGCTTTAATCCAGCTATGGTCGTCCTAGCGCGATGGTTCTATCTTCTCCCGTCGTAACTGTTCCTCATAAATCTCCCGGACTCGATCGAGCGTGTCGATTTCTGCCGCCGGCTTATCGTCGCGGATACGAACGATACGCGGGAAACGTAGTGAGAAGCCGCTTTCGTGCAGTTCGCTTACTTGAATAACGTCGAACGCCACCTCGAGCACGATCTGCGGTTCGACGGGGATCTCGGAAGCGCGCGCCTTCGCGCGTTGCGCTTCGCGCGGCAGGCGATGTTCTAAAAACCACGGCGTTAACTCGGCGATCTCGGCGTCGGTCAATCCCGAGTACGCTTTGCCGATCGCGACCAATCCGCCGTCGTCGCCGCGAACCGCAAAGGTGTAGTCCGACAACACCTTGGAACGCTTCCCGTGGCCCCACTCGACCGCAACGACCACGACGTCGAGCGTCGATAGCTCGCGTTTGAGTTTGACCCACCATTTGCCACGCCGCCCCGGTGCATAGGGCGAGTCGAGCCGTTTGAGCATCGAGCCCTCGTTGCCGCGTGTGCGCGAAGCTGCGAAGCGCTCGTTGATGATCGCAGCATCGACGTCGTCACCCAAGATCTCGAACGGCGCCACGGCAAGCCTGGGCTTCGGCGCGAGAACTTTCGCGAGCCGGGCGCGTCGCCGCTCGTATGGCTCGTCCAGGAGCAACTCGTCGTCGACCGCGAGGAGATCGAAAGCGACGTACGCTACCGGCACGTCCTCGCGCAGAGCATCGGCGACATCCTTGCGCGAAATCCGCGCCTGTAGCGTGCGGAAGGGTAGAACGTTGCCGTCGCGCATCGCCACGATCTCGCCGTCGAAAATAGCCCGTCGCGAAAGCCCTCCGAAAGCCGTTACGATTTCCGGATACGTCGCCGATACGTCATTGAGCGTGCGTGAGAACAGCATGACGCGCTCTCCGTCTACGTGCGCTTGTGCACGAATGCCGTCGTACTTATCTTCAATCGCCCAACGTTCGCCGGCTAGCTGCGCGTAACTATCCCCGAACGGAATCGGCGAGGCCAGCATAAAGCCGATCGGGTTGCCGTACGCGACATGGAGTTGGTCCAACGTGCCGTGGCGCGCGGCCACGGCAACCGTGCCGATATCTCCGCTTACCATCAAGCCGCGACGAACGGCCGCCGGTTCGACATCGAATGCCGACGCAATCGCATTGAGCACCAAACCTTCGCGCAAGCCGATACGCAGATCGCCGGTAACGATCTTCACCACGTACGCAACCACGAACGGGTCTTCGGCCGCGCGAAAAACATCTTCCAGCAACGACTCGCGCCGCTTGGCCGAGTTCTTTCCGGAAGCATGGGCGATGCTTGCGAACGCATCGCTCAAAGCGGCCGGGCTCAAATCGTCGTGTGCGAAGAGCACCGTATCGCGCGGCGCTTGCGTCAGCGAACCAAGTGCGTCACCCAGGTCGCCGCTGTGTGCGTATGCGGCGCTGAGTGCAGCGTCATCGAAGTGCCATAAACGCCGGGCGACTTTGACCAAGGCCGAGCCGCCGATCGAAAGCGTGCGGCGGTCGCTCGCGGCAAACGGATTGCCGGTGAAGAAACGTACCGCGGCTTCGAGATCGG
>DASXXU010000249.1:0-17134 GCA_036502885.1 Candidatus Tumulicola sp.
ATGCGCTTTTCAACTTACGCACTGGTTGCCGCTATGACGATCGTTCTGAGCACGGGGTGCTCCGGCAAAAACTCCAACAACCAAAACGCCAACTCAAGCGGCAGCGATGCTACCACGACGGCCGCCGCGAGCGCTCCGGCCGATCAATCGGCCGCTAGCCCGGCACCCGAAATTTCCGCAACGGCGGCCGGCGCGATGTCCGGATCCTCGGATGCGGCCGGCGACGTCCCGACCTATCCGGGCGCGACGGTACAGGCCGCCGGCTCGAGCATGATGGCGGGCGGAACCCAGCAAGCGACCGGCAAGGTGTTATCCACGACCGATTCGTTCGATGACGTGTACCACTGGTACCAGAAAAATCTGCCGGCCGGCAGCGAGAAAGTCCACGTTACCGCGCCAGTTCAAACCGCGTCGTTTGTTCTCAGCGCTACCGGCAAGAATCAGACCTCCGTAACGATCACCACCAGCTCGGGAAAGACCGTCATTTCGATCGCTAAAGTCACCCAGTAGACGCCTGGCGCGCCTCCCATTGGCCGCCATCGCCGCCGACCCAGTCGACGCTCCATCCGTTGCCACACGGAATCGTCGGATTGTTGAGTTGACTGGGATCGATTCCGAAGGCCAGCAACACGTGGCGCGATGCCTCGGTCATTTCGGCTTTCCAACGTTCGACTTGGGGTGGCCCCCCGGCCGGGGCAAAAGCGCGCGTGGCCCGGACGATTCCGTTGAGGCCGTCGGCGATAGAGTGAGCGATCGTTCGATTGTCCATATCCGGCTACGTTCGACATACGAAAAGACCCCCATACTGCGTACGGAGGCCTTTTCATCATGCCCACCCCGGCAAGATTGCGTGCGATTACGCCGCGGTGGGGCTCCCAAAGCGCCGGCGCGGCGCAACCAGTTCCTCGAGGGCGGCGACGGCGCGTCCGTCGTAGCGCGTTCCCGAGTGGCGACGCAGATGTGCGAGCGCTTCGTGTAAGGGGCGCAGGCCGAGCCTTCCGCCGGCGGCGACCATCGAATGGAAGTCGTCGGCGACGGTCACGATCCGCACTTCGAACGGGATGTCGGCCTCACCCAAACCGTCGGGTGTTCCGGATCCGTCCAGATACTCGTGGTGCGATCGAATCCACCCACGGTACTGCGAGAGCGCGGGAATGTCGGCCAGGATTTGTTCGCCACGTTGGGCGTGCGATCCAACCTGCGAACCGATTGCGCCGACGTCGCACAACCTGCCGGCGGCGGTGATGTGGGCGACATCTTCCTGATCGAGGCCAAGCGAACGGGCTACGCGGCCGGCCAGGGCTCCAACGGCTTCGAGATGCTCGTAGAGCACCCGGTCCGTGGCGCGCACCATCGCGTGCAGCGTTTGAATCGCGCCTTCGACGCTCGTCCCGCCGGTCGCGATTTGTTCCCACACCAGTTCTTGGGAACGCGCCCGCAACGACTCCAATCGTCCCATCAGCTCGCCGCAGTCGTCTTCATCGGACACGTTGGCAGCAAAGTCCGCAACGGCCCGGTCGATCAGGTCCATCACCTGCTGCGGAGCTGCGGCTTGCATTTCGCGATGGATCCAGTCGGCAATCGGCCAGCGATCGAGACTTACCACATCGTCGCGCACGACGGACGCCAATTCTGAAAGGGCGAGGCGCTCGCCCACGTACACCGTCATCGTGCGGATTACGGGCTGCCCGGCATCGGAAGATACGGCGGAACGATGTCGCCGATCGCCTGTGCGAGGAGAAGGATGATGGCGAGGGTTGTCATGGCGCAAATTCCTTACGGAGAGATCGGTTGCGCCAAGTTTATAATTTCGCCGATTCGCGGCGCATGACACCAAGATGCTATTAACTGCTCGAGACTAGAGCAGGCCTAACCGCCGGGCGATCGCGACCGCCTCGACCGTGTTGCCGGCGCCGAGTTTGCTAATGATCGACCGCCGCTGATTCTTGATCGTATGGAGGGACCGCCCGGTCAGGTCGGCGATTTTTGGAGCGTCCATCCCGCTTGCCAGATACGAGAGGATCGAACGTTCGGTGCGCGAGAGCGGCGTGCGTTCGACCTGCGTCCCGGCACCCTCGAGCATCGCGGCGACGCCCGCGAAACCGGCCGATCGCATCGCGTCGGCGTAGGCGTTCGCACCCGAACCGGCCGCGTATTGCCTGGCCGCGCTTAGGAATACCGCGCCAAAATTCGTCTGCGCCTCGAAGCGCAAGCGGTTGGCAGCGGCGCTTTGACGGTTCAACAGGCACTCGGCCAACGCGGCAAACGAGGCCGCCATCTCGGAATGCGCTTGCGCGAACGGCTCGATCGGGCCCGGCGTCGCCGCAAGCCGGCGTAGCAGCTCGGCCGCGCGATCGGGGGCGTCGCCGGAGGCACTCAGGAACGCGCCCAGGGCTAGCGGAAGCCGTTGCGCCGACGGTTGCGCAACCGAAGCGAAAGCCGAGAGACGGTCTGCACCTGAAAGCAACAGCCCTTCCCACGCGTCGACGATCGCTTGGCAGACGACATACGTTTCCATGTCGAGCCAGCCGTGACCGATTTTTCGTATCGCCTGATCGTAACCGGCGGCGCGCGCCGGGCGGCCTGCGAGCACTTCGATTTCGAACGCTGCGACGAGATCCGACGCTCGCTCGTTCGGGTCCGCGATCAATTCTTGCAACGACACCAGGCGCCCGACGTGCACCGCAGCGACATCAAGTTTGGCACGCAGCGTTGCGATTCCGTAACGGATCTTGAGCGCGCGGGCTTCCAGTAGAACCGAGCCGGCCGCACGCGCGGCATCTTCGCCGCGCGCAGCCAAACCTTCGGCCGTGTCGAGCAAACCGTCGTGCAGCGCCAAGACCGATGAGTGAATCGATGCAAACGCGATGAGGCCGACATCGCCTGCCCGATTCGCACGCTCCATGGCCGCCGAAATTCGACTTGCGTCGTCTTGAATGTATCCCAATAAACAATCGCGTCGCACGAGCATCGAGGCATCGTCACCGTCCATCGTTTCGAGCAATCCGACGCAGGCTTCGGCTCGACCGGCGTGCACCAACGCGCGGGCGACGCGCAGCGCTGCGTGTGCGTTTCTTGACGCGATCGTTTCGAGTACCGGCTCGGCTTCGACCGCGGCGCGTTCGAACCGCGACGCGAAAACGTGAAGAAAACTGCGGGCTGCAGCCGCGGCAGCGATATCGACGTGCGGGTCGGCGGCCATTCGTTCCAAGGTAGCGCGATCGTAACGATCGTGTAGCGGCGCCAACAATGTCCAAGCGCGCTCGTACAACTCGTCGGGTGCTTCGGCGGCAAGCAAGGCGTAGAGAGCTGATGGGTCGTCTTGCGCTCCGCCGATGCGGCGAGCGATCGCACCGCGCAAATCCGCGGACACGTTTTTCAAAACGGCGGAAACGAACAGCTCGTGCAATCCGGATTGCGATTCGGGGAGCGCGAGCGCCCGAATCTGCGACAAACCAGCAGCGGTAGGGCGCAAACCATACGCTGCACGCAGCGCCGACTCCGCGAGCAGCGCTCGCGGGCCGTCGTCCAAACCGTCGAGCACGGATAAGGCGATCGAGGCGATGCCGTCGGCCAACTGTTCGCGAACGCTTTGCGCGGCGTCGCCGCGCCGTAACGCTGCGGCGGCAATGGCTCCCGCTAGCGGCCAGCCGGCATAGGTCGACGTGACGTCGTTAACCAAACCTTCGCCGGCCGATAAACCGGCGAACAACTCGGCAACGTGCTCGGGACGTAGCGCGAGAACGTCGGGTCCGAATGGCATGCCGACGAAGCCGCGGGCGACCCACGTGCCGATCGGCAGTACCGAAAGCGACCGGCCGACGATGACGAGCCGCACTGTTTGTGCCTCGACCAACGCCTCGATCAAGCCGGCGCCGACGGCGTCGAGCCGTTGGATATCGTCGATAACGATCGAGCGCCGCTGCGGCGAAGCAAGCACCGCGCGGAGAACGCTGGTCGCGTCCGCGTCGAGCCGCGCGACGATGCTTCCCGCGTCGGCCGGGCTCAATCCCAACGCGCACAGTAAAGCAACCTCGAAGGCGCCCGATCGAGCTCCAGCGGGTACTTCTACATACAGCGCGTCGGGAAACGCGGATCGAACCGCGGTCGTTTTGCCCCAGCCCGGCCCCGCCTCCACGACGAGAACTCGCTCGTGCAACGCCGCCGCGCGCAACGCTCGGACCGCGCCCGCTTCGACAATTAGATAATCCAGGGTGAGCCTCCCGCGCGTAAATTTCATGAAAACGCGTAGGCTTACCTGGGGAATCCCTGGGAGTTCTTTGTTAGAACTTAACCGCTATTGTATTCGAGGAATAGCTCGGTTGCCATAGCCACAACGAAACCGGCCGTAACGGCGGCGGTAACCAGTGGCGTTAAGCCGCCCTTTCGCAAAACCGACCACAACTCACCGATCACGAATATCAGCGCGCCAATAGCGATCGAAAGAAACAGAACGCTGAGCATCGGGGAGTAAAACGTATATCCGATGATCGTGCCGATGAAGGTCGGTCCGCCCGCGATCAGCCCGGCCAATCCGATTTGCGTCCAGGACGGAACGAAACGGCCGACCAGCGGCGCGGCGACGCCGAAACCTTCGGTGGCATTGTGGAGAGCGAAGCCGACGATCAAGGCGACGGCAATCGCCGTCGCGCCGGAAGCAGCGGAGGCACCGATCGCGAGGCCTTCGCCAAAGTTATGCGCGCCGATGCCGATTGCGACGATGGAGGAGAGCACCAGCGGATTATCGGCGTGCTGCGAAGCGCGCCGCGCGTATTGCGTCGCCAGACTTCCGAGGCCGACGAGCCCGATGAGCAGGCCCGCGATGAAGACGAGAATCGAGCCGATCGGAAACGGTGTCGCGCCGGCTTTCCAAGACGAAATGCCGCTGTTGATCGGCGATATCGCATTGGTCGCGATCTCGATAACGAGATACAGCAATATCCCGATGGCGAGGGCGTTGAGTACCGCAACGACCTGCGGCGAAACCGAGCGCGCGCGTGCGATCGGCAATCCCAAGAAGATCGTGAGACCGGCGATAGCGCCGAGCAACATCGTCAAACCGAAGCCGAGCCCGCGGGGCGCGGTAGCTTTCGTAACCGGCTGCATCGCGCGGTACATCGACGTCAACAGGTTGGGCGTGCCGTTGTAATGGATGGCCGTAATCAGGCCCGCCGGCATGCCCGACGAATCTTCGATGTGGTCGGCAACGTGACAGTGTAGTAACCACGTCCCGGGTTGTGCGTTCGCATCCACGACGACATCGACTCGTTGTCCCGGGCCGAGCAGCACGGTATCTTGCAGATCTTCATCGCCTACCGGCTGAGCGTCGCGATCGACGATGCGCTGGTAATGCCCGTGCGTGTGCATCGTGTGAAACTCTTCGCCCGAGATATTGATCCAGCGAATGCGAAAGCGTTCGCCCTTCTCGACGTCCAGCGTTTGCGTTGCGGGATATTGTTTGCCGTTGAGGGTGAACACATTTTCGGCCGCGCTCTGAATCTGCCATGACGAAATCATCTCGAGGAAATCGTGACCGAGATGTTGTTCTATAGGCCGCGGGTGTGCCGGCAACACGATGATCGCGCCGTACAATCCTGAGTTGAGCATCGCTTCATCGTCGTGCGTGTGGTAGATGAACGTTCCCGGCACGTCGGCGACGAAGCGGTATTCGAAACGTTGGCCGGGCTGCACGAGCGGCTGCGATATGCCGCCGACGCCGTCCATCGAGACCGGGATATCGTGGATGCCGTGCAGATGGATGGTATCGGGCGTCGCGTCGTCGTTGTGGTAGTCGATGACGACGGTATCGCCTTGATTCACAACCAACGCCGGCCCGGGGACGACGCCGTTGTACGTATTTGCCATGACGGTCAAGCCAGGCGAAATCGTCCATGGTGCGGCCCGTTCGACGATGTGAAAGACTTTGGTTCGGCCCACGACGCTCGGCCGCGCCTGATACGCGCCGTCGGGTCTACGAAAGACCCGCGACTCGCCGGGAACGGCCGTCGCGACCGGAATCGGCCCGGTCAAGGGCTGCATTCCGAGCGAGGTTGCAGTTCCCGAAGACCCTTGATCGGGGTCGGCGAGAGCGCGTGCGTGCAGAAAAACGCTCGCGGCCACGACCACGAGCGTTATCACGGTTATCCGTGTGATTAGGCGAGACCACCATTGCATATTAGGCATTCCTAAGCTTGGCGTGAGCCTGCGCGAAGCCCTGCGCGGGAGGGCACCCGGCGACCCCGAAGCGTGCGCTCGTGCAATCGCGCCACCTGTCCTAGCGGGCGGTAGAATGGTGAAAACGTGAACCTCGGAATTCTGGTGGGCGGCGGTCCGGCGCCCGGTATCAACGGCGTTATCGCAGCCGCCGCCGGCGAAGCGATGAAGTGCGGCCTGCGTGTCGTCGGAATTTACGATGGGTATCGCGATCTAGCGCGCGGGACGCCGGTCCAAACGCGCGACATCGATTACGACGATATCGCGCGCATCCGCTACAGCGGCGGTTCGCTGTTGCGAACGTCGCGAACGAATCCGGCTAAGGACGAAGCGTCGTTGCAACGCGCGGTCGACGGATTGCGCGCTTTGGATCTGCAGTATTTGGTGTGTATCGGCGGCGACGATACCACCTACGGAGCCGCCAAGATCGCCGAACGTGCGACGGGCCTCGGCATCGCTACCGTTCCCAAGACGATCGACAACGATCTGCCGCTTCCGGACAACGCTCCGACATTCGGTTTCGAAACGGCACGTTCGGTCGGAACCGAAATCGTCGAAAGTTTGATCGAAGACGCTATGACGACCAGCCGCTGGTATCTCGTCGTGAGCATGGGGCGAAAATCCGGCGCGTTGGCGCTTGGAATGTGCAAGGCCGCAGGCGCCACGCTGGCCGTAATCCCCGAAGAGTTCGCATCCGGCGCGGATGCGAGCGTGGCAATCGATACGATCGTCGGCTCGATCGTAAAACAGCGCGCGCTGGGCCGCAGCGATGGCGTGGCAATCGTGGCCGAGGGCGTGGCCGAACGGCTCTCTCTGGAAAGCCTTGGATCGCTGGACGGTGTCGAACGGGACGCCTTCGGGCACGTCCGCCTCGCCGACATTCCCATCGGTACGGTTCTGCGCGACGGCGTACGCAAACGGCTTTCGGAGCTGGGCGTCGAGACGACCATCATGTCCAAGGACGTCGGATACGAGTTGCGTTGCGCCAAACCGGTGCCGTTCGATCTGGATTACACGCGCACGCTCGGGTACGGTGCGGTGCGATATTTGTTGGACGGCGGCAGCGGCGCGCTAATCGCCCTTCGCGGGGGGCGCGTGGAACCGATGCGGCTGGAAGAGTTGATCGATCCGCAGACCGGCCGAATTCGAACGCGTTGCGTGGACGTGACGACCGAGGCGTACCGGGTCGCGCGTGATAACATGGTCCGGCTCGAGCTCGAAGATCTGGAAGAGCCGGCGTTAGGTCGCATCGCAGCGCAAACGTCGTTGGACTCCCAATCCTTTCGCGAGCAGTTCGAGCCGGCGGTCCGCGGCGGCGCAATCATTACAACTTAGAAAGGTGGCAATATGAATGTATCCCGAGTGGCGTTCGTTATGTACCCCGTTACGGATATCGAACGATCGGTCGCGTTTTATAGCGATATCGTCGGACTCAAAAAGTCCGGCTTAGAATCCCCCGTGTGGGTCGAGTTCGACGTGGACGGGACGACCTTCGGAATCGGAAACTTCGAACAGGTCGGCGTTCCCGGAACCGCCGGCTCGTTGGCTTTGGAAGTTGTCGAAATGGGCGCGGCCAAGGCCGCTCTTGAGGAAAAAAGCGTCGAAACCGCCGACACATTCGAGACGCCGATATGCTTCATCTCAGGCTTTTCAGACCCCGACGGCAACCGGATCTGGCTGCACCAATCGAAGTCCGGTTGAGCGAAATTATTTATTGGAAGCGATTATAAATGGGGTGTCTTGCCTTTACGTGTCCTTTACAATTCTTTTCTGGGAGAGGGCAGGGTTTCGATGACCATGGTCGCAATTCCGAGCCACGGCAGGGGGTTTCACTCCGGCCCAAATCCCAACCATGAAGTCCAACCTTTCATGAAAAGAAAAGGGGAAAGTTCTACTAATGAAGATCTCGAGCACGGCCAAGTACGCCCTGGGCGTAACCGCGGCCGCTGCGATGCTCGCCGGTTGCAGCAGCGGAGCATCGTCGTCTCTCGCCCCAACGACCCCGACGATGGGCGCGCAAGCAGCCCACACGGCCAGCGGATTCACGGCCAAAGTCGGTCTCAAGGGCGTTACGCCGGACACCGGCAAGTCGTTTATGAGCCCGGATGCCAAGAAGGCCGGACAACTGCTCTACATTTCGGACGACGGCACGAACGACGTTGACACCTACGCGTGGCCGAAGCCGAAGAGCGCGACGGGCACGCTGACCGGATTCAACGAGCCGCAGGGCATGTGCGCCGACGCCAATGGGAACGTCTACATCACCAACACCGGCGATAGCAACGTCCTCGAGTACAAGTCGGGCGGAACCAGCCCGATTAAAACGCTCAGCGTCGCCGGGCAGTTCCCGGTCGGCTGCGCGATTGACAAAGCCGGCGATGTAGCCGTCACCAACATCATCTCGACCAGCGACGCGCCCGGCAGCGTCACCATCTTTGCAAAAGGCAAGGGTAAAGGCAAGAACATTTCTATCACCGGTTTCTCGGAAGTGTTCTTCGGCGCGTACGACAAGGCCAGCAACCTGTGGATTGACGGCGAAAACGCTACGGGCGCCGCGGTCGCAGAGCTGACCAATAAGGGTAAAATCGTGAACGGCACTCTCTCGGGCGCGACACTCGGGTTCCCGGGCGGCGTCCAGTTCGACGGTAAGAACATCGCGGTCAATGACCAAGATGCCGCTTCGGTTTACCAGCTCAAGAAGTTCAAAGTCGTCGGCACCGTCCCGCTATCGGGCGCGTCCGACATCGACGCCGACTGGATCGACGTCCCGACGGGCCTGCTGATCGGACCGGATGCCGGCGCCGCTCAGGTAGAAATCTACCCGTATCCGAAGGGCGGAAGCCCCAGCCAAACCCTGACCGGCTTCTCGGAGCCGATCGGCGCGACCGTTTCGGCCAAGGCTGGCAAGTAACTTCTCCCTCGGTTCTAGCGTAGAATCACGGCGGGCCCGCTTCGGCGGGCCCGCTTTCTTTTTTGTAGGAGCTTGAGGGCCGCCACGAAACTCGGTCGAGAGCGATGACGAACCGATATACGATCGCCGCGACGTGCTGTTTTGTTGCGGCCGGATGCAGCAGCGTTTCTCCACAACAGCCGGGACCGGGTTCGCCGAGTGCGGAGCGGCCGGCACGGTCGACCTTGATTACCGTCAAACAAACGTTGACGCTCCATCACGACGCGGCGCGTTCGCACGTCGTTGCAGACACCGCGCAAACGAAACTTCTTTACGTTTCAGATATCGGCACCGACGACGTGCAGATCTACACGTATCCGCAAGGTGCTCCCGCGGGCACGCTGACCGGATTCAAACGGCCGCAGGGAGAGTGCGTCGACGCGGCCGGCGACGTTTACGTAGCCAATACGGACGCGTCTACGATTGTGAAATTCACACACGGCGGAACGACCCCGGTCGCGACCCTCGCGGACCCCGAGCAGTTCCCCGTTGCGTGCGCGATCAATCCCAGAACCGGCGACTTGGCCGTGTCCAATTTGATCGACACGGGTTTTTCTTCGAGCAGCGTATCGATTTATAAGAAAGCCGCCGGGACGCCGACGACGTACCAAAACTCGCGATTTTATGAGTCATTCTTTTTGAGTTACGATGACAGCGGTAACGTCTTCGTCGATGGCTTAACGTACGACTCGGGCACGAGCGTTCCGTACGCATTTGCGCTGGCCGAGCTTAAAAAAGGCAGCGGAACGTTTTCGACGATCCCCGTCGCAGCGACGATCAACTATCCCGGGAACGTCGTGTGGAGCAATAAAAACATCGCGATTGGCGACCAAGAATATGGGCCGACGGAGGCTGCAGTATATCAAGTGCAGCTCGGCGCGTCGGGAGGCACCGTGACCGGCACGACGCTACTCGAGGGCGTTTGCGACGTACCGCAGTTCTTCATCGTCAAGACGGTCTTGCTGGCCCCCGATGCATGCAAAGCCAACGTGGCGATCTTTGGCTATCCCGCAGGCGGCGCACACCGCCGGGTTGTCAACGCTGGGCTGCAACAGCCGGTCGGAGCTGTCGTTAGCGTTATGCCGACGGCCACACCGTCGCCCACGCCATCACCTACGCCCACGCCGATGCCCACACCGACGATCTCGCCCACGCCGGCGCCGACTCCCACGCCACATCGTCCGAAAACATAACCGGCCGAGCCACGTACTTGGATTAGAGGGCAATTAGATTAGACTGAGGACGCTTTACAAGTCCTTTACAATTCTTTCCTGAGAGTATGCAGGGTTTCGGTGACTGCGGTAGCATTTGTGCCGCTCGACCGGAGTTAAACTCCGGTCCTAATCCCAACCATGAAGTCCAACCTTTCATGAAAGAAAAGGGGAAAATTCCTAATGATGATCTCGAGCGCGGCCAAGTACGCCTTAGGCGTTGCGACCGCAGCTGCGATGCTCGCCGGTTGCAGCGGCGGAGCATCTCAAATGGCGCCAACCGTCGGCGGTTCGCAATCAGCGATGGCACGCCAGGGCTACACCGTCCACAGTCTCAACGAGCAAGCCTTCCTTCGCAGAGGGCCGGCTGCAGCCGTTTTGACCAAGATTTTCCCGATGGCAAAGGCCGCGAAAGCGGGCCTGTACGCCAGCGAGTTCTACGGAACCAGCATTTTCGGCTACAAAGCCACCGGTAAGGGTTCGCCCGTCTGCACGATCAACGGCGTTGGTTCGGTCAACGGGATTGCCTCGGATGACAAATCCGAACTGATCGATCCGGACGGCGCGAGCCGCACGGTCATCGTCTTCGCGCCGAATTGCGGAAAGATCGTCGGAACGATCAGCGACTCTGTCGGCCAGCCGGCCGACGCCTCGAGCGCGGATGCCGCGACCGGCACGATTGCCGTTGGTAACATCTTCGACACCAGCGACACCCCGGCCAGCATCTCGGTTTGCACGATCAAGGCCGGTTGCACGGCTAACCTAACCAACCCGGGCATCAACGAGCTCGCCGGCGTTGCCATGGATCTCAAGGGCAACTGTTGGGGCGATGCAATCAACTCGTCGGGTGCGGCGACGCTCACGTACTTCAAGGGCTGCAAAGGCAAGGGCGCGGCAGCCACGGGCTTCGTTAACTCGTCGTTTGGTGGCCTGGATATCGACACCTCGGGCAACCTGCTTGCCATCGACTTCGATGCCGGCGCGCTGTACGTTTATAGCGGCTGCAACCCGAAGTGCAAAATGGTCAGCGGCCCGCTCGCCCTCCACGGTGAAGCAGTCTTCGGCCATTTGAACGCCAAGGGCACCATGTTCGCGTCCGGCGACTTCAGCGCCGGAGCGGTCGACCTCTACAAGTACACGCCGAAGTCGCTCAAGTACACGGCCAGCGTTACCGAAGGTCTGTCTTCGAGCCTCGACACCGAAGGCGCAGCGTACGCCCCGCGTTCCAAGGAATAGTCTCACTACTTTCTCACGCCCGATACGGGTGACGGAAAGAAAAAGGGTGGCCGGTTCGCCGGCCACCCTTTTGCATTCAGGAAAACCCATTACGGGAAATCCCCGGAGTGCAACATTCGTGGGCGCCCGTGGGTTCAGAGCCATACCCTTATGATGGAACAATTTCATCCGTTGGTCGCAAACTGGTTTCGCGAACGCCTCGGTGCGCCAACGGAGCCGCAGCTTCAGGCTTGGCCCAAAATTGCGGCAGGCGCCGACCTGCTGCTGGCCGCTCCCACCGGATCCGGGAAAACGCTCGCGGCATTCTTAACCAGCCTGGATGCGTTGATTTGTCGCGCTGAGACCGGCACGTTGCCCGATGAAACGCTGGTGGTCTACGTGTCGCCCCTCAAAGCGTTGACCAACGACGTTCGCAAGAACCTCGAACAGCCGCTAACGGAATTGGTCGCGGCGGCGCAGGCCCGCGGTATCGAACTGCAGACGATTCGCACCGCGGTTCGCACCGGCGACACGACCGCGACACAGCGACGGCAGATGTTACTAAAAGCGCCGCACGTGCTGGTGACCACACCGGAATCGCTGTTCATCCTGCTCACGGCGGAGAAGTCGCGCGCGTTGTTTGCGAACGTGACGACGGTCATAGTCGATGAAATTCATGCCGTCGCCAATAGCAAGCGCGGTTCGCATTTGATGCTGACGCTAGCGCGCCTCGACGATCTCGTCACGTCATCCGGCGCGCCGCGCCCACAACGTATCGGCTTATCCGCAACCGTCGCGCCGATCGAAACGATCGGCGCGTTCCTGAGCGACCGAACGACGATCGTTAACGTCGGCAGCCGTCGCGATATGGAACTGTCCATCGCCGTTCCGAGCGACGAACTCGGTGCGGTGGCAAGCGGCGAGATGTGGGCCGAAATCTACGACCGCGTTGCTGAAACGGTGCTCGCGCACCGCACCACATTGATCTTCGTTCCGACACGCCGTATGAGCGAACGCGTCGCCTTTGCATTATCCGAACGGCTCGGTGAAGGCGTTGCGCTGCCGCATCACGGCAGCTTGGCACGCGAGGCGAGATTCGAAGCGGAGAATCGTCTGAAAGAAGGCGACATCCGCGCCGTCGTCGCCACCGCATCACTGGAGCTCGGCATCGATATCGGTACGGTCGACGTCGTCGTGCAGCTCGGAACGCCACGTTCGATTGCGACCGCGTTGCAACGCATCGGGCGCTCGGGGCACTGGGTCGGTGCGACGCCCCGCGGGATCCTGTATGCGACGACGCGCGACGAGCTGCTCGAGTGCATGGCGCTGTTGCGCGCGCTGCGTGGCGGCGGCATGGACGCGCTCGAGATCCCGGAGCCGGCGTTCGACATTCTGGCCCAACAGATCGTTGCGTCGTGCGCGACGCACGAATGGAAATCCGACGACCTCTACGACATGGTACGTTCGACGTATTCGTACCGTTCGCTCACGCGCGCGGATTTCGACGCGGCGGTCGCGTTGGTCGCCGACGGCATCACGACCTCGCGCGGACGCAGCGGGACGTTTCTGCACCACGATCGGGTCAACGGGATTTTACGCGCGCGGCGCGGGGCGCGGTTGTTCGCCATCACGTGTGGCGGGGCGATCCCGGACAACGCAAACTACACCGTCGTCGCAGAGCCCGAAGGGCAAACCGTTGGTACGCTGGATGAAGACTTTGCCATCGAAAGCATGGCGGGCGACGTCTTCTTGCTTGGAACGAACTCGTGGAAAATCCGGCGCGTCGAGAACGGCGTGGTGCGAGTCGAAGACGCGCACGGACAGCCGCCTACGATTCCATTTTGGAACGGCGAAGGGCTAGGCCGCACCATCGAATTATCGCGCGAGGTCGGTTCGCTACGCGACGCGATCGACCAGCGCGACGATTCCGACGCAGTGGAGTTCCTCGTAGCCGAATGTTGCGCGGATCGATCCGGTGCCGAACAAGCCGTTGCCTACGTGCGTGCCGGCAAAGCCGGGCTCGGAGCGATTCCCACCTGCCGTCGCGTCGTCGCCGAACGGTTCTTCGACGAAGGCGGCGGCATGCAGTTAATCCTGCACGCACCCTTTGGAGCGCGCATCAATCGCGCGTGGGGCTTAGCTTTGCGCAAGCGCTTCTGCGTTGGCTTTAATTTCGAACTGCAAGCCGCCGCCACCGATAACGGCATCGTGATCTCGCTGGCCGAACAGCATGCATTCCCATTGGACGCGGTGTTCGAGTTCTTGAAGCCGTCGAGCGTGGAAACGGTGCTCACGCAAGCGTTGTTACCGGCGCCGATGTTCGAAGCACGCTGGCGCTGGAACGCGGTGCGCGCGCTCGCGATCGCACGGATGATGGGCGGCCGCAAGGTGCCGCCGCAACTGTTACGCATGCGTGCTGCGGATTTGCTGGCGTCGGTGTTCCCGGATCAAGCTGCCTGTCCGGAAAATCTGACCGGCCCGATTCGAATTCCCGACCACGTGCTCGTACGCGAGACCATCGGCAATTGCTTGCACGAAGCTATGGATCTCGATGGCCTCGTCACAATCTTGCGCGATCTGGAAAACGGCGAGATCGAGACCGTTGCAATCGATACGGCGGAGCCGTCTGCGTTCAGCCACGAGATCATTAACGCCAACCCGTTCGCGTATCTCGACGACGCGCCGCTGGAGGAGCGCCGCACCCGCGCGGTTACGTTACGGCGCGTTTCGCGAGACGATGTCGATGGTGCGGGTATTTTGGATCCGGCGGCCATCGCTACCGTTACCGAAGAATCGTGGCCGGTCGTTCGCAACGCCGAAGAGTTGCACGACGCGCTGTCCACGTCGATCGTCGTTCCGCCGGTCGAGGCGTGGCGCGAATGGTACGAGCAGCTGCAAGCGCAGCGGCGCGTGTGCGTCGTGACGATCGGCGGCAAACCGTTCTGGACGTGTGCGGAACGTTTGACGTTGGTTCGTCTCGCGTTCGGGGTTTCGAAAACGGAACCGCCAATCGATGCGGTCGACGGGATGCCGTTGCCCGATGATGCGCCCGCAGCGTTTGCGGAGGTCGTGCGTGGGTGGCTCGAAAGCAGCGGCCCCGTAACCGTTGCGGAACTGGCCGATCGCCTCGGTTCTTCGTCCGATACGGTGACCGCCGCAATGCTTCGATTGGAATCGCAAGGCCAAGTGTTGCGCGGAAAATTCCGCGGTGCAGACGCGCAAGAGTGGTGCAACCGGCGCGTGCTGGCTCGCATCCATCGCTTGACGATCGGGCGGCTGCGTCGCGAAATCGAACCAGCGACGGCCGCCGAGTTCGCGCGCTTCTTGTATCGGTGGCAACACGCATCGGCCGGTACGCGCTTGCACGGTATCGACGGAACGCTGGCCGTGGTCCGGCAACTCGAGGGTTACGAAATTCCGGCCGCTGCGTGGGAGTCGCAAGTTCTGCCACGTCGCGTCGCCGGGTACAAGCCCGAGTATCTCGATCGGCTTTGTTATTCGGGCGACGTGATGTGGGGCCGCATTTCCGCGCATCCCGCGTTAGCAGCCGATGATGAGGACGAACCGCGCCGGCGCGTTCGTCCCACCAAGCTCGCACCGGTCTCGTTGTTCCCGCGCACGTCCGCCGAAGCGTTGATCGTTCGCGGCGAGTATTCGTTGGATGGTCTGTCGGAGTGTTCGCGCCAAGTTCTGGCGGCGATCGACCGGCGCGGCGCGCCGTTCTTTGCGGAGATCGTTACGGAATGCCGGCGATTGCCGTCGGAAGTCGAGGAAGCGCTGTGGCAGTTGGTAGCCGCGGGTTTGGTTACCGCCGACGGTTTCGATGCGTTGCGTTCGTTGATCGATGCGAAACGGCGATTGGGTGAAAAAGGTCTGCGAGCCCGGCCGCGTTCGTCGAGCGGACGTTGGACTCGCTTGCAGGCGGTTGCCGAAGCGATCGAACCCGAAGCGTTCGCACGCCGATTGCTGGAACGTTGGGGCATCGTGTTTCGGGACGTTACGGCACGCGAATCGCTCGCACCGCGATGGCGCGACGTGTTGATGGCGTTACGCCGCATGGAAGCGCGCGGTGAGATTCGCGGCGGCCGTTTCGTCGCTACGGTCGTCGGCGAGCAGTACGCGTTGCCCGAAGCAATCGAAGCGATGCGCGCCGCGCGGCGAAGCGGAGCGTTGGAAGATGTCGATGCCGTATCGGCTTACGATCCGTTACAGTTCGCTGCATCGCTGTTGCCGCAAACCAGCGACTCCACCGTCGTCGCGCAGCGGAGAGGAGCCTAACCCACAACCCGCTGCGCGCAACGTTAAGAAGCCTTAACGCGGCAGCGTGGCGTCGAACATCCAGGGCGGTTCCGCGCTCGGAAAGCTAACGTTATCGAGCGTGGCTTGCGGGGTTGCCGGCGTCGTACCCGCAGCCACGGGCAACGTCGCAGAAATTTTCACGACTATCCAATACGGCGGTGATCCGACCGGCGCAAATTCGTAACGCACCGTTCCCGCTGGTGCATCGGCGCTAGCGCGACGCTCGTACGTTAGGCCGGCAACCGCGAACGATGTGCGATCGATCCATACGTCGCGCAGCGGTAATTTCACCGGGTTGCCAAGCGGCCGAAGCACTAAGTGGTACGCACGGTGCGAGCCGATCGTATCGGTGCCTGCGAGGGTCGCCGCATACGCGCGATCGACCGAAACTACGGTTGCGATCGACGGCGGAGCAAATGGGTCGGGCGCTAAGTTGGGCGGAGGCGAATTCGAAAACCCCGTGCCCGTAGATCCCGCAATACTCCTGAAAAAGCCGATGGGCGTGGCTGCCGGCCCTAAAATATAGCCGCCGCGCATGAAAATTGCTCCGGTTCGCGCGTCTCGAGCAAACGTGCGACCGTCGGACATTCTCACCACGAACTGCGTCGTGGTTCCGGCCGGGCAACGGTCGGCTAGGAACGTATCCGCACATGGGAGTTCAAAGGACACATACGCTGGAGCCGAGCGTGCCTCCCAGACACGCTGCGCGCGTTCGAAAATTGCCTGTGGCTGCGGGGTTTCACCCGTGATCATCGTCGTTCTTTAATCCGAAGGTAAGTTGACCTACATCAATGAAGCAGGAGACCGTCCGCTTCGGGTGCGCTCGGCTTCGAGGGCGGTACGAAACAAAGGGAGAAGCACTGATGATTGACTTCCGGCCCGCCGGAAGGCTGCTGCTTGCGTTGACCCTGTCCTTTTGCTTTGTGGGGTGCGCAAACGCCTCCCAAGACAAATGGACCCTCTGGTACATTCCTAACGAACCACACCCTGGCGTAGTAATCAACCGGCCGTGCTCGACAATCGTGTTTGCGAGCGCGCCCACTCAAACAAAGTACGTCGTTGCAGTTTTTAAGGGATGGACCGGTACGAACCGGCCCGTTGGTGTCAGCGCCCAAGTTCACACCGGTGAAAATTTCACCGGTGATCTACCGATCGGTAACGTTACGGTTCACGACGACAGCAACGGATACGATATGAGTCTCAACAGCGTATATATCGTCGATTCGTACATGCCCGCCAAGGTCCG
>DASXXU010000250.1:0-3655 GCA_036502885.1 Candidatus Tumulicola sp.
CGTCGCAAACCCGCTGCATCCGGGACTGAACCTGCGCGCACGCCAAGCCCGCGACGTTGCGCTGGACCGGACGCTCGCGAATCTTCCGCGGTACGCAAGCATCGCGACGCAAGAGGAAGCGTACACGCATCTGGCAATGGACGATCCGCTAGCGCGTTTGTTGCCCGAAAGCGAGGACGTCGTCACGCATGCGTGTTTCGTACTGATCGATCGCGATTTTCCGCAATCGGCGCGTTTGCAAGAGTACGCCCCGAGCATCGACGCGCTGATACG
Source organism: Candidatus Tumulicola sp. (assembly GCA_036502885.1). GTDB lineage: Bacteria > Vulcanimicrobiota > Vulcanimicrobiia > Vulcanimicrobiales > Vulcanimicrobiaceae > Tumulicola. Next base: position 274 of record DASXXU010000250.1, read on the forward strand.
GGCGCGCGTTTACCTGCCAATTTCGCGGGACGGCGGAATCGAGTTGTACCGGCGCTCTACCGCCTGCCGCTAAGAACCCAACAGGTTGGCTAACGCGTCGCCTAATCGCTCCGGCCAATCGGAGTTGGCGCGCACCACGCGATAAGGTGCAGCCCATGGATGCCACCGCGCGACCTGCAAATCGAACGAAGCATCATCCGGGAATACCGCGACGACCGGCGTGCCGATGGTCCCGGCCACGTGGACCGCGCCCGAATCGGGCGCGACGAGCGCGCGATGCGAAGCGATCGCACCTTTCCAGGTTTCGACGTCTGCAAACCGGGCGACGCTCGACCCCGTGCGGCGCTCGAAGGCGTCGATGTATTCGCGTTCGATCTCGGAACCGATTGGCGCAACGATTGCGTTTCGGCCCGCCCGGATAAACGCGGCAGCCACATCCTCGGGTGGGATGCCCATGCGCTGCCACTTAGCGGTAACTTGGAACGCGACTCGCGCGTCGGGCGTTGGATCGCTTGCGAGGATCAAGGGGCGTAACCGCGAGGCTTCGCGTGGCGGCTCCGTTTGCGAAACCAAACCGCAGCCCAGTTCGAAAAGCACTGCGCATTCGTGGCGCTTGCGTTTGTCCAAACCGGCGCTGCGATACACGGTGCGCGTTAGCAGGTTGCGAACCCACAGCGTTTTCAACGGTTTCCCCCACCCGTTTTCGAACCCGACGCGCTGCGCGATTCCGGCCGCGCGCGCCAAGCGGTAACCGCTCGGATCTTCGGTTGCGACCAGCGCGTGCGTATATCGTCGTCCCGCGAGGGCACCAGCGAGTTCGCGCATGGAGCTCAAGTCGCCGGGATCGTTCGAGCGCAGCTGCCAAGGCGCAACGTCCACGTGGCGAACCGCGTGCCGGGTGAACAGCTCTGCGTTCCCGGCGCGTAGCACCAGGTCGACCGGAATGCCGTCCGACGCAAAAGCAGCCAGCAGCGGCGTCAGCGCGAGTGCATCGCCTATACCGTCGAGGCGGATGACCAGCACCGAGGGTGAAGTCTCCGGCATGCTCGCTGACTCCGACCGCGGCGTGCGCGCGGCCTGCTTTGCTTCGTGATCGCGCGCGAGGACGTGGTGACGTTGTGTGAAGTCGACGGCTACGAACGCCTGAACCACTTTGGCCGCGTTAGCGCGCGAGCGTCGCGCCCGCGCAATCGCCTGCGATCGACGTTTCGGAGCCTCGGAATGTTGATTGGCCTTTCCGCCGGAGAGTTTCTCAGCGACGCCGAGTATTTGCGCGCCGAAGCGCTGGAATCGTTGCGCCAACGAGCCTCGGAGTTGGGCGCCAATGCGGTCGTCGGGGTCGAGTTCGACGTTTCGGAAGGCAGCGACGGTTCGTGTTTGGTCGCCGTCAGCGGCGACGCCGTACTGTTGGAGCGCAATTCGAATCCGCGGGCGTGCCCGGCATGATCGATCCGGATCGCGAACGGCGTCGCGCTGCGCTGGAAGCCGGCCGAGCGGCCGCAGACGCGTGCCGCCGATGTACCATCGGATACGAGCGTACGAACAACGTCTACGGTGAGGGCGATCCATCGTCGCGTTTAATGGTCGTCGGAGAGGGTCCCGGCGAAACCGAAGACTCGCTCGGGCGTCCGTTCGTTGGTGTTGCCGGAAAGCTGCTCGACCGAATGTTGGCGGCGATTGGATTGGAACGTGCCGACGTGTACATCTGCAACACCGTGAAATGCCGCGCCACCAGCCCGGGACCGCGCGGCCCAAAAAATCGAGCCCCGGAACCGCAAGAAATGGCCAACTGCCGTTCGTTTCTCGACGAGCAGATCGGGATTATCGCGCCGGCGGTTATCCTAGCGCTGGGTGCGCCGGCCGCGAAATCGTTTATGGGCAACGACTTTCAAATCACGAAGATGCGCGGGCGGTGGTATGCGGGGCCGAACGGCGCAGCGTTGATGGTGTCGTTCCACCCGGCATACGTTTTGCGCCAGACGGGTGGTCAGATCGACGCCGTGAAGCGATTGGTGTGGGACGACCTCAAGGCCGTGCGCGCGAAGCTGGATGAAGCCGCGCCGCCGCAGGCCGCGCAGGACCGGCAGGCCGCGCTGTTCGGCGAATGACCCGCCGGAGGCGTCCTCCGGCCTTATGCTACAATGGGGCGTGCTCCGCAAACCTCTCGAAGTTTGGACGAAAGATTTAGCTGCGCGTGCCGGCTTTGCCGGCATCGAGGAGTTTTCGTCGGGCTTCGACCTGAAACCGTACCGGTTCGAGCAATTGTATCGTGCCGCCGTAAAAGAGTTGCTCGAAAAGCCGTCGGAGACGACGACGCTCCCCAAAGAGCTGCGCGAGCGATTCGACCAGGCGGGCGTTGCGTTTTCGTCGGTTCGTCCCGTCGTCGAACAGCGTTCCAGCGATGGGCAGACGACAAAAGTCGTTCTCGCGTTACGCGATGGTAAAGAAGTGGAAGCCGTTCTCATGGAGCACCACGGCGGCCGTACGACGGTGTGTATTTCGTCGCAGGCAGGCTGCGCGTTCGCATGTGCGTTTTGTTCGACGGGCCAAGCTGGATTTAGCCGGCACCTTACGCCGGTGGAGATCGTCGACCAAGTGCTGTTCTTCGCGCGCGAGTTGCGCGGTCGCGGTAAGAACGTAACCAACGTCGTGTTTATGGGCATGGGCGAACCGTTTCATAACTACGACGCCGTTATGGACGCCATCTCGATTTTGAACGATCCCAACGGCGTTGGTTTAGGACACCGGCACATTACCGTTTCGACGGTCGGCGTCGCCGACAAGATCGATCGTTTTGCCGAGGAGGCCGCGCAAGTAAATCTGGCGATCTCGCTGCACGCCCCGACCGACGAACTACGCGCATCGATCATGCCGGTAAACCGGCGTTTTCCGCTGCGCGACCTCATGGCCGCATGCGAACGTTACGTCGAAAAAACGAACCGCAAAGTATTTTTCGAATACGTCATGCTCGAAGGCTTCAACGACAGCGACGATAGCGCGCTGGCGCTGGCCGGCCTCATGCGCGGCCACCTATATCACGTCAATCTCATTCCGTATAATTCCACGCCCGACGGCCCGTTCGCCGGTACTTCGGACCCACGAATTTGGGAGTTTGCCGCGATCCTGCAAAAATCGGGCGTACCGGTAACCGTCCGCTACAACATGGGTCGCGATATCGCCGCAGCGTGCGGCCAACTGCGGGCTCGCACGCAACCGCGTGCGGCGGGGCCCGTCGCCGCCGCTTCGTGAGGGTCCTAAGCCTCCTGCGCTTTTCGTAAACGGAATTGCCCCGGTACCCTGAGAACACCGGAGCGATGGAAACGGCGACCATGCGGCGCCGCCCGACGATGGAAGAAATCACGGCGCTCGCAAAGCGTCGCGG
>DASXXU010000251.1:0-2534 GCA_036502885.1 Candidatus Tumulicola sp.
TCTAACTGCAGCTCGCGGAGTCGGCCTTGGACCAATAGCGTGCCGGCTGCAACACATCGACTCGCTCACATCTCGTTTCATCGCTCGAGTTCTTGCCGATGCGTCTTTGACTGCCCATAGCGCTCAGGGTGACGGTCCCTACCTCCTAGGACAGCACCTGTTGAGCTGGTGAGCGAGGATAAGCTGCGGCGAGCAGTTCGATTCGATTGCCGAAGGGGTCGTGGATGTAGGCGTGTTCGGATCCATCCTCGAGCGGCATCGTCTCCGAAGTAACCGCAACGCCGGCCTCACGCAGTTTGCGCATCAGCATTTCGTAGTCATGACAGCGTAGGGCCGGATGCGCCTTCTTCGCCGGCACGAATTCTACTTCGACGCCGAGATGCAACTGCACGCCGCCGCTCGCAAACCAAGCGCCGCCACGGCTTCGCAATTCTGACGGTTTTTCTATCTCGATCATTCCGAGAATACCGGCGTAAAATTCGCGGGCGCGGGCTTCTGCTCCAGGCGGAATCGCGAGTTGCACGTGGTCGATGCGATCGAACGGAGCGCCACTGCTATTTAGGCGAAAGGAATCGGAACTACGGTTGATCGGTCGGATACCGCGTCGCCGTGACATCCTTGAGGAATTTCTTGGCTTCGTCGGGCGAAGCGTCGCCGAGTCGAGCGGTTTCAGATAAAACGATACCGCGCTGACCGTCGGCCCACACGACCGCGTACTGTTTCGTCGAAGTGAATCCGCTTCCAGACGTAACCTCAACAAAGTATGCCGGCATGCCGTTCAACAGCGACATCGGGGTTTTGTTGCGAATGAGCACGCCGCCGTCGGAGCCACTGTTGTGGGTCTGGCTCTCGAACTGGCCTTCCCATTGGTCCGGGGCGCCGTCATAGGATTCCATTTGTAACGTAATCGTACGCGCGTCTTCTTTGCCGGGATTGATAACCCACATCGCAACCGGCTGCAAATCGTTTCCAAGCTCGCCAACCTTTGGATATCCGCGCGCCGCCAGTACCGCTTGCGGCGGCGCGGTGAAGTTCATGCCCGGATCGGTGTAGGTATGCGGATCGGGCGTCGGTGTCGGTGGCGGCGGAATTTGTGCGCGGAGCACCGTCGGCGGCATCAGCGCGACGAATAGTGCAACGGCAAATAAAGCAACAAATCTCATTCGGTATCCATAACGGCGGCCAGCGCCGGCAGCGAGACGGCGTATCGATGTCCGACGTTGCGGTGGTCGTCGTCGAATTCCTCGTGGCGGACGTCCAAGCCAAGCGCCCGGATGCGTTCCGCGACGACGCGAGCGCCGACATCCAGACTATACTCATCGCGCCGGCCGCAGTCTAGAAAACGCAGGCGGAGACGCTCGAGTTCGGCGCCTTTCGACGGCACCCGCTCGGCTGGATCGAACTGCAGCCAGCGATCGAACACGGCCCGATCGAGCTCGCCGGTTTTTCGGTCGAACGGCAGATCCAGGTCGAACGCATTGGCGCTGCGCGGTGAATACGCCGCGGCGTAGCCGAGCATTTCGATCGTCGAATATTCGGCACCCGAGCGTTTGTGTTTCGTTTCGAACGCGGTGACGAATTTTTCGATATCGTTGTCGTGCGCTTCGAGCGTACGCTGCACATTCGTAAACGACTGCATATGCGCGTACGGGAAATACGAATCGCCGCTGTGCGAAGCAAACGCACAAAACACGCCCGGATGCTCGAGCACCAGATGCATCGCGCCGAAACCGCCCGAAGATTTTCCGAGCACGGCGCGTCCGCCCTCGCGCGCGATCGTTCTATAATTTGCATCGACGAATCCGATGACGTCGCGGACGGTGTAGGTCGCATAGTTTCCGTTGTGGATCGAGTCGACGTACTGCGACCCGCCAAGGCGCGTGAAGCCGTCGACCACGACAACGATCGCGGGCGGCATCGCTCCGGTCGTGATGAGATAATCCGCCCACTGAAAGACGTTGGTTTCCCACGGACGTGCGGAAACCAACGCGGCGACATCGCCGGTGTAGCCGTGCAAAACGTACAGCACGGGGTAGCGGCGCTCCGGATCCTCGTCGTAGTCGGGCGGCAGATAGACCGCCACGGGACGCTCGGAGGGGTCCCCGAGCGGATTGTTGGCAAGCGCGTCGCTATCGATGAAGTCCATTCGCACGTCGCCGCGCACGCGCATCAATCGTGCCAAGTCAGTTTGTTGCGCCATGCGTGTGGTTTCGCCGCCAGGTCCGGCAATCACCTTACCGAAGCCCCGCGGGATGCAGCGCGCCATCGGTCTGCGCGGCGCCATTGCGATCAACGTCATCACGATGATCGGTATCGGCCCGCTGGTTACGATTCCGCTGGTCATCGCGGCGCTGGGTGGCCCGCTGGCGCTGGTCGGGTGGATCGCCGGCGCGATCGTGGCGCTGTGTGATGGGCTGGTGTGGGCCGAGTTATCGTCGCGCTACCCGGGCTCGGGGGGAACCTACGTCTATTTGCGCGCGATCTTCGGAGAGCACAGCCTAGGCCGCGCCCTGGCGTTCCTGTTCAACTGGCAG
>DASXXU010000252.1:0-40118 GCA_036502885.1 Candidatus Tumulicola sp.
GTCGGTGTCGTGGATGTAGCGCAGCGCCACCGGGACCAAAGCCAAGACCGGAACCAGCGGCAGCAGCAGCAGCAGGTAGCGTACGTTGCCCTGCACGTTGAGGTGTTGCACGGAATAGAGGCCGCCCGCAAGCAGGGCCAGGTAGAAGACCATCGCGATGGTGACCTGGACCAGGTAGCGGCGTCCGGCGCGGCGGGTGGGATTGGTGAGCGATTCCATGGGTGTAATGTAGCGCATAGCGTTCTTTATGTCAAGTTTACGCGACATTTTGACAAGAATACATGACCTGTGTGTGGCAGCGTGCGTTCGGTGGTACAAACTCCTAACAGCCGAAAGAGGAGGATACAGATGAATCGCTGGTTCGCCGGCATGGTCTTGACTGCGGTCGTCATTCTGGGAGCGGGATCGCTCCGCGCAACGGCGCAACCCGCGCCGTCTCCAATGCCATCGGATACACCCACTCCGATGACCACGATGCAGCCGTAACGCCACCCCGCTCTACGCATAACTGCGTCGGACAAGAGCGCGTCCCGAATGGGCCGCGCTCTTTTTGCGTCCCGTGGGCGGGTCGAAAAGATGACCGAGGTCATTAGATTAAAAGGAAAAGTAACTAGGGTCATTTAACGGAGGGCGGACCCACTCCACTCGCAGCCTTCTGGAGCACACCGTATATGCGATGGCTTAAGCCGCTTCTCGTCTCTTTCGTGATTGCCGTGGTGGCGGCCGCGGGGTTGGTTGGGCCAGCCGCCGCCGCCAACGGCTCGACGATCCTCAACGTCTCGTTCGACCCGACCCGCGAGCTCTATACAGATTTCAACGCTGCGTTCGCGCGATATTGGAAAGCCAAGAGCGGTCAGACCGTCACCGTTCAGCAGTCCAACGGCGGATCCGGAAAGCAGGCTCGCGCCGTCATCGACGGCCTGCAGGCCGACGTCGTCACGCTGGCGCTCGCCTACGACATCGACGCGATCGCCGACAAGGCCCAACTGCTGCCGCCCAACTGGCAGTCCCGCCTGCCCTTTAACAGCACCCCGTACACCTCGACCATCGTGTTTCTGGTGCGTAAGGGCAATCCGAAGCACATCCGGGACTGGAGCGACCTGATCAAGCCGGGCGTTGCGGTGGTGATGCCCAACCCCAAGACCTCGGGGGGTGCCCGCTGGAACTTTCTCGCCGCTTGGGCCTACGCGTTACGCCGTCCCGGCGGAAGCGAGAACGCAGCCCGCGACTACGTAACGAAGTTGTATAAAAACGTCCCCGTGCTCGACTCGGGCGCGCGCGGTGCAACCACGACCTTCGTGGAGCGCGGCATCGGCGACGTTCTCGTTGGATGGGAGAGTGACGCGCTACTTGCAACGCACGATCTGGGACGCGATAAATTCGACATCGTGTACCCGCCGACGAGCATCTTGGCCGAACCGCCGGTTGCGGTCGTCGACAAAGTCGTCGACTCGAAGGGCACTCGCGCGATCGCCGAAGCGTACGTACGCTATCTCTACACGACGCAAGGCCAACAGATCATCGCCAAACATTTCTTCCGTCCGCGACTCCCCGGCGTCGCGAAGCAATATGCTTCGCAGTTTCCCAGCGTTCGCATGGTAACGGTGGCACAAGTGTTCGGCGGTTGGAAGAGCGCTCAGGAGAAGTTCTTCGCCGATGGCGCGCTGTTCGACCAAATTTATCAGCCGAACCAGTAACGTATCGTGATCGCTGCCGCCCGCTCGCGCAACATTCTGCCGGGCTTCGGACTGACGCTCGGGTTAACGGTTTCGTACCTTTGCCTGATCGTGCTCATCCCGCTGGCGGCAGCGTTCTTCAAGGCGTCGACCCTCGGATGGTTTGGATTTTGGCATCTCGTTACGACGGCGCGCGCGATCGCATCGTACGAAGTTACGTTCGGCGCGTCGTTCGTTGCGTCGCTCATCAATCTCGTGATGGGAATGCTGACGGCCTGGGTGTTGGTGCGCTACAAGTTCCCGCTCAAACGTCTGTTAGATTCGCTCGTCGATCTTCCGTTTGCGTTGCCGACCGCGGTGGCCGGCATCTCGTTGTCGACCTTGTACGGACCGGAAGGCTTCTTCGGAAAGCCGCTGCTGCATTTTGGTATCCATGCGGCGTATTCACGCATCGGCATCGTCATCGCGCTGACGTTCATCGGCATGCCGTTCATCGTTCGGACCGTCCAACCGGTGCTCGAAGATGTCGATAAAGAACTCGAAGAAGCCGCCGCTAGTTTGGGCGCAACCCGCCTCCAGACGTTCGTTCGCGTGCTGCTCCCGGCGATTTTTCCGGCCGCGCTAACCGGCTTCGCGCTCGCTTTCGCGCGCGCCATCGGCGAGTACGGTTCCGTTATTTTCATCGCCGGCAACATGCCGATGCGCACCGAAATCACGCCGCTGCTCATCGTAACGAAACTCGAACAATACGACTACGCCGGCGCGACCGCGATCGCCGTTGCGATGCTGATCGTTTCGTTCGTGCTGCTGCTGGCAATCAATTTGCTGCAAAAATGGGCCGCCGGAGGCGGCCGTTCGGTTGGACCCGCTCGTGGCTAAGATCGCGACGTGGGGATCGGCCGGAAGCGTCGCTGCGCGCCGTCAAGCGGCTACTTCGGAATCACCGCTGGTCAAGTGGATCCTCATCGGAATCGCCGTCGCGTTCCTCGTCGTCTTCCTACTGGCGCCGCTCGGCATCGTCTTCGGCACGGCATTCGAACATGGCATTCTGCCGTATTTCCGTTCTTTCGCCGATCCGGACACGCAGTCGGCGATTCGTCTCACGCTGATAGCTGCGGTAATCTCGGTGCCGCTCAATATCGTCTTCGGCTTGTGCGCGGCGTGGGCCATCGGAAAATTCGATTTTCCCGGGCGCAGCTTGCTAATTACGCTGATCGACCTGCCGTTCTCGGTTTCTCCGGTGGTTGCCGGACTCGTCTACGTGCTGCTCTTCGGCTTACAAGGCTTCTTCGGGCCGTGGCTGATGGCGCACGGCATCCACATCATTTTCGCGGTTCCCGGCATCGTATTGGTCACGATTTTCGTCACGTTTCCGTTCGTCGCACGCGAGCTTCTGCCGATGATGCAAGCGCAAGGCAACGATGAAGAGGAAGCCGCCCTAACGCTGGGCGCCGGAGGCTGGCAAACCTTCCGGTACATCACCCTACCGAACGTTCGTTGGGCGCTCATTTACGGCGTGATTCTCTGCAACGCGCGTGCGATGGGAGAGTTCGGCGCCGTTGCGGTTGTTTCGGGCCACATCCAGGGCCTGACCAATACGATGCCGTTGCAGGTCGAGTTCCTGTATGACGATTACCAGTTCGTTCCGGCCTTTGCTGTGGCTTCGCTCCTCGCGATGCTGGCGCTGGCGACGTTGGTGGTCAAGAGTGTCGTGGAGGCACGTACCGAGATATGAGCATCAGCGTTCGTGGCGTGACGAAACACTTCGGCGCGTTCACAGCATTAGACAACGTCGATCTCGAGGTCGAACCCGGGAAGCTGGTTGCATTGCTCGGGCCTTCGGGTTCGGGAAAGACGACGTTGCTGCGCATCATTGCGGGCCTCGAGTTTGCCGATGCGGGCGAAATTCGCTTCGACGGCACCGACATGGCGAATCGCAAGACCGGGGAGCGGCGTGTCGGCTTCGTGTTTCAGCACTACGCGTTATTCCGTCACATGACGGTGTTCGACAACATCGCATTCGGGCTGCGCGTGCGCCCGCGCTCGACGCGCCCTTCCGAGAGCGATATTCGCCGCAAGGTCGGCGACTTGCTCGACCTCATCCAGTTGCAAACGCTGGCATCGCGGTATCCATCGCAACTCAGCGGCGGTCAACGCCAGCGCGTGGCCTTGGCGCGTGCGCTCGCGGTCGAGCCGCGCGTGCTGCTGCTGGACGAGCCGTTCGGTGCCTTGGACGCCAAGGTGCGTTTGGAGCTGCGCCGTTGGTTGCGCCATCTGCACGACGAGGTAAACATCACGAGCTTGTTCGTCACGCACGATCAGGAGGAAGCGCTCGAGGTCGCCGACTCGGTCGCCGTAATGAACGAAGGCAAGTTCGAGCAAATCGGTACCCCTGCCGAGGTATATGAAAATCCGGCGACGTCATTCGTCTTCAAGTTCCTCGGCAACGTCAATCTCTTCCATGGCCGCATCGACAACGGCGTCACTTACATCCAACAGACGGCGACCGACCACGTCGTGTTCGTGCGTCCGCACCTGCTGGATATCGTTCGCCAAGCGCCTTCGCACGGTAACAACGCGTTCCAAGCGACCATCGTCCACATCAACGCGGCCGGCCCGTTGGTCAAGATCGAGGCGCAGGCCGAATGGGGCGCGCGGGTGCAGGTCGAGATGCCGCAACAGCATTTCCGCGACCTCGGGCTTAACAAAGGCGAGCAGGTCTTTGTGGTCCCGCACGAGTTGGCCGTCTTCAAGAACGGCGAGGTAAAGGAGACCGCCAACTCGTAAGGCGGCACCACCATGCTCCTAAACGCTGAGATCGTTCTCATCGGCTTTGTCGTCGGGACAGTTGTTGGACTGACCGGCGTGGGCGCCGCCGGTATCATGACGCCGCTGCTGATCATCGCGTTGCACGTCAACCCGATGAAAGCCGTGGGCACCGACTTGCTCTACAGCGTGCCGACAAAACTGTACGGCGCGTTTTTGCATAACCGCCAGAAGACCGTGAATGCAGACGTCGTGAAATCGCTCTTGACGGGCGGTATTCCGGCATCACTAGTTGGGTTGGCGGTGCTGTTCTGGCTGCGGCATCATGTTGAGATCAGCCTCATCGAGGAGTGGACGCGTCGTGCGGTCGGAGTGACGGTGTTCGTTGCAGCCGCGATCATCATCGTTCAGCCGCTGGTTCGACGCAAGGTCGTAACGCAAACGTTCGTGTGGCATCCGCGTCAACGCGGCCGCGTTATCGCCATCGGCGCGCTGGTCGGACTGATCGTCACCATTACATCGATCGGTTCGGGATCCGTAACGTTACCGCTGTTGACGCTGGCGCTTCCATTTGCCGGTTTGGCGCAACTGATCGGCTCGGATATCGCGTTCGCTGCTTTCTTAATTCCGCTGGCGGCATTGGGACGATGGACCATGGGCGACGTCGACTTGCCGCTCGTTTTGAAATTGTTGATCGGATCGTTGCCCGGTATCTACCTCGGGACGAAACTCTGCGGAGTGCTCGACCAGCGCTGGTTGCGACCAACCGTCGCCGTGGTTCTCGTAATAGTAGGTATTCGATTGCTTTGACGCAGCGCGAACTGACGCTGCGGGGACTGATTCTCGGCGCCGCGATCACGCTAGTTTTTACCGCCGCCAATGTCTATCTTGGTTTGAAAGTCGGGCTCACGTTCGCGTCGTCAATTCCGGCCGCGGTTATTTCGATGGCAGTTTTACGCGCCGTCAAGAACGCAACGATCGTCGAAAACAATATCGTCCAAACCTTGGCTTCGGCCGCCGGTACGTTATCGTCGGTAATTTTCGTACTTCCCGGTTTGGTCATGGTCGGTTGGTGGAGCGGATTTCCGTTTTGGGAAACGTTCGGGGTTTGTGCGGCCGGCGGTATCCTCGGCGTGATGTACAGCGTGCCGTTACGCCGCGCTTTGGTCGTCCAATCCACTCTGCCGTACCCCGAGGGCGTCGCAGCGGCCGAAGTGCTGAAGATTGGCGCGCAAGATTCGAAAGAAGCCGGCGCCGGAGGCTTGCGGGCGTTGGTAGCCGGCAGCCTCGCATCGTTCGGATTTGCAGCCGTCGTCGCGAGCCAGCTATTCGCGGGCGAGATTGACGGATACCGGCGCATCGGTCCGGCGACGACCGGAATCGGTTTCGCGTTGTCGCTGGCCTTGGTCGGCGCCGGACATCTGATCGGCCTGTCGGTCGGCATCGCGATTCTTGCCGGCCTGGCGATTGCGTGGGGCATCGCAACGCCGATCTTGACCGCGTTGCATCCGTTGGCCACCGGGGATGCAGCCACCGTCGCTACGACGGTGTGGGCGCATCAAGTGCGCTTCATCGGTGCGGGGGCGATCGGCGTGGCCGCCCTCTGGACGATCGGACAGCTCGTAAAACCGGTCGTGCTTGGATTGAAATCATCGCTCGAATCGTCGCGAAACGCGGCGCGTGGAATCGAACTGCCGCTTACCGAGCGCGATCTCCCGATCAATCTCGTCGGTTTGATTTCGGTCGTTTCGCTGGTGCCGGTGGCGATATTGTTCGCCGCGTTTTTACATGGCGCGGTGCCCGCAAGCCTTACGGCCGCGCTGGTAGCCGGCGGCGTTGCATACGTCGTTGTAGCGGGATTCGCGGTCGCCGCCGCGTGCGGATATATGGCCGGACTGATCGGATCTTCGAATAGTCCCGTCTCCGGCTTGGCGATTCTCGCGGTGATCGGGGCGTCGCTATTATTGCTGGCGCTGGCCGGCGCGAACGTAGCGACGCTGGGCCACGCTTTGGTGGCGTACTCGTTATTCGTGACGGCGATTCTGTTGTGCGTCGCGACGATTGCAAACGACAACTTGCAAGATCTGAAAACCGGCCAACTCGTCGGCGCGACACCCTGGAAGCAGCAGGTCGCGCTCCTCGCCGGGGTGATCGTTGGATCGCTCGTCATTCCGCCAATTCTGAATTTGTTGGCGCGTGCGTACGGCTTCCCGGGTGCGCCCGCACCCGGAATGCAACCGCTGGCGGCCCCGCAAGCGACGCTTATCTCGGCGTTGGCGAAAGGCGTCATTCAGGGTCAAATCGATTGGCGACTGATCGGCACCGGCGCGATCGTGGGGGCGTTCATCGTAGCGATCGATCAGTTGCTCCGCGTCGGCGGTCGCTTTCGGTTGCCGCCGCTCGCCGTTGGTTTAGGAATTTACTTACCGGCCGCGACCACCACGCCGGTGGTTGCCGGAGCCGTCGCCGGTTGGTATTTTAATCGCTGGGCCGCTCGTCAGCGCGACGCCGGCGCCGCAGCACAATTGGGCGTGTTGGTAGCCTCGGGTTTCATCGTGGGCGAAAGCTTATTCGGCGTGCTGCTTGCCGGGTTGATCGTGGGCAGCGGGCGACCGGCGCCGTTGGCGCTGGTCGGCGATTGGTTTGCGACGCCCGCCTTATTCATCGGCGGCATCGCGTTCGTCGTCGTGGTTGCGGCGATGTACCGGATGGCAGCGCGGATTTACGCGCGTTCCTCGGCGTAGCCGCCGAGCGTTGCGGAAGGCGCGGCGCGACGCAGGCGTGAATCGACCGGCGTGCTTTCTGTAATAGCCGCCCTCCCGCTGATGCTGGCGCTGGCAAATCCGCCGGCCCCCAGCCCGAAACTGATGCATCCGACCGCGCTTACGTCGCACGCGCCTGCAAAATACGACGTGACGTTCAAAACGACGGCCGGCAATTTCGTGGTCGAAGTGAATCGCGTGTGGTCGCCGTTCGGTGCGGATCGTTTCTACAACTTGGTTCGCAACGGTTTTTATAACGGCGATGCGTTTTTCCGCGTGGTTCCGCACTTCGTGGTGCAGTTCGGGTTAAGTCCTAACCCGAAGGTCAACGCGGCGTGGAGCGATGCGAACCTGCACGACGATCCGGTAAAGGGCAGCAACAAGAGCGGTTATCTGAGCTTCGCGTCGGCCGGACCCAACACGCGCACCACGCAAGTCTTTATCAACCTCGTCGATAACCCGCGGCTGGATGGGATGGGCTTTTCACCATTCGGTAAGGTCGTAACCGGCATGAGCACGGTGAACAAGATCTACGCCGGCTACGGCGAGCAGCCCGACCAGAACGAGATCACGACCGAAGGCAAATCGTACACCGATAAATCGTTCCCAAAACTCGATAAAATCGTTTCGGCAACGATCAGCATTCCGGCCGCGCCCGCACCGCACGCGACCGCGCACTAACCGCTACTCGTAGTCGACCTCGTGGTACGACGGCCGTTCGTTCAAGAAGTACGAACGGCTAAAGGTCGTCTGTAGCGGGATAAACGGAACCGGCTTTTGGGTGAAGTCGAAGCAGTCGAGCATGCTCGCCCCGCGGACGTCGGTCGTTCCCAAACTGGCAAGTCCATAAATGCTTTCCACGAACCGTAGGATGCTGCCAAACTCGTAGTGCGTATGCGAGACGTAAGAGGGCCGGGCGTACGGCGAAATCACGATCATGGGAACGCGAAAACCGAGACCTTGCACGTCCAGTTGATCGGGCGTGACGTGGTCGAAGAAGCCGCCCCAATCGTCCCACGTGAGGATGATGGCGGTGTTCTTCCAGAGGTTTGGATTTTCACCGATGCTGTTCACGACCGACGCGACCCACGAAGGGCCGGTGTTCGAGTGGGATAGCGGATGGTCGGAGTTTTTGTAATCCGGAATCACCCAGGAAACCGCCGGCAACGTGCCGGCTTGCGCGTCTTTCAATACCGTCGTTTCGGGCGTGATCACGTTGGTCTTCCACTCTGGTCCGTACCGGACCGCATGGATGGCATCGAACGCCGTCCACAACCAACCGCCGCCGTGGTCGACGAACGTGGGTGCGTAGTACTTCCAAGAAACGCCTTTTGCATCCAGCGTATCCCGCATCGTGGTGTAGGTGAGACACGGGAACGGACCTCCGTTTACCAACACGTGGCGCGGTGCCTCAAGGAGCGACGTTACCGTGCCTTGCGGCGCGTCACAACCCCAGGGTTCGTGATCGGGAAGATTGACCAAAAGCTGGGTAGCGTTGATCGCGGTGCTTCCGGCAATCAAGTCTTGATGCGCGACGAAACTGCCGCTGCTCTGGGTTTCGAACATCTCATCGGAAAGCGTATAGCGTTTTGCGAGCGTCCAGTACGGCGCGATATCGGTCGGAGTGACGTACTGGTACGGCCAGTTACCAGCGGGCCTCCCGTTCGAGAACAGGATGCTGCCGAAGCCGTCCATCTTGCCGCTGTCGAATTCCGTCTGAAAGGTAACGAAGATGTGTTGGATGTCGATCGGATCCTTGAGCGGATACTCAACCAGTGGTACCATTCCGTGTTTACCTTTGCCTTCGGTCGCGCCGTTCGCGCCCGGGAAGGTGGCAAAGAGATTATCGAAGCTGCGGTTCTCTTGAATGATGATGATGACATGTTTGATGAATGGATTGGGTGTCGCCGTCGGGGCTGTCGTCGGTTGAACCGGCGGAGCACCCGAACTACTGCCGCCACCGCCCCCACACGCAGCGAGTGCAACCAAAAAGACGAACGAAAGCATTCTCCGTATCGGCATAGCGCGTTCTACCGCGGTGCGGCCGCGGCTTTCCTCCCGCTACCGATCGAGAAAGGCCCATTTGACCATGCGCAGATCCGTTTCTGAGTTCCGAAAACTGCACGAAGACGACGTGCTCGTTCTCGCTAACGCGTGGGACGCAGGCTCGGCCGGTTTAGTCGCTCGAGCAGGCGCTCGCGCGATCGCAACCAGCAGTGCCGGCGTTGCGTGGGCGTGGGGATATCCGGACGGCGATATGTTGCCCCGCACTTGCCTGCTGCAAACGGTGGAAGCCGTATGTCGCGCGGCGGGCAACCTCCCGGTGAGCATCGATATCGAAAGCGGTTTCTCCGACGATCCGGTCGACGTCGGCGAACTAGTGCGCGAGGTTGCCGGGCTCGGCGCCGCCGGCATAAATTTGGAAGACGCCACCAACTCCCCAGATCTGTTGTGCGAAAAGATTGCGGCCGTGCGACGCGAGACGCGCGATGCAGGGCTATTTATCAACGCGCGCACCGACGTGTACCTTCGCGAGCTCGTTCCGGAAGCGCAGATGCGTCGCGAAGCGATCGATCGGGCCGAACTGTATGTACAGGCCGGCGCCGACGGGATATTCGTGCCCGGCGTTACGCATCCGGACGACATCGAAGCGATCGTGCAAACGATTTCCAAGCCGCTGAACGTCTTAGCCGACGACGATCTGCCGCCGCTGCCGGTGCTACGCCGTCTTGGCGTTCGCCGTCTTAGCGCCGGTTCGTTGGGCGCAAAGTTAGCGTACGGCGTTGCGATCGCGGCATCGAAACGTTTTCAAACCAGCGGCGACGCGAGCGAGTTTGCATCGAGCGAAACGTTGAACTACTCGGAAATGAATGCGGTGTTCGAGCGGGGGTAAGCCATTAGTGGTTGTAGTCGAACTCGACCGTCATTTCGCCAACAACCGGCGTGCACAAGAATTGCGCGGGCTTATAGTGTGACTGCTCGGCACCGGCCATCGCCCAGTCGTCGATGCCTTCGACGCCGCTGCTTTGCGTGAGCGTCGGGTTCACAGGATGGCCGGCCGAATCCAGATACACATGCACGAACGCGGTCTGCGGCTTGTTTCCGAAGTCGCCGAGGTCTGGACCCTCGCGGGTAAGTAAAACCGGCGGCTCATAGGCGCTGCCACAATCCAGCGGTGGCAACGCCTGTCGAAACACGGCCGGGGTTACCGGCGCCCCGGCCATGCTCGGCCGCTGCGCCGCAACCGAACGGCCGAAGAGTGATTGCACTTCGTTCACCACGGTCGGACAGGGTGTGGGGGCCGCACCATCGACGCCAACCGTATCGACGAACGCATACAAGACTTCTCGCGGTTTGTCGAAGCCGACGAGAATCGCCGGCGCGTAGAATTTGTCGGACCCGGCCCGACGCAGCAGCGCGTTACGTTCGACCGTTACGGTGTACGCGCCATCCGACGAGATCAGAACGATGGTGGCACTGACGGTGGATTTTCCGTCCGCAAATAGACTTACTACGTAGTGTGTATTGTTGCCAAGTTTGGCGGGTTCGTCGAGATCGCGGTTCCAGGGAAACGCGCTGACGTCACCGGCACAAAACGGATTGCTCCATGACGAGGTCGCCGGATCGTCGGCCAACACCGGTCGCGTTACCGCGAGGGAAGACAGCAATATCGCCGCGGGCAGTACTGCCCAAGGTCGGTTCGACATATCCGTGGTTTCTTCGACCCGGGAGTCTAGTCCTCAGGGGCCTCGCCGCACGGGTGGCACAGCGATCCTGCATAGTTATGCAGGAGGCTTTGCATGATGATGACGATTCGCGAGTTCGATGCGATGCTGTATCGCCAACTTGAAATGTGCTTGGATGGAAACTACATCGGAGCCGGTGCCGACGAGCCCACCCCGGCCGTGCTTGCCGGATTGCGGCACTCGTTGGACGTTGCGAACGTCGACCGCGAGTGCGATTGCGGCGACCCGGACTGTCGCGGCTTCCGTGTTTCCGGCGTAGCGGTCTCGCGCGAGTCGTTACGGGTGCGATTTCGCGTGCACGGTGAGTTATCGGTTCTCTGTACTAGGGAAGGCGAACTTCAGCATATTGAGTGGCTACCCGATCCGCCGCGTGGCGAGACGCATCGCTACGAATACCGGCATGGAAACCTTCGCGAGGTTCGGGTTTGCCCGTTTCCCGAATGACGGGGAACGATCGTCCGTACTAGGGTTGGTTTCCGTTAAGAACCTGTGCGGCGATATCTTCGGCGTCGACGGAAAAATTGTTGTCCATCACGATAATTGTCGAGTCGGTACTCGGATAGGTATTGTTGTCGGCACTAAATCCAAACGTTCCACCGTTGTGCCATATCGTCACGGCGCCATTTTTTGATTTGTCGATGTACCAACCCATGCCGTAGCCAGTTGCCTTGCCAGATGCGAGCACGCCCGAAGTCCGCATCATCTCGACGTATCGAATGGGGACGATGCTGCCCGTAAGCAAAGCGTTGTCCCACTTGTTTATGTCCGGTGCGGTCGACACGATGTCGCCTGCCCCTGCGGCCCAGCCGCTGAAGAACGTTGGCGAGGCCACTACGGCTCCGTTCGACGTAAGGTAGCCGCGCGCCATGTTATCGTAGCGATCCTCGTCGGAGACAAAGCCGCTGTCGGTCATACCGGCGGGTTTAAAAATGTGGTCGCGAATGTACTGCTGATAGGTATCGCCCGAGACAGACTCGATAATGTGGGCCAAGAGAAAATAGTTGGTATTGCTGTACGCCCATTTGGTTCCGGATACGAATTGCAGCGGCCGGCCGGCGATAAGGTTCAAAACACCTTGGACCGACGGTTGAACGGTCGACGCAATCTTTACGATATTGGGATTTTCCACGTAGTTTGGAATGCCCGATGTTTGCCAGAGCAACTGTCGTATGGTAACCGCCGCCCCAGGAGAATACGCTGGGATGTACTTGTTCAGAGTATCGTCGAGCGACAACTTGTTAGCGGCGATTAACTGCATGACCGCCGCCGCTGTAAACTGCTTTGTGATGGACCCGATTTCAAAACGGGTGTTTGGCGTCGTCGCCGCCCCGCTTTCGAGGCTGCGCTTGCCGTAGCCGCGCAGAAAGACGATTTGTCCATGAGATGCAACGAGGATTACGAGGCCGGGAGCGAGGCCTTTGCTCATGGCTCGTTCGGCTGCGCGGTCTGCCGACAGGGAAAGGGCGTCGCCGGTGCGTGCTTCGCCGGCACAAAAAAACAACAGTAGGCCGAGCGTTAAGAGTCTCATTCGAGCATCCTCGATTTGCGGGTGGACTGGTGGGTTTCTTACCACCCTTACCGCCTGGCACGCTCATTTTGTTTCACGCACGCCAATATTCAAGCATTCGATCGTCGAATCAATTAATATCAACTCCGGCCGCGTTATCGACACCACGCGACTGACGCCGCAAGAAGTTGCAGCGTCAATCGTGGCGACGATTCGAAAGGGTCGCGCTTAACTCCAGACGCTTTGTACGAACGTTAACAGATCGGCGTTGATCGTGTCGGCGTTCGTCGTCGGCATACCGTGCGGATATCCGGCGTACGTCTTTAGGTGACCGTTTTTGAGGAGTTTTGCCGAGAGCGGCCCGGAGTCGGCGTACGGAACGATTTGGTCGTCGTCACCATGCATCACCAGCGCGGGGACGTCGATCTTTTTGAGATCTTCGGTGAAGTCGGTTTGAGAGAACGCGACGATGCCGTCGTAGTGTGCTTTCGCGCCACCCATCATTCCCTGACGCCACCAGTTATCGATGACGCCATCTTTCGGTTTCGCGTTGGGACGGTTGTAACCGTAGAACGGGCCGACCGGCAGATCGCGATAGAACTGCGGCCTGTTGGTGGCAACTTGAACTTGGAAACCGTCGAACACTTCCTTGGGCAAGCCGCCGGGGTTGGCCGGCGTTTTCAACATCAGCGGCGGAACGGAGCTGATAAGCACGATCCCGGCCACCCGATCTTCGCCGTGGCGTCCAACGTAGCGAGCGACCTCGCCGCCGCCTGTCGAGTGCCCGATGTGGATCGCGTCCTTCAGATCGAGCGCTGCGACGACGGCGGCCATGTCGTCGGCGTAATGATCCATGTCGTGACCGTCGGATGTTTGGGTCGAGCGCCCGTGACCGCGGCGGTCGTGCGCGACCACGCGATACCCGTGACTGAGGAAAAACATCATCTGGATGTCCCAGTCGTCGGCCGACAGCGGCCAGCCGTGACTAAATACGAGCGGCTTTCCGCTGCCCCAGTCCTTATAGTAAATTTCTGTTCCATCGTTCGTCGTGACGAATGGCATTTGTCAGCTCCTTCGTTTGAGGGGCTACTTAACTGTGCTCCGAGGCACCCGTCTCCTCTTAGCGGTTAAGAACGTTAACGTGCGAGCATCGTATCGACCTCGAGATTTGTGCCATCGGTCGTCACCGAGATCGCGCCGTCTTGGTCGGTACGGTCGATCGAGGCGCCGGCGGCGCGTAGTGCGGCGATCGTTGACGGCGACGGGTGACCGAACAGATTGTGCCGCCCGACGGAGATCAACGCATATCGCGGACGTACTGCGGCGAGAAACGCCGGCGTCGAGCTATACGCGGACCCGTGATGGCCGACTTTGAGTATTTGGCAACGCAAGTCGATGCTTTGATGTAAGAAACGCTGCTCGGCTGTCGCTCCGGCGTCGCCCGTGAACACCATGCAGAACGATCCGTATCGCAATACGAACGAGAGCGAGTTTTCGTTGATGTCGTTGCGCGTATTAGCAATCAACGGGAACGACGGACCGATGAACTGGATACGCACACCGTCGTCGGTCGACCACGTACCGCCGGCGCGAGGCAGCAGCACGGGCGTACGTACCGTATGCGCGGTTTCGATTGCGTCGCGGTATGCGTGACCGCCGTAGGTTTGTCCGCTGTCGATGAGGCGGTCGACGCGAAGTCGCCGCAGGATCGGTGCGGCGCCACCCGCGTGGTCGCCGTGCGGATGCGAAATCGCCAAGATGTCGATCCGGTGAATACCTTGGCGTAAAAGAAACGGTACGACGGTCCGTTCCCCGACGCGTTCCGCCAGCGAATCGCCCGACGGTCCACCTCGTTCCAAACGCCCGCCGGCGTCGACCACGATCGCGTGGCCGCGCGGGGTTTGAATGACGATCGCGTCCGCTTGTCCGACGTCCAGCATCGTGATCCGCAGGTTCACGTTGGGCGAACGCGGTGGCCAAAGGATAAACGTCGCGGCAGCGATTACCAGCACGACCGCGCCGGCGGCCGAACCCCGGCGCGCCAGCAATGGCGCCATCAGAACGCTTGCGTCATAGAGGCCGATGCACCACACCGGGGATGGCGTCATCGAGAGCGTCGAGAATGGCGCCGAGGCGACGGTGCGCACCACGCCCAGCATCCATTCGAGCAGCCACGCATCGAGGTTTGCGAAGCTCTGCGCGATTGGATCGACCCACGCGAACGCTAACTGCAAAGTTGCTAAGCCCATCGTGATCGCGACGCATGGTACGACCGCCACGTTCGCCAAGATCGCATACGGCGAAAACTGCAGGAAGACCGCGGCGCCGAGCGGCCACGTGCCGATCTGCGTTGCGATCGATAACACCAGCGCTTCGCGAACGCGTTCGGGCAGCGCGACGCGCGGTTCGATCCAGTGTTCGATCGGTGACGCGGTGGCGAAGATGGCTGCGACGCAGGAAAACGATAGCGCGAATGATGCGGTGGCCACGCTAGCGGGGCGCGCGACCGCGATTGCGATCCCGGCTAACGCTAACGCGTTCCACGACATCGACGCACGTCCACAGGCGCGTGCCGCCAATATCGCCGTCGCCATGCATGCCGCGCGCACGGAGGGAAGCTGTCCGCCGCTCCAGACAACGAACGCCCACGCCGCGCCGGCCGCGATCGCGCACGTCGCGACGCGCGGGAACGCGCACAGCGTGAGCGCGGCGACTACCAAAGCGACGACGGCGCCGAGATGCAAGCCGGCGGTAACGAGAACGTGAACGGTGCCGGTCTCTTGAAACTCGGTGCGAAGGTCGGGCGGCAGTTCGGAGCGTTCGCCCCACAGTTCGCCGGCCAGCACCGTCGCTTGCGGTTCGCCGACGCGGCCCGCGAGTTGCGCGTGGGCCCAACGATGCACGCGCGCAAGCACCACGCGCCAATCGTTGTCGCGACCCGGCGTTTGCGAAACGACGTGCGCGGCTTGCAGCTGCGCGTCGAAGCCGCGTTCGTGTTCGATGGCGCGTTCGGATGGTTCGCCCGGGTTGCGCGGACCATCGAAATCGGTTAACCGCCCGACGAGTACGACGTGCGACCCGATCGGCGGTAATGGCGTCGGTAACGCCGCAAGTATGCGCGGGCCGGAATCGATCCCGATGACGGCGTCTTGCCCGGTTGTGTCGACTACGGTTCCAAGGTAGCGCTGCGTCCGAACTTCACGCGTCGATGTCGCGGCTGACTCACCGCGCAAGGCGCCGTTGAGCGCGGCAACGGTCACGACGAACAGCAGCACCGGCAGCGTGACGCCGGTTCGCCCTCCGTAACGAACGACGGCGGCAACAACGAGCAACGCAAGCGTTGCCGCGGCCGCGCGATCGATCGGCGCCAGACCGTGCGACGCCGCCAGCGTTGTCGTGACGATCGCGACCGCAGCAAGCACCAGAGCGTACGGTCGCACGTGTTGCTATACCGACGCGATCGGGTTGCGCTAGTGCAAACCGTTTTCGCAAGACTTCCGCACAGGGTGGAGCATCGGCGTGTTTCGAAGTACGCATGGTGAAAAAGCCAGCCGTAATCATTCTCCTCGCGGCACTGAGCGCGTGCGCGAGTGTCAACTCGAGCGCTCCACAGTTTTCACCGGTAAGCGGCGCTAATGCGCGTAGCGCAAGCTCGAATCCGCCGGTGCTTTACGTAGCGGAAGTATGCGGACGCAAGAACGATAAGTGCAAGCAGGCTGACGGCCTCGTTGAAACGCTCGGCGGCTCGACGATTACCGACGGAATCAACCAGCCGTGGTCTCTGGCGTTCGACGGAAACGGAAATCTCTACGTCGGTAATGAGGATGAAGCGAATCCTACCGGCACGGTTACCGAATACACACCCGGCTCCACGTCACCGTCGCGCACGATTTCGAATCTGCCGGGCACGCCGCGCTCGCTCGGCATCGACGCTTCGAATAACGTCTTCGTCATCGGCAATGCTAAGGCCGGATGCTGCGGCTTCGTAGGATGGGGCAACGTCTACGGTCCGACCGGCAAGAAAAAGGTGTTGCAGCTGGCGGGCGTCGGAAGTTTTCCGGGACGACCCGCGTTCGATTCGCAGGGCAATCTGTTCGTTCCGAACTTCGAAACGTTTCCGGGCGATGTCGCCGTCTATCCGCCGGGTGCGAAGAAGCCGTCGCGTACGATCCAAACCGGCATCGGTTTTCCGAAAGCGCTCGCGTTTGACGCGAGCGGAAACCTCTACGTCCTCAACAACACGCTCAACCACAGTACCGATGTCACCGTGTACGCGCCGGGCTCCGGATCGGTACTGCGCGCCATATCGCAGGGAATGAAGACCGGATATACGATGGCCCTCGATTCGCACGACAACGTCTATGTCGCCAACGATGAAGGGCGCGGCACCCCGAACGAAGTGTTGGTCTACGCCGCCGGAACCACCACGTTGTCGCAAACGATTACGACCGGCATAAAATATCCGGTCGGGCTCGCATTCGATTCCAGCGGAAATCTGTACGTGGCCAACGCGCCGCGACGCGGCAAGAACACGGTCACCGAATACGCACCGGGAACGTCAACGCCCTCGAACACCTATCCGCTCAAAGAGTCGCCGACCCAGATCCTAATGGGTCCGGCCGCGCAATAGGTCGCTACCGCCGGGACGTTCGGACTAGTCTCTATGGGATAAAGTCGAACTCGCGGAGGGGGTCGCTCCGAGGCGTCAAAAAGTTCGCCGGTCATTTAAGGAGCGTCCATGCGAGTCATAGTCATAGGGGGAGCCGGCTTTATCGGCTCCCACGTTATCGAGGCGTACTTAGCGAAGGGTCACGAGATTCTCGTGGTCGATTCGCTGTGGGAACACGGCGGGGGGAAGCGCGCGAACGTGCCGGACGGCGTGGAGTTCGTGCGGATGGATATCCGCGATAAAAAACTGTCGGAAGTCTTCGATCGCTTTCGCCCCGACGTCGTCAACCATCACGCCGCCCAACATTCGGTCGCGATTTCATCGCGCGATCCGGTGTTCGATGCCGACGTGAACATCATCGGCCTGCTCAACATCCTCGAGAACGCTTCGCGCACCGGCGTAAAGAAGGTTATCTTTGCATCCAGCGGCGCGACGTTCGGAAATCCGCCGTCGCTACCCATTAACGATCGGACCCCGCAGCGTCCGACGTCGCCGTACGGCATCAGCAAGATGATCGCCGAGCACTACCTGCGGTTTTACAAAGCCGAACGTGGAATTGATTTCACCGCCTTGCGTTACGGAAACGTTTACGGGCCGCGTCAAGACGCCAGCGGCGAGGCGGGCGTGATCGCGATCTTCATCGGCGCGTTTCTACGCAATCAGGGCGTGCGAATCGACTCCGATGGCGAGCAAACGCGCGATTACGTCTATGCAGGCGATGTGGCGCGCGCGAACCTGCTCGCGCTCGAGCGCGGCGGCGGCGACTGCTACGCGATCGGAACCGGCGTCAAAACCAGCGTGAATCAGCTGTATAAGAATCTCGTTACCATCACCGGCTTCGAAGCGCCCGTGACGCGCGCACCCAAGCGGGTTGGCGACGCCACGGACGCGCAGTTCGACTCGTCCCGTGCCACCGCCGAGCTAGGCTGGGCGCCCGAGGTGAAGCTCGAGGACGGTATGCGCCAGACCTACGAGTATTTCAAGAAGAACTGAACGCGTCGGGCGTGTGAACGTTTTCGGGTCGCACGCCCATTCCAATCAGCCGCGCGGGTAAGCCCCGCAAGCGCGGAAACTCGTCGAAGAGTCGCATGATCAACGGTGGCGGCGCCTTGGTCGACTTCCCACCGAGCACCGGCATGATCGCGTGCTGTTGCACGAAGACCTGAAACGCTTGCGTCACCTTGGTTGGGAACATGCGCCGGGATTGTATCTGCGCGAGCGCCGCTTCGGTGTCGTCGCCCGCAAGCAGCGGCGCGGCGAGCGCGTTGGCAGCAGCCACCGCATCTTGAACGGCGAGGTTGACGCCGACGCCGCCGATCGGCGACATGGCGTGGGCGGCGTCGCCGATGCATAGCAATCCGGGGCGGTGCCAAACCTTCAAGCGGTCGACCACGACCTCGAGCAACGATACCTTCGACCAGTCGTCGATCTCGTTCACGCGATCTTGCAACTGTGGGACGGCCTCGACCAGATCGCGATGCAGCGCTTCGACACCGGCCGCCTTGAGTTGTTCGAACGTTCCCTTCGGAATTAGGAACGCGCATTGCCAATACTCGTTGCGGTCGATCATCACGAGAATGCGTCCGTCGCGCATCGATCCCAAAGGTTGCACGGGATCGTCGGCGTGTTTGCTGATGCGCATCCACAGCACGTCCATCGGCGCGCCGAAATCCTCGACGTGCAGCCCGGCGCGTTCGCGCATGGTCGAATGGCGGCCGTCGGTTCCGACGACCAGCTTGGCATCGATCGTAGCGCTGCCCGCATCGTCTTTTGCGATCACCCCGGTAACGCGGCCGTCCGTGATGACGAGATCGGTTCCTTCGGTTTTCATCAGAAGGCGAAAGGTTGGATAGCGCTTTCCCCGTTCGGCCAGGAAGTTGAGAAAATCCCATTGCGGCATGAGCGCGACGAACTTACAATGCGTCGGCAAGTGCGTGAAATCGCCGACCTCGACGTACTCGCCGTTGATCCGCGCGCCGATGTGTTGCAATTCCTGATGCGGGATCTTCAAAAAATCGTCTAGCCATCCCAGCTCGTAGAGCAGGTTCAACGTCGACGGGTGGATCGTGTCGCCGCGAAAGTCGCGAAAGAAGTCGGGGTATTTCTCGAGCACGGTCACGTCGACGCCGGCGCGCGCCAGCAAGACGCCGAGCATCATTCCGCACGGGCCGCCGCCCACGATCGCACAGGTCGTTGTTAACGGTTTCATGATACCACCAAGTTTAGCAGTTTGCCGGGTACGAAGATTTGCTTACGCAACTCGCCGGATTCAAGTTGCGCGCGCACCGCGGGGTTCTCTTGCGCGAGCTCGTACGCTCGCTCGGCGCTAATATCCGGCGCGACGGCAAGCCGCGCGCGAATCTTACCGTTCACCTGAACGACCAATTCGATTTCGGCTACCGCCAGCGCACGTTCGTCGGGTTCGATGAAGCGCTGCAGATGGACCGATACCGCGTGTCCCAGACGTTCCCACAACTCCTCCGCGATATGCGGCGCGAACGGTGCGATCAGAATCGGCAACGCGTGCACCGCGTAGGCCGTGACGGGCGAGCCGCTTCGATCCCGCGCGGCCGCGGTCAACGCATTGACGAGTTCGTCGAGCTTCGCGATCGTCGCGTTGAAGTGAAAGCGCCGGCTTAGGGTTTCGTCGAGCGCCGATTTTGCGGCGACGTGCACCGCGCGCAACAGCGTCCGGTCGTCCGCCTCGTCGGCAGCCGGAAGTCGGCCGTCGCTCGCGTAGGGCTTGCCGAAGAGCGGTTCGCACGCGCGCCACACGCGGTTGAGAAACCGAACGCGGCCGCTGATCCCCTCGTCGGTCCACTCGGCCGTGTCTTCCGGCGGTGTGACGTAGAGCAGAAACAAGCGCATCGCGTCGACGCCGTAGCGTTCGGCGGTCTCATCGACGCCGACGACATTGCCGCGCGACTTTGACATCTTCTCGCTGTCCTTGAGCACCATGCCCTGATGGAACAACCGTTCGAACGGCTCGTCGTTGCCGCCCACCCATCGGTTGTCGTGAAAGAACATGTAAAAGAAGCGAGCGTACAGTAAATGGAGCACGGTGTGTTCGGCGCCGCCGATGTATTGATCGACGTTCATCCACGCGTTCGCATCGGCCCGTTCCCACGGGGCAACGGAATCGTGCGGGCTCAAATAGCGCAGATAGTACCAGGACGATTCGAAAAACGTGTCCATCGTATCGGTTTCGCGCCGTGCGGGTTTGCCGCAACGCGGACACGTCGTGTTGACGAACGACTCCATGCGCGCCAGCGGCGAGCCCTCACCATCGACCGGTGCCCCGGGCGGCAACAGCACCGGAAGCTGGTCGTCGGGAACCGGCACCTCGCCGCACCCGTCGCAGTACACGATGGGAATCGGCGTTCCCCAATAGCGCTGCCTTGAGACGAGCCAGTCGCGGATACGCGTCGTAACCGTAACCTCGCCAAGCCCGCGCTGCGCGAGGTCGGCCGCCATCGCAACCCGTGCTTGCGCGCTCGTCATGCCGTCGTATTTGCCGCTATCGGTCAAGCGGCCGTCGTCGACGAACGCAGCGCCCTCGATGCGAGCTCGATCGTCATCGACCGGAACGACGACCGTGACGGACGGCAGTTCGTATTTGCGTGCGAATTCAGCATCGCGCTGATCGTGCGCCGGCACGCCCATCACCGCGCCCGTACCGTAATCGGCCAACACGTAGTTCGTCGCGTAGATCGGAACGCGCGCGCCCGATAGCGGATTGATCGCGTATGCGCCGGTGAAAACGCCTTCCTTTTCGAGCAAACTCGTTCGCTCGAGTTCCGATTTTCCGGCCACACGTTCTGCAAACGCCGTTACCGCATCGAAACGCTCGGGTGGAACGATCGAGCGCAGCCGCGCGACCATCGGATGTTCGGGCGCGATCGCCAAGAACGTCGCACCGAACGCGGTGTCGATGCGCGTCGTAAACACCGGCACGGTTTCGTCCAAGCCGTCGACCGCGAAATCGAACCGCACGCCCTCGCTGCGGCCGATCCAGTTTCGCTGCATCGTCTTCGTGCGTTCCGGCCAGCCCTCGAGCTTGTCGAGGTTCGCCAGCAGGCGATCGGCGTAAGCGGTAATCTTCAAGAACCATTGCGACAGGTTGCGCCGCTCGACGAGGTGGTTGCAACGCCAGCAGCGTCCGTCGATGACTTGCTCGTTGGCCAACACCGTCTTATCGTGCGGGCACCAATTGACCGGCGCTTCGCGTTTGTACGCTAATCCGCGCTCGTAAAGGCGTAAGAACAGCCACTGGTTCCAACGATAGTATTCCGGAAAGCACGTCGCGATCTCGCGCGACCAGTCGTAACCCGTTCCCATCAAACGGATCTGCCGCTGCATGTTCGCGATGTTCTCGACCGTCCACGCAGCCGGATCCACGCCGCGGTCGATCGCGGCGTTTTCGGCCGGCAAGCCAAACGCATCGAAGCCCATCGGATGCAACACGTCGTAGCCGCGCATCCGCGTCATCCGCGCGATCGCATCGCCGAACGAGTAGTTCTTGGCGTGGCCGACGTGCAAATCGCCGGACGGGTACGGAAGCATCTCCAACACGTAGTACTTCGGACGCCCGTCCGAGCGCGCGCGATACGTCGCGTCGAACTCCCAGCGTTCGCGCCATTTCGGTTCGATATTCCGGAAATCGTAGGCTTCGGCCATCGTTCGCCATCGTACATGGACCCGCAACGTGCGGTCTACCTTTCCGGTCGGCTCGAGCGCGTGAATGATACACGTGATTCGTACGCTCGCGATCGTCGCGGTCGTTGCCGTTATCGGCATCGCCGTACTCTGGCATCCCCCGCCTCGCCCGGCCTGGACGATACCTTCGCCGTCGCCTTCGGCTCACGCACGATGGAACGACGCCTCCACCCGAACCCAGGCTGCCATCGTGTACGTCGCCGGCGCCGTGCGAACGCCCGGTCTGTACGCGATCCACAGTGGCGCCCGCGCGGCCGATGCGGTCCGAAGCGCCGGTGGGTTGTTGCCCAGTGCCGACGCAGCCAGCGTCAACTTGGCGGCCCGGGTGAACGACGGCGATGAGGTTGAGGTTGCCGTGGCGGGGCAACGCTCGACGCGAAGCCGTTCATCGTCGTCGCATCGTCGCGCGCGATCCCGGTCTAGTTCGCGCACCGGCCACCGGTTAGCTCGCGATCGGTCGAACGTCGAACCCCAATCGGGCGACGGTGGAAATCCGGTCGATGTCAACGCGGCCGACGCCGATACGCTGGCCGAGGTTCCGGGCATTGGCCCTTCGCTTGCCGGGCGTATCGTGGAAATGCGCGGCCGAACCGGACCCTTCGCTACGCTCGACGAGTTGCTCGACGTTTCCGGGATGACGCAGTCGCGCCTCGAGCGAGCGCGGCCATACTTGCGAGACCCTTAGCGGGGCGACGTTCGCAACCGGCGAAAATTGCTCGATGGCGTTCGAGTTGAGCGAGAAGCTAACGCTCCCGCAGCTCCTCCGCGCTGCGCTCGAAAAACCACGCCCGAATGCCTTGCTCGAACGCGCGTCCGGCCTGTGGGTCGCCACGTCGAGCTCCGATCTCTTATTGCGAATCGAGCGCGTAGCGTGCGCGATTCGCTTTAGCGGCGCTTCCGCCGGCGACCGCGTCGCCTTGGTCGCGCGCAACAGCGTCGATTGGCTCGTTGCAAACTACGCGACCGTCTTTTGCGGCTGCGTAGCCGTTCCGATCTACCCGACCCAAGCGTTGGACCACACCGCGCACATCTTGCGGCATTCGGGTGCGAAGCTGGCATTCGTCGATTCGCACGCCACCGTGCAACGGATCCGCTCGAGCGGTGCGCCAGTGGAACGCTTCGTCGTGTTCGAGTCGGACGATGCCGACGGCATGCGCGCCTTCGAGTCGGTCGGCGATTCCGTTCGTACCGCGAACCGCGCGTTACCCGGCGCGTACGAAGCCGCGTTGCATCCCGACGATCTGGCCGTGCTGGCGTACACGTCCGGGACGACCGGCGATCCCAAAGGCGTGATGCTCTCGCACGATAATATCGGGTTCGACGCGCGCTCCGCGGCCCAATCGGCGCTGGCCGATTTGCGCGAAGACGCGCCGGCACTGTCGGTGTTGCCGTTTTCGCACATCTACGAGCACACGATCGCCTACGTCTTTGCGATCGCTCGAGTCGCACATTACATCTGTCACGACCCCGAACAACTCGCCGGCGACATGCGGGAGGTTCGTCCCGAGGTGATGACGGCCGTGCCTCGCGTCTTCGACCGCGTCCTGGCGGTCGTCACGGAACGCGCGCTATCGGCGGGCGGCGTCAAAGCCAAGTTAATTCCGTGGGCGCTCGAGACGGGCCGGCGGTATGCGCGGGCGCAAACGTTCGAGGCGGGCGCGCGGCTGTTGCTGCGGGCGCGATATGCGCTCGCCCGCTCGTTGGTGCTAAACGAATTACGATCGCGACTCGGCCTCGACCAAATGCGTTTTTTCGTAAGCGGCAGCGCGGCGTTGCACGTGGATACCGCGATGACGTTCCTGGGCATCGGCGTTCCGATCTTGCAGGGCTACGGGCTCACCGAAGCGTCGCCGGTGGTTGCCGCCAGCCGTTTCGAACGCAATCGTTTCGGCTTCGCCGGTCAGGCGTTGGCTGGGGTCGAACTGCGCGCCGCGCCGGATGGAGAAATTCTCACGCGCGGCCGGCACGTCATGCACGGCTACTATCGAGATCCGCAAGCCAGCGCGGCCGTTCTCGAGGGCGGTTGGCTGCACACCGGCGACATCGGCGAGGTGGATGAAGACGGTTTCTTACGCGTTACCGACCGCAAGCGTGAAATCTTCAAAACCGACACCGGAAAATGGGTCTCCCCGGCTCGCGTCGAGGCCGCCATCAAACGCTCGCCGTTGATCCGTCAGGCGATGGTCGTCGGCGATGGCCGCCCGTTCCCGTGCGCGCTAATCTGCCCCAACTGGGAGTTGGTACGGCTGAAGGTCGGTGCCGACGCATCCGACTCGGGGGCGACGCTAGCTGCTCGCGCCGGCGTTAACGAACTGTTGCGCCGTACCGTCGAAGAACGGACGAACGAGCTCGCTAGCTACGAACGCATCCGCCGGATCGTCGTGGTGCCCGAGGAGTTTAGTGTAGAAGGCGGCGAGTTATCACCCGCCATGAAGGTCAAACGCCGGCTGGTCGAAACGCGCTACGCCGCCCAAATCGACATGGCCTACGGAATGCCACTCGCGACGCCCGCCTGAGGTTCTTCTAATTCGTGCCGTTCATAGCCATCGTTCACTTGCGCGAACTGCGCTGTCCGGAGTGCGACCTCCCAATCGCTCCAGCGGGGGCGCGATCGTTCGTCGTAGATGCCGAGGATGCACCGGTCTGGTTCGCGCCCGACGACGCGCCGGCGGAGCTCGCGGTCGACGTATTCTGCGAAAACGGGCACCCCGCGCGACTGCTATTGCCCAACGAAGTCGGTGCCGAAGAAGCGGGCAGCGTTCCGCAAAACGCGCCGCTTGGGCCCGATGCAGTCGTGGCGTCTGGCGCTACCGAAGCGGGCAAAGCGCTTTGATGGAACTTTGAACCGTTTGTGCCGTAACGGTGAAAGGGTGCGGGACGCTCGACAGTAACTAGTCGGCCAACCGCCTCTCCGTGGAGGTTTCCTTGAGTTTGCGTCTTCTACCGTTGCGAGCGCTGTTGTTCGCCGGTTTCCTAGCATCTGCCATCGTACCGGCCGCCGCCGGTGCCGCCCCACCTCCGGCCATTCCACAGCAGACGCCGGACGCGGTCACGCACCATACGCTGCAACTGGATGGCCGAACCCTCGCCTATACCGCCCGTGCCGGCACGATCACGCTCCGAAATCAGAGCGATCAGCCGACGGCCCGCGTTTTTTACACCGCTTTTACGCTCGACGGCTCGAGCAACCGCCCGGTAACGTTCCTCTATAACGGTGGACCGGGCAGCTCGACCATCTGGCTGCGCATGGGGTCGTTCGCTCCGATGCGCGTGCAGACGGCCGACGGCACGACCACACCAGGGCCGCCGTTTACGCTGGCACCCAACCGATACAGCCTGCTGGACAAAACCGACCTCGTCTTTATCGATATGCCTGGTAGTGGATACGGACGGATCATCGGCGCCGGCACGCCCAAAGACTTTTGGGGCGTCGACGAAGATGGCGAAGCGTTCGCCCAGTTTATCCAGCGTTACATCACCAACTTCAACCGTTGGAACTCGCCGAAGTTTTTGTTTGGCGAGTCGTACGGTACGACACGCTCGGCCGTACTCTCGAACATTTTGGCACAGCGCGGTATCGGCTTAAACGGAATCGTTCTGCTGTCATCGTTCCTCAACCCGATGGTCGATTACAACGACGGCGCGCCGATCGGCGGCGGCGATTGGGCATACGTGCTCTATCTGCCGACCGAAACGGCGACCGCGTGGTATCACAACGCCATCGACCACGGTCAAAACCTGAACGGGTTACTCTCGGAAGTGAAGTCGTTCGCACTGGGCGAGTACCTCGACGGTTTGGCGCAAGGTGCGCGGATCGATCAGGGACGCTTTAACGACATCGTCGCCAAGTTGCACCGGTATACCGGCCTCTCGGAGCAGTACATCCGAAACTCGAACCTGCGCATTCCATACGATCGCTTCGAAAACGAGCTGTCGCGTCAGCGCGGGATCACGGTCGGCCGTTTGGATGCGCGCTTCCAAACGTACGTGTTGGACAAGCCGGAAGTCTCGCCCGATTGGGATGCGACCGACTCGGCGATCGACGCGGCGTTCGTAGCGACCGGGAACTACTATCTGCAGCAAGTGCTCAAGTACAACCCGCCGCTACTCTATCGCTCGGAAATCTACGACTTGATTTACGCCGATGGCAGCAGTTGGGATTTCAAGCACGGAAATAACCCACAAAACTTCAATGTGGCGCCCGATTTAGCGCAAACGATGACGCTCGAACCGCGCATGAAGGTGTTTTCCGCGAACGGCTACTTCGACTTCGCGACGCCGTTCTTCGCAACGCAGTACGTGCTAAGCCACTTGTACTTAGCCCCGGCGCTACAGCGGAACATTTCGTACGGGTTCTATCAATCGGGCCACATGGTGTATCTGCACCCGGCCGCGTTAGCGCAGTTCCACGCCGATTTGGAACGCTGGTACGCTCAGGTGCTCCGCTAAGGTGAAAACAAACGTGTTAATCAAACGCTTCGCTCTCGCGTTCGCCGCCCTCGCGATGGGAACGGCCGGCACCGCGCTCCCGGCGCTTGCAGCAAAGCCTGCGCCGCCGTCCGCGCCCGCTCAACCACCCCAAGACGGCTATCCCGATTCGGTAACGCAACAATCGATCACGCTCGCCGGCAAGCCGTACGCGTATACGGCGCGCGCCGGAACCATCACGCTGCAAAATGCGCAAAATCAACCGGCCTGCAAGATGTTTTTCACCGCGTTCACGCTGAACGGGACCAACCCGAGCACGCGGCCGGTGACGTTCTTCTACAACGGTGGCCCGGGCAGCTCGACGATCTGGCTGCGCATGGGATCGTTCGGCCCGATGCGCGTGGCGATCGGCGATGCAGCGCAGGGTGCCAACGCTCCGTTCCACTTGGTGGAAAATCAGTACACGCTGCTGGATCGCAGCGACTTAGTCTTCATCGACGCACCGGGGACCGGCTTCAGCCGGATCGTGGGCGAAGGGAAACCGGCCGATTTCTACGGCGTCGATCAGGACATGCGTGCGTTCACGCAGTTCGTTTCCCGTTACATCAGCACGTACAACCGTTGGAACTCTCCGAAGTTCTTGTTCGGCGAATCGTATGGTACGCCGCGCTCGGCCGTTCTCGTGAACAATCTCCAGCAGAGCGGTATCGGCATCAACGGCGTGATCTTGCTGTCGTCGGTTCTCGATTTCGGATTGACGTGGGATATCAACTTCTCGCCTACCGCGATCGGTGGCGGCGATTGGGCATTCCCGCTCTATCTGCCGACCGAAGCGGCATCCTCGTGGTATCACAACGCGTTGCCCGGAGCGCAGACGACATTGCCGCAGTTGCTGCCGCAAGTCCAGCAGTTCGCGATGGGCGAGTACTTGAACGCACTGGCGCAAGGCGCGAACCTCTCGCCATCGACGTATAACGACGTCGTCGCGAAACTGCACGCGTATACCGGTTTATCCGAACAATACATCCGCAGCTCGAACCTGCGCATTCCGTACTGGCGTTACTCGACCGAACTGTTGCGCAATCAGGGACAGACGCTCGGCCGGTACGACGCGCGCTACACTTCGTACGCGCTCGATCGCATCGGGGATCAGCCCGAGTTCGACGCAACCGACTCGGCGATCGACGCCTCGTTCGTCGGCGCGGGCAACTTCTTCATGCGGACGATGTTGCAATACAATCCGCCGCTCGAATATCTTCCGGTCGCCTACGGGATCAACCGTCAATGGGATTGGAAGCACGGCGGTAACGTGCCGACCAACACCGCGCAGGATCTGGCGCACGCGATGGTCTTCAACCCCGGCTTGCGCGTGTTCTCGGCCAACGGATACTACGATTTCGCGACGCCGTTTGCGGCAACGGTCTACACGCTCAACCACATGAACCTGCCGCCCGAGATCCAGAGCAACATCAGCTACGGGTTCTACGAATCCGGACACATGGTGTATCTGCACCCACAGGCGCTCAGCCAGTTTCACGACGATCTGGAACGCTGGTACGCCGATGTTCTCAAGCAGTAGCTAGGAACGAGACAAAATAAAAGAGCGCCGGGCAACCGGCGCTCTTTTTCGTTGGTTGGTCTCGCTACGCCGGGACGGTTAACGTTGCCAGCGATTCGTCCAAGATGCGTAATCCGGTTTCGATGTCTTCGCGATCGATCGTTAACGGCGGGCACAAGCGGATCACGCTACGGCCGCAGCCCAGCAGCAACAACCCGCGTTGGAACGCCGCTTCTTCGAGCATCGGAACGATCGCGTCGAACGGCTCCTTCGTTTCGCGATCGCGAACGAACTCGATGCCGATCATCAGACCCACGCCGCGAACGTCGCCGATCACGTCGTGCTTTTTCTGCAGCTCGCGCAAGCCATCGAGCAACAGCGCGCCCATCTCGCGCGCGTTGCGTGCTAAACCGCCCTCGACCAAATCGAGCGTGGCCAGCGCGGCGGCGCAGCACACCGGATTGCCCGCGAACGTGCTGCCGTGACTGCCGGCTTCCCATGTCATGACCGATTCCTTGGCGATAATCGCCGCGATCGGCATGCCCGAGCCCAAACCTTTGGCGGTGAGTACGACGTCCGGGATGACGCCCAGCGTTTCCGCTGCCCACATGTTGCCGGTCCGGCCGATGCCGCTCTGCACCTCGTCGAAAATCAAGAGCGCGCCGCTCTCGTCGCAGAACGCACGCCAATATTCGAGGAACTCGCGCGGCGGAATTACATAACCGCCTTCGCCGAGAATCGGCTCGACGAACACCGCGGCGATTTCGTCCGGCCCGAGGCGCTGGCGGAACAGCTCTTCGGCCGCTTCACGCCAGGCCGACGGACGGTACGGATTCGCATACGGAAGATGATGCACGCCCGAAAGCAGGGGACCGAAATGCCGGCGATACTTTGCCTTGCTCGAGTTGAGCGAGATCGCGCCCATGGTGCGTCCGTGGAACGCCCCTTGGAACGCGATTAGGTTCGAACGCTTGGTGTGGCGGCGCGCCAGTTTGATCGCACCCTCGACCGCTTCGGCTCCGGAGTTCGCGAGAAAAACGCGCTTCGGATCGGGGCCCGGCCCCAAACGGGCCAAACGCTCGCACAGTTCCGCGAATGCCGGATAGTAAAAGTCCGTGGCGCAGATGTGTAAGAATTTATCGGCCGCTTCTTTGATCGCCGCGACCACGTTTGGATGCGCGTGACCGGTCGATGCGACCGCGATGCCGGTCATGAAATCTAAGAACCGGTTGCCGTCAACGTCTTGCACCATCGAGCCCTGGCCGCGTTCGACCACCAGCGGGTACTCTTTGATATACGACGGTGAAGCGTAGCGCTTATCGAGGTCGATGACCGCGCGCGCCTTCGGCCCCGGCAACTCGGTGACGATATGTGGGTAGCTCTTCATGCGTTCTCCGTTTAGCCCACGCGCGTCCGGCTTTGTTCGCGTAAGAATTGTCCGACGTAATACGGTCCGCAGCCGCCTTTGCCGGTGATGCCCGAACCTTTCCAGCCGCAAAACGACTGCACGCCCGGCCATGCGCCGGTCGTCGCACCAACCCGGCGATTGACGTACAGCACGCCGGCTTCCATCTCGTCGAAGAAACGGTCGATCTCGGTTTCGTCCTTCGAAAACAGACCGGCCGTTAAGCCGTAATCCGAGCGGTTCGCCTCGCGCAATCCGGCGTCGAACGAATCGACGATGCCGACCGCAAGGAACGGCAGAAACAGTTCCTCACGGAACAATGCGTGATCGAGCGGCAGTTCGACGATCGTCGGGGTTACGTAGTTTCCGCGATCGAGCGGCGGCGTCGTAACGCGTTCGCCGCCAAGGATGATCGTGCCGTCGCGTTTGGCCCGTTGCACGGCGTTTTCAAAGCGCTTCACGGCGGCTTCGTCGATCACCGGACCGACAAACACGCCGCGTTGCGTCGGATCGCCGATGACCAGCGTTTTCGTTTTTTCGACCAGTAGGTCGACAAAGCGTTGAGCGACCGAACGATCGACGTACACGCGCGAACACGCGCTGCACTTCTGGCCTTGCAAACCGAACGCCGAACGCATGACACCTTCGGCGGCGGCCTCGATATCGGCACCGGCCGTAACGATGGTTGCGTTCTTGCCGCCGAGCTCACCCAGAACGGGCTTGGTGTGCTTTCCACCGCCGCCGAAGCGGTTGTACAGCTGCATGCCGACTTCGTACGAACCGGTAAACGCGATCCCGTCGATCCCGGGGTTCTCGGTCAGCGCCTTACCGACCGATTCGCCGGGGCCATATAGGATGTTGAAGGCGCCTTTCGGCAGCCGCGATGCGTTGAAGATCTCGGCCAGCTTGGAACCCGTCAACGAAACGTTTTCGGCGGGTTTGAAAACGACCGTGTTGCCGGCTAACAACGCGGCGCCGCTCATGCCGCTGGCGAGCGCCATCGGAAAATTGAACGGCGAGATGACGGCGAACACACCGTACGGTCGCAGTATGTCTTGCGTCCGTTCGTCGCTCGACAGTTGTCCCAGCGGTTGCGCGAAGCCGTTCGCATTTTCGACTTGGTCGGCGTAGTAATCGATGAGGTCGGCGGCTTCTTCGGCGTCGCCGAGCGCTTCCAAGCGCGTTTTCCCGACTTCGACGCTCATGATTGCGGCAAGCTCGTAGCGCCGTGCGCGAATCGATTCGGCGATATCGCGCATAACGGCAATGCGCTCGCGCCACGGCGTCGAGGCCCATTCCTGTTTTGCGGCGCGCGCGGCTTCGACCGCGGCGTTCACTTCTTCAGTGGATGCGGTGACGAAGGTACCGGGGTGCAGGTTTCGGTCGATCGGGGAATGCGATTCGACAACCGTGCTGCCGCCTTTGACCTCGCCTCCGGCTACGGTCGAGTAATGCTTTTCACCGAAGGCAGCCTTAACACGTTCGAGCGCTTCTTCGAAGCCGCGATCGATCTCGTCGAGGTTTCCACCGATCGCCGAATACGTAATCTTCGGTTGCGCTCTAAGCGTGGGTGCGGTCATACATTCTCCTAGCCGTCTGGTGTAAGGTTGTTCGCAATCGGTCGATCAGCTCGTCGATTTCGGGTTCCTCGATGGTAAATGCGGGGGCGATCATGATCAGGTCGCCGTTTTTCCCGTCGGCGTGTCCGACGTTCGGCCAAACGACGAGGCCGTTGTCGCGCGCTTCGGAAACGATCGCTTCGGCAAGTTTGCGTTCGCGCCGAAACGGCGCTTTCGTCGAACGGTCCGAGACGAACTCGATGCCCCACAACATCCCGATTCCGCGAACGTCGCCGATCAGTTTGGATCCATCGGTTTCCTCGGACGCCAACTCCGATAACCGTTCGCCGAGGCGCCGGCCGACGGTAGCCGCTCGATGTACCAAATCGCGTTTCTCGATAAACCGTTGCACTGCCAATGCGGCCGCAGCCGACAAGGGGTGGTGCGAATAGGTTTGCGCGTGCATGAACCCGCCGCTGCCGCTTGCGATCGTATCGACGATCGTTTGCGACGTAATGACCGCCGAAATCGGCGCGTAGCCGCCGTTGAGTCCCTTGCCCATCGTGATGATGTCGGGAACGACCGTGCCGGCCGGCGTGCGAAAGTGTTCGATCCCGAAATATCGTCCTGTGCGCCCGGCCCCGGTCAATACCTCGTCGCAGATAAACAGCACGCCGTAGCGGTCGCAGACCGACCGCACGCGCGAAAAATACTCGGGCGGCGGAACGGACGCACCGGTCGAGGAGCCGCCAACCGGCTCGGCGATGAACGCCGCCACGTTCTGCGGGCCGGCCTCCAGGATGGCACGTTCGAGCGCATCCGCATCGGGTTGCAGCCGATACGGATAAGGCGCGTCGATCATAGCAACATCCGTCAACCACGGTCCGAAAATCGTCTTGTAGTGGCCGCGCGCCGAGGCCGACAGCGCCAACATGGTATTGCCGTGATAGCCGGGCCGCTGCGCGATGACGATCTTGCGCGACGTTTCACCGCGCTCGACGTGGTACTGGCGTGCGAGTTTGAGAGCGGCTTCGACGGCTTCGGAGCCGCTGCTCAAGAAATAGACGCGATCGAGGCCGGGAGGAGCCTTGCTCGCCAACACTCCGGCAAGCTCCTCAACCGGCTCGTTCGTGAAGGCAGTGCCGTTCACGTACGCAAGCGTCGCCGCTTGTCGCCCGATCGCCTCACCAACCTCAGCCGCTCCATGGCCGATGTTGGTCACCATTGCCCCTCCGCAGGCATCCAAGTACCGCCGCCCACTGTCGTCGAACAGCCAAACACCCTCCCCCTTGACGATTGTCGGGAGCGGCTGGCCGAGCTTGCGGTAAAAGACGAAATGTTCGGTCATTTAATCGATTTTGCGGGTTTTGTTCAGAGGAGGCACGCTCATTATACAACACTTAGCCGATAAAATGCTGTTTTTTCCGAACGAAGGCGCATAAACGGTGGCCGAGTTTCTAACCTTGGCCCAGGCAATCGAGCGGTACGTTGATAACGGCGACTCGGTCGCGCTCGAGGGCTTCACCCATTTGATCCCGTTTGCGGCCGGTCACGAGATCATCCGCCAGGGGAAACGCGACCTCGCCCTCATCCGGATGACGCCGGACCTCATCTACGATCAGCTGATCGGGGCGGGGAGCGCCCGCAAGCTCATTTTTTCGTGGGGCGGGAACCCGGGCGTCGGCTCGCTGCACCGCTTTCGCGACGCCGTCGAAAACGACTGGCCGGCCCCGCTCGAGATCGTCGAACACTCGCACGCCGCGATGGCGGCCGCCTATGCTGCCGGAGCGTCGAACCTGCCGTTCGGCGTTTTGCGCGGCTACATCGGTTCGGATCTTCCAAAACAGAACCACACGATCAAAACGATCGAGTGTCCGTTTACGGGCGAACATCTGGCCGCCGTGCCGGCGCTTCGTCCCGATGTTGCGATCGTTCACGCGCAACAAGCAAATCGCTCCGGCGACGTGTTGATTCACGGAATCATCGGAATCCAGAAGGAAGCCATTCTGGCGGCCAAACGCGCCATCGTCACCGTCGAAGAAATCGTCGATGAGTTTTCGCATCCGCCGCATTCGATCGTCGTCCCGAACTGGGTGATTTCAGCGGTGTGCGAGGTGCCCGGCGGTGCCAAGCCGTCGTACGCGCACGGATACTACCACCGCGACAACGCGTTCTACATCGAGTGGGATACGATCGCGCGCGACCGCGAGCGATTCACCGCTTGGATCGACGAAAACGTGAAGAAAGCGCCGGCCAATGCCTGAAACGACATATACGAATGACGAGCTCATGGCGGCCGAGGCCGCGCGCCATCTGCGCGATGGCGCGGTGTGTTTCGTCGGAATCGGATTGCCGTCGACCGCTGCGAACTTAGCTCGCCTCACGCACGCGCCGAATCTGGTTTTGATCTACGAGTCGGGAACGATCGGCACGAAGCCGTCGGTGTTGCCGCTTTCGATCGGCGACGGGGAGTTGGCCGAAACGGCCGATGCCGTCGTTTCCGTTCCCGAGATTTTCGCATACTGGCTGCAAGGCGGTCGCATCGATGTCGGCTTCCTTGGCGCCGCGCAGATCGATCGGTATTGCAACCTCAACACGACCGTCATCGGCGACTACGAAAAGCCGAAGACGCGGCTTCCCGGCGCCGGGGGCGCTCCGGAGATCGCGACCTCGGCTAAAGAAGTGCTGATGATCATGAAACAGGATAAGCGCACGTTCGTCGATCGTCTCGACTTCGTCACGACCGCGGGATATTTCACCGGCGGCGATAGTCGCGAGCGTTCCGGCGCGCCCGGTGCCGGGCCAACGCGCGTGATTACCAACCTCGGCGTGTTCGTGCCCGATTCCAAAACCAAAGAGTTAACGCTCGTGCAATTGCATCCGGGCGTCGACGTCGAGCAGGTGCGGGCCGCAACCGGCTGGCCCCTGCGCGTTGCCGGCGAACTCGCGCAAACGCCGGAACCGCCGGCCGAAACGTTGGCGGTTCTTCGAGATCTTCAGGCTCGTACGAAAGCGGCGCACGCGGGCGGCTAGTGCGCCGTAGACAACGCGACGCACCGATGAAGCGTTGTGCCGTACCGATCGCGCTCGGCATCGTTTTGCTGCTGGCCGCGGCATTGCGACTGTACGATATCGCTGGGGTTCCGAGCGAGCTCGATGCCGACGAGATCGATCTGTATAACTCGGCGTACAGCATCGCTACGACCGGTCACGATATCGACGGGACGCTGTTGCCGTTTCTGTTTTCATCCGAAACGCGAAATCCGCCGATGTACGCGATTGCAGTCTACCCGAGCGTTCTGATCTTCGGGCGCACGCCGCTCGGCATACGGCTTCCGGCAGTCGTGTTCGGGCTGGTCGCCATCGCGCTGTTGTACGGCATCGCATACGAGCTAACGAGAAGACGCGACGTCGCGTTGGTCGCGGCACTGTTGATGGCGACGCAGCCGATCTTCGTGCATTTCGCGCGCGTTGGTTGGGAGCCGGCGTCGGAACTCCCGTTTTTGTTGGGCGGTCTGTACGTGTTGTTACGAGCATTGCGTTCGACGGTTCCATCCGTCAGGCTCGTCGTGTTTGCATCCTTGCTCTTCGGCTTGACGGCGTATACGTACATGGCCGGGTGGTTCTATGCGTCGATTCTTGGCGGTGCGATGCTCGTTCTCAACCTGCGTCGCTTTGCGTCGCGCAACGGTGTTCTAATGCTTGTTGCTGCGGGCGCGACGTGGATCGTGGTGGCCGCGCCCGCACTGTGGATGTGGTTTTTCGACGAGCACACCGTCGCGCATACGGTCGGCATGGGCACGTTCGCCGGCGGTATTTCGCCGGATACGATGCAGACGTTTCTCCTCAACTACGCGGCCCACTTTCGTTGGTCGTATCTCGTGACTACCGGCGATTCGGTGCCGGCGATCACTTGGCGATATCTCAACGGCATGGGCGCGTTCTTCGGATGGGTCGTTCCGCTGGCCGCCTTGGGTTTGCTGGCGAGCTTTCGATATATTCGGCCGCGATGGGCGCTCGTGTGGACGTGGCTCTGGCTGGTAGCATATCCGCTCGGGGGTGCGCTGACCAATCAGGGAACGCCCGGAACGCCGAACGCGCCGCGCACGTTAGCCGGCGCCCCGGTGTTCTGCATTCTCGCCGCCGCCGGCGTCGTGCTGCTCTTCGATTTGGTGGGTTCGCTACGCCGGTCGCAGGTAGCGCTCGCCGCGCGCGTCGGTGCGCAAACCGTCTTTGTGGGCGTGGTGCTATTTTCGACCGTGCTTTTCGCGCGGTTCTATTTCACCGGCTACATCCACCGGGATTCGAACGCGTGGTTTTCGGGAACGCACGAGCTCTTTGCGGACATCCGCGAAAACGCCGCTGGGTACAAACGCATTTGTTTTAACGTGCGGGCGGCGTGGTACCAATTGCCGACGTTCGTGCGGTTTTACTTAAACGACGTACCATTGCGGGTCGTGGAAAACGTCGACGATCCGGATTGCTCGCTGCCGGGTACGTTGGCAGCGGTCGACGCCGATCATCCGCTGAATCGAAAGCACTTCAAGATGCTCGACGATATTCAAGATGTCGATGGCAACGGGTTTGCCGTTTTAAACGGCTACCGGGTGACTATCGACCGCTAGGATGGGATACGAACTGCGGGTTCGTACAAATGTGCGGATACGCATCGATGATTGCGTCGAAGCGATGCTTCACCGCTACGGGCATGTTCGCGGGCGGCTGCGTCCCGGCGTACGTCCATCGCCCGTTCCGCTCGGCGAAGTACATGCCGAGCTGGCCTTTCCATTCGAGTTCCGCGAGCGCAAACGCATCGACTACGGCAAGATACATGATGCGGGTTCGGTCGTGCGGCGGCCGCGCGATCGTTAGCGCCTCGACCGCTTTCGTATCGGTTGCGGAACCACAATACGCCGCAAGCGCGGGACGGGCCGCCAGCAGGCCGATGGCTACCGTAAGGACCACACCGGCCACGAAACGCATCGGGTGCTGCGTCGACTACCAGCCGCCGCCGGAGTCGCCGCCCCCGCCGCCGCCAAAATCGCCGCCGCCGCCGCCGCCGCCGCCGAAATCTCCGCCGCCGAAGCCGCCTCCGCTAAAGTCTCCGCCGCTGGCGCCGCCCATATCGGCCTGCCCGGCGTCGCTCGCGAGGCCGCCCTGGTCGGCACTTCCACCGCCCCAGCTTCCGGCATCACCACTCGAGGCCGCGCCCGCGCCGGCGTCGCCGCCGAGCACGTTCCCGCCGCCCCGATTTCCGAACATCTCGTTGCCGAGCCACGCCCCACCGAGGCCCCCTAAAAGGCCGCTCCAAAAGCTTCCGCCGCCGCCGCCAAAGCCGCCGCCGCCGTATCCTTGACCGTAGCCGTAGCCGGCCGGAGGCATACCGCCCGGCGGTACCGCTCCCGGCGGAACCCCCGGCGGTCCATAGCGCGGACCGGACGCTGCGCGGATGATCGAGCGGATGATCAAGAAGCCCACGACGATGATAACGATCCACCAAAACATGGAGAAATGAAACCCTCCGTTACGCACGCTGGACGATGGAACCGGAGCAGTGGCCGGATTGTAGTTTTCGCGGCGAGCGTTCGACGACATGTGCGCCCGATAGATATTCAAGATGCCGTTGACCGCGGATGTGACGCCGCCGTCGTAATCCTCGGCTTTGAACTGCGACTCCATCGTTTGACGGATGGTGTCGAGCGTATCGCGCGTAAACCAGCCCGAGGAAGTGCCGGCCGCGTCCGGCACGATGATGTCGCGACGGTCGTCCTTAGCCACGAAAACGAGCACGCCATTGACGTTGCGCTGCGTAAACGCCTGGTGGGCGGCATCCGCCAGCGACGTGCCGTTAAGCGACGGCACGGTGACGACGACGACCTCTTTACCGGTCTGGGCGTTGAAGTTCCCGATACGCTGGTCGAGCGCGGAAACCGTGCTCGCCGACAGCATGTTGGCGTCGTCCTGAACGTACGTGGCGGCGAACGCCGGGATAGAGATCGCGGCGCAAATAAGCGCGCAAAGTGCGGACAGGCGTTTCATCGAGTTCCTCCTGCGAGTTGTACCGGTAGCCAGGGTTGAAGTTTCATCAGCGTCCGATGAAGGTGACCACGACCATCGCGCCGCCGACGCTCAGCGCAAAGAATCCGATGAAGATCCAGATAGCCAGGCGTTTCCAGAATTCACGGCGCGCGCGGGCCGCCCGGGGCTCGTGGACGGTCCGTTTCACGCGCGCTCGACGCCGGCGGCCGGAGCTTCGGACCACAAGCGTTCGATGTTGTAAAACGAGCGTTGCTCGGGCGTGAACACGTGCACGATCACCGAGCCGAGGTCGAGCAATATCCAGGTTCCGTCGGCGTACCCCTCGCTGCGCCCCGTCTTGCCGCCCTCTCGCTCGACGGCTTCGACGATGCCGTCGGCGATCGCGCGGGTCTGAATCTTCGAACGTCCGCTGACGATCGCAAACGCGTCGGCCAAAATCGTACGGCCGGACACGTCGAGCACCAAAAAGTCTTCGCCCTTTTTATCGAGGGCTGCGTCGCGAACGACGTCGATCAACTCGCGAATGCCGTTATCTCCTCTGGATGTAATCCGAACGCACGCGCCGCTTCGAACGTTTGCGGCGCAACCGTTCGTCCGTGCGAGATCGTGTATAAGAGCCCGTGATATAGAACCGCTTTCGTACCCTCGCGCAGATCTTCCATCGCCAACCCCCATAACGACGCGCGCTCGTCGAAGGTTCGGCCCGGCTCCACCCCGTCGGCGACGTAGAGGATGCAGTCCAGCGGGGACATCGCCGGGGCCGCCAGCGTATGGCGCTCGATCGCGGACGCGATTTCCGGATCGTCGATGCCGAATAGCTCGCCGGCAAGAGCGGCGCTCAATGGCGCGTGCAGCACGACCGGGTGTCGTGCCTCGAACGAATCGATGCCGATGTTGCGCGCACGGCATTCGGCGATCAGGCGTTCGGTCGAATAGAGACGCGCCAGATCGTGGAGCAACCCCGCTACGCGCGCTTTATCCGTCGCGACGCCGTGTCGCATGGCGAGCAGCTCGGCGCTGCGCGCGACGCGAACGCAATGCGCGTACCGATGCGCTTGC
Organism: Candidatus Tumulicola sp.; assembly: GCA_036502885.1. Taxonomy (GTDB): domain Bacteria; phylum Vulcanimicrobiota; class Vulcanimicrobiia; order Vulcanimicrobiales; family Vulcanimicrobiaceae; genus Tumulicola. The sequence goes on from DASXXU010000252.1 coordinate 37,891, forward strand.
CCGACGTGCTCGCGAACGCCCTCTAACAGCCGGCGGAAGCGCGATGCGCCGCTGACGCCCGGCGCTATCCGCAACGAGAGCGCAACACTCGCAAACGGTTGCGGTAGAGATCGCTACGCAGGTTTCCGGCCCACATGACGAGCGCGCTTTCGTTGTCGTCGCTGTAGTAGCCGCGCCGTACGGTTACGGTGGTGAATCCATACTTACGATACAACTGTTGCGCGACCGCGTTGCTTTCGCGCACCTCCAACGTCATCCACGATGCGCCGCGTTCGAGTGCCTCGTCGACCAGCCGCAGCAGCATTACTTCGCCGAAGCGTTTGCCGCGATGCTCGGGTGCGACCGCGATCGTCGTAACGTGCGAATCTTCCAGTATCGACCAAATACCACCGTACACGACGACGCGTCCTTCCAAACGCCCCACGAAGTAGTGCGCCAGTTTGTTGGTGGAAAGCTCGTTCGCAAACGCATCCGCCGGCCACACCGTCGAAAACGACGCGCGCTCGATTTCGAGCACCGCGGGAATGTCGGCGGGTAGCATCGCTGCGATGGCCAGCGCGTTCGGCGAGACGCCGTAATCGAGTTCGGCCTTCACGCTCGATTCCAGGGGCGCGCGGGAACTTTTGCCGCCGGAAGTTCTCCGTAGTCGGCGGTGAGCGCGTGAACGCTTTGCTCGGGCTTGCTGTTAGCAGCAATCAAGGCGATGGCGGCGGCCGCCGGCGTTACGGCGGGGGGCTGGGCGATGGCCACGATACCGCGTTCGGCAAGCGCGTCGATAACGTCCTCCGGTGCTCCGATAACCACGTGCGGAGGGGCGCCTCGCCCGATCACTTCGTCGATGGCTTGGGGTACCGGCCCGGAGGCCCGCCACGACGCGCTTCCGTTGCGCAAACGAAGCGATACGATTCCCTTGCGCGGCGAAACGACCGCCAAAACGTCACGCTCTACGATTCCCAATTCGAGCGCGTCGAAGGACGAAATTCCACAGATCGGCACGTTCCACGCTTGTGCCAGCGATTTCGCATAGGCGATGGCGATGCGCAGGCCGGTAAAAGTGCCGGGACCGATGCCGACCGCGATCCGATCGGGGAACTCTTCTTTCATTTCGGCTCCCTCGAGCACCACCGAAACGAGGGCCAAACCGCGTTCCAATGCGACGTTTCCCGGGAGCGCCGCGCTCGCGCGAACGGTAGCATCGTAGGCAACGGCGGCCGAGAAAGCACCCAGCGCACCGTCCAAGGCGAGAATTCTCACGATTGCGTTCGCACGGCAATCGACCGCGGCCCGTCCCCGGATCCGTCGATTTCGACCTCATAACGGCGTTGCGGCACCAGCGCGGAGCCGTGCTGCCACCATTCGACAAACGTAATGCTGCTCGAATCTTCGAATGCGTCCTCGACACCGAGTTCGAACAGTTCGGCCGGATCTTCGATGCGATAAAAATCGAGATGATCGATCGGTGGCGTTCCATCGTAGCGATTCCAGATCGTGAACGTCGGGCTGGAAACGGTTTCGTTGCCGTGCAGCGCAGCGACGGCCGCGCGCACGAATGCGGTTTTCCCGGCCCCCAATGGTCCGGAAAGCACCACCACGTCGCCTGGGTTTATCATACTCGCAAAGCGGCGAGCGAAGGCTTGCAGTTCGGCTTCGGTCTTCGCCTCATAAATGGTGTCCGAGGTCATTCTTTATCGCGAGTACGAGTCGAGGAAAGGCTTGTTCCTGCGGGAAAACTGCCAATTATGTTATTTCGCTCCTTGCGTTCCCGTGCGCTGTGGTCGACCGCGCTGACCGTTTCACTGCTAACCGGTTGCGGCGGAGGCGGGGGCGGCGGCGGAACCGGCGGCGGCAGCGGTCCCATACCGACGCCCAGCAGCGCGCCGACGGTCGCGCCGAACAGTCCGATCCAACACATCATCGTTGTGGTTCAGGAGAATCGAACCCCGGATCAGCTGTTTCAGGCGTTTCCAGGCGCCGATACGCAATCGTACGGTTACAATCACCTCGGCGAAAAGGTCGCGCTAAAAGAAGTGCCGCTTCAGGAGCCGTTGACGCCTGGAAACTACTACAAAAATTTCGTTCAGGAATGCAACGGAACGGGCAGCGATCCGACCGCAAACTGTCAGATGAACGGCTTTGACATTCCGACGATCGAAGGCAACCACTTACCGACGTACGTCTATCAGTACATCAATCCCAACGATATCCAGCCGTATTGGACGCTCGCAAAA
>DASXXU010000253.1:0-2359 GCA_036502885.1 Candidatus Tumulicola sp.
CTCGAAAGCGGACGAACGTGATGAGCGTTCCGAGAGTTCGAATCTCTCCCTCTCCGCCAGCTTTATATCGACGTGCGCTCGCAATTGTTCTCACGATATTGGGCTTTGCGCTGCCTACCGCGACGCCCGCGCAGAGCGCTAGCCCGCTCGCCGGCTTGTCGTTTCTCCTCGGCAATTGGCAAGCCGGTCGCGGCAACGTTGCCGACACCGGCGATACCTCGACCGGCAGTTCCACGTTCACGCTGGAGGCCGGCGGCAACGTCATCTTGCGGAAAGATCGCACCGAACTTTTCTCCGCGAGCGGCAAACCGGCAGGTACGTTCGACCAGATAATGATGATTTATCCCGAAGGCGGCGCAATTCACGCGGACTATTCGGATGGAACGCACGTCATTCATTACGTCAACGCCGACATCGTTCCGGGCCATTCGGTAACCTTCATCGGCGCGACGGTCGCAGGCGCGCCGGCGTTTCGGTTGCGATACGAGCTTACCAACCCAACGACGCTCGGGGTAACGTTCGAAATGGCGCCTCCCGGAAGCACGACGTTCCGTCCGGTTGCTAGCGGTTCGCTGACGCGATAAACGCACGTGGCCGAATTTAGCGCGCAGATCCGTTGGACCGGCGACCGCGGCGAAGGTACGAAAACCTATCGCGGATACGATCGAACCTGGTCGATCGAAACGCCTCGACAGGTAGCGGTCGAATGTTCGAACGATCCCGCAATCGGTGGCGATCCGACCAAACCGAATCCCGAAGAATTACTGCTCGCGAGCTTGGCGGGCTGCCATATGTTGTGGTATCTGCATCTGGCGAATCGTGCCGGAATCGTCGTGCGAAATTACAGCGACGCACCACTTGGAATCGGCGAGAGCGGGAAGGCCGGCGAAGGCCGATTCGTCCGCGCGATTCTGCGACCGGAGATCACGGTCGAACGCGGGGTGGATCTGGCCAAAGCCGACGCACTGCACGGTGAAATTCATCGCTATTGTTTCATAGCGCGATCGGTAAACTTTCCGATCGAGCACCGCGCAACGTACCTCGAGATTTAAGGCGCCGGCGAAGCTTCCGAACTAGCCGAGGAGGGCGCCGGCGAAGGCGTCGTCGGCACCGGCGTGCCCGCCAGTCGCGGGTCGGGCGGCGTATCCAGAAATGTGATGTCGTCGAACGTAATATCGGCGATCACTTTGAACGTCATAAAAACCGCGTGTTCGGTTGCGGAGAAGACGCCGTGTGTGATGACCCAATAGCCGTCGACCACTTTGAAGTCCAGCGAAATATGCTCGTCGTCGCCCCCCGTTAGGCGAAGTTCGACATGCGACGGCAGCTGCGATTGTGCGTCCTCGACGACGTCGCTCGGATAGAAACCGTTCAAGCGCGGCGTCGGATCGATCAGTAGATGGATCGCCGAATCGGTCGAATCCGGCGCGTAACGCGCGTCCCAGAAACTGTTATAGGGAACCACCATATCGACCGACGGATCGTCCTGCGGGATAGCCAGTTGGTAGGGCCGGCCGCGGACGACCGTGATGTCGACGCGCTTGAGGTTCGCGAAGTAACTGAACTGGAACTCCGACAGTGGATCGAAATACGAGATGATCGGAAACGCCTGGCCCGTGCGGTCGCCACCGTTGGGAAGGTCGTGCATCACCGCAAAGTTGTCCGCCACGCGAACCGCTACCGAACGATTGATATCCTGAGCCCGTCCCAGGGTTGGCGCGCTGACGTGCGTACGCTCCGAATACGTCATGTACTGCGGAACGTGCGAACGGTAATACGCTGTGGTGCGGTTGATCAACAGCGCGAACGCTAAATCGGGCGGAATCATCGAAGCGGGCGTATTCGTCGGCGGGAACGCTGAAACCGCCGCCTAACCCTGCGCAAATGATCGTCATGCCCGGCGAAGCGACCGTGGCGCGTGTCGTCGAACTGCGCCGCGCGATCCATCGGCGTCCCGAACTTGGATTCGAAGAGCGAGAAACGGCCGCGTTGATCGAACGCGAACTCGACGCGCTCGATATCGAGCACCGGCGGCTTGCCGGCACCGGCGTCGTCGGAATCGTCCGCGGCGGACGCCCCGGCAAGGTCGCTGCGTTGCGCGCCGATATGGACGCGCTACCGATCGACGAACGGACCGGACTGCCGTTCGCATCGGAAGTCGCCGGAGCGATGCACGCATGCGGTCACGATGCGCACACCGCGATGCTGCTTGGTGCAGCGCGCGTGTTACGCGAAGGTCGCGACGCGTTCGAAGGTAGCGCCGTGCTAATCTTTCAGCCGGCTGAAGAAGGGCCTGGGGGCGCCGAGCCGATGATCGAGCAAGGCGTGCTCGACGAACCGCGGGTCGACGCGATCGCGA
>DASXXU010000254.1:0-35920 GCA_036502885.1 Candidatus Tumulicola sp.
CGGCCCGGCGATCGCAACCGTGTTCGTCGTGCAAATCGCGTTGGGTTCGCTGTCGCGTGCGGTGCCGCGTTTTGGAAGTACGACGTTGGCATTTCCGTTGGTGTTTGCGGCCGCGCTCATCGCCACCGCGCTTGCGGCCTCGCCGCTTTCATTACCAGTCGTAGCGCCGGTGTCAGCGTTCCCGGTGCGGCGGTGAGCGATGATTCCGAAAAGCCGTTCGAGCCCACGCCGCAGCGTTTGCAAAAAGCCAAACGCGAAGGTAACGTCGCGCGTTCGGCGGAGCTCTCCGCAAATATCGCGTTCGCCGCAGCTGCCGCGACGCTCGCATCGACGATCGCGCTCGTCGGCACCCGCTTAGGCGCTGCGATTGCGGACGCGGCATCCACGAGCGCGCCTCCATGGCGCGATGCGAGCGTTGCAGTCGGCATCACGATGCTCCCGATGTTTGCGGCTGCTTGCGCGGGCGTGGCCGCTGCGGCACTGCAAAGTGGCGGGATCGCCATCGTTCTGCCAACGCTGAAGGCCGAGCGGCTTGACGTTTTCGCGGGATTGCGGCGGTTGATTTCCGGCGAAACCACGACGCACGCGGTGCGTTCCACTTGCGCATTCGCCGTCGCGGTTTGCGCGATCTGGTTCGTCGTCGAGCGCACTTGCGCGCAACTGCTTCGAGCGCGCGGGGCGATGGCATACGCGGCCGCGGCGTGGCACGGCATCCGCACGATAGCGGTCGTGGCTTGCGCGTGCGGGCTCGCGTTTGCGATCGCCGAATATGCGACCGCGCGTCGCGCCTGGCTGCGCAAGCTGCGCATGTCGTTCGATGAGCGTAAGCGCGAAGCCAAAGAGCAAGAGGGCGATCCGCATACACGGGGGCGCCGGCGCGCGTTGCACCGCTCGTTGCTGCGCGGCGCGCCGTCCGAGGTGAAAAACGCTTCGTTCGTGGTCGTCAACCCGACGCACGTGGCCGTCGCATTGCGCTACGTCCCAACCGAGATGCAGGCTCCCGTTGCGCTCGTTGCTGCCGCCGGGGAGGCCGCGTTGCACGTACGGAAGCTCGCGGCCCAAGCGTGCGTGCCGATCGTGGAAGATGCGCCGCTGGCGCGAGCGCTTTTTTGGGATGTGGTCGTCGGTTCGCCGATACCGATCGAACACTATGTAGCGGTGGCCGAAGTCGTCGCGGCGCTGTCTGCGAACCTGCTTGGACCCGTGCCATGAAACCCGCGGTCTACGTCTTTGCGGGTTTGCTGCTCGCGGTCGTCGCGATCTTGATCGTCCCGTTGCCGCCGTGGTTGTTGGACGTATTGCTCGGCATTAACATCTTCGGGTCGGCGCTGGTGTTGCTGCTTTCCGTAACGGTAGACGACCCGCTGGAGTTTTCGGCGTTCGCGCCCGCGCTGCTCTTCGCGACGCTGTTCCGATTGTCGCTCGACGTTTCAGCCACGCGACTCATCCTGACGCAAGGCGCTTCGCCGGATGCGGTCGGTTCCATCATTCCGGCGTTCGGCGAGTTCGTCGTGCGTGGAAATCTCGTTGTCGGCATCATCGTGTTCGCGATTCTGATTACTATCCAATTTGTGGTGATCGCGAGCGGTTCTCAGCGCGTTGCAGAAGTCGCAGCGCGCTTCACGCTCGACGCGTTGCCGGGTAAGCAAATGGCGATCGATGCGGACGTGCATGCCGGTGCGTTGGATTCCGAAGGCGCACGCCGTAAACGCGCGCTCGTCCAGCGTGAGGCGGATTTCTACGGCGCGATGGACGGTGCCGGGAAGTTTGTAAAAGGCGACGCGGTCGCCGCGCTGGTGATCGTCGCACTCAACCTGTGCGGCGGCGTCGTGGTCGGCATGGCTTATCACGGTATGGCACCGCTGGACGCGCTGAATACGTTTGCATTGCTGTCGATTGGCAACGCGCTCGTAACGACGCTGCCGGCGTTTCTCATGTCGACGTCGATGGGCATGATGGTTACGCGCGTCGCATCGGACGGCGCGCTCGGGGCCGATTTGGCAGCGCAGTTGTTCGCACGACCCGACGTGCTGCGCGGCGCGGGCGGTTTGCTGCTCGCGTTAGCGTTCGTGCCGGCGTTGCCACGGCCACTCTTCCTCGGGCTGGGCGTGGCGGCGTTCGTCTTGGCGCACGCGTCCTCGTGCCGGTTGCGTCGCGCTCGTTTCGAATCGCAACGCGAAGCCGAACGCGCTCGTCGTAACGTCATGCGTCGTCCGGAACTCGCGCTGGGTTTGATCGGCGTTGACGCGGTCGCGATCGATTTGGGCGCCGAGTTGACGCGTCTGCTCGTCGCGCCGGCAGCCGATGCATTGCTGGATCGAATCGGCGAGGTGCGTCGCGCGCTTGCCGGCGACATCGGGCTGATTCTGCCGGGTGTTCGCCTACGCGACGATCTCGCGCGCGATTCCCAGGGCTATGCGATTCGCGTTCGCGATCGCGTCGCCGGCGAGGGCCATCTGGATGTCGATCGATTGTTGGCTGTGGCTGAAGAGCCGATCGTCGCGCGGCTCGGGACGGTCGATCGCGAGCCGGTCTATGGTTTGCCTGCTGCATGGATCGATCACGCCGACCGCGAGCGCGCGGTCGAAGCGGGCGCATTGGTGTTCGATCCGATCTCGGTCTTGGGATCGCATCTGGCCGAGGTAGCGCGGACGCACGCGGCGGAGCTGCTCGGCCGCCAAGAGTTGCAAACGCTTCTGGAACACCTGCGAGCCTCGGTTCCGGCGGTCGTTAAGGACGTCGGTGGGGAGAGATTACCGATCGGAACCCTACACCGCGCCTTCGGCCTGCTGCTGCGCGAGGGGGCTTGGCCGCGCGACCCGGTTGGGGTTCTCGAGGCGATGCTCGAGGCCGGCACCTCCGACGCCGAGGAGCTGGCCGAGGCCGCTAGGCGCATCGTCATTCCGGCATTATTGCGGCGGCGCGATGTCCGCTCGCTAACGCCGCTCGCGCTGGAACCCGACTTAGAACGGCAGTTATTAGACGCGTGGCGTGGAGGCGCACAACCGGCGTCAGCGCGCTTGGCCGCACTGCTGCGCGACCGGGTGGCGGAGTATGCCGCGTCCCTGACGCGGGAGCGCGCGACCGTCGTCTGTACGGCAGCCCTGCGACCGCTGCTGGCCGGATTTCTGCTCCGTTCCGGGCTTCGGGTCGCGGTCTACGGTTACGGCGAGCTGCCGCCCGAACTGAACCTGGATCCGGTAGCGGTGCTTGGGACGCAAGAGCTCGGCGGCTGACGTGGAAGCACCAGCGACCCCTTTCCGGAGGTTTACGATGCGCCCCATGGTCGCCACGCTGCTGTTGGTAGTTCTCGCCGGTTGTGGTGCCGGAGCGAGTTCGTTGCCATATCACTCGATGGGAATCGACGATTCGACGGGCATGACCGTCGAGCAGTATGCGTTGGGCCGTCTGTCGGCTTCGCATGCCGTTGCAGCGTGCATGAAGCGGGCGCATACGGCTTCAGCAGCGGTTGCTACTAAGCTCTGCTCGCGTAAGTAGAGCAGGCCTCGTAGCCCAACAGCCGTAAAGGTTTCCGACCCGCGGCATGCCGCCCGGGTCTTTCTTTGCACTTGTGCTTTTCGGAATTCAATGAACTGGAATAACCTCAAGACGCCGTTCAAGGCGCTGGTCATCTTGGCAATCATCGGCCTCTCGCTGTGGGCGGTGTTGCCGGTCCAACAGAAAATTCGACTCGGCCTGGATCTGCAGGGCGGCTCGCGCCTGCTTTTGCAGCTGTATCCGACCGCCGAAGTTCCGACCATCAACAGCCAAGTGCAGGCGCAAACGCGCGAGGTGATCGACCGCCGTATCAACGGCTTGGGCGTCACCGAACCGTCGATCAGCAACGTTGGCACCGATCGTATTTTGGTCGAACTGCCCAACGTCAAGAATCCTGACGAGGCCGAGCGCGTCCTCAAAGAAGTGGCGGTGCTCGAGTACAAGATCGTCCCGCCCGAGGTCATGCAAAAGGCCGAGGCCGCGAAAAATATGCTGGCCAGCGTGGCGGCAAACGGCACCGCGATTCCGGCCAAAGCCAAAGCTGAAGCACAGGCATACATCGATCACGGCGCTTACGATGCCAGCGGTCCGGTCGTATATTCCGGTAAAGACTTAAAAGCAGCACAGGCTGGTTACGGCCAAAGCGGCAGCCAGCCGATCGTGCTCTTTCAGACCAAGAACCCGGAGAAGTTCGGCAAGCTAACGACGGCCAATGTCGGCAAAGCGCTGGGCATCTTCTTGGACCACCACTACGTTTCTGCCCCGAACATCATCAGCCCGATTTACGACAGCGGTCAGATCGAAGGCAGCTTTACCTCGGAAGAAACGACGACGCTCGCCAACGAACTAAACGCCGGCGCGCTGCCCGTCACGGTAAAGATCGTCGAAAAGGAAACGATCGGGCCGACGCTCGGCAAGATCGACCTCATTCAATCCATGCGCGCGTCGATCTTGGGCCTGGGACTCGTCCTGCTGTTCATGATCGTCGTGTATCGTTTGCCGGGTCTCCTGGCCGACGTCGCGTTAGCGATTTATGTGCTCGTGATGATGGCAATTTTGGCCGCATCGCATGCGACGCTAACGCTGCCCGGTATCGCCGGTTTCGTGTTGTCGATCGGTATGGCGGTCGACGCGAACGTGCTAATCTTTGAACGTATCAAAGAAGAGCTGTGGAACGGCAAGTCGATGCGCGGCGCGGTCCGGGTTGGATTTGCGCGCGCTTTCTCGGCGGTCTTCGACAGCCATTTCACGACCATCGTCGGCGCCGGCGTGTTGTACATGCTCGGCACCGGTACGGTGAAAGGCTTCGCGTTCACGCTGTTTTGGGGGACGGTAGTTTCGCTGTTCACCGCCGTGTTCATCACCCGCTTCTTCGTCGATGCGTTAGTGGATAACAACGTCGCGACGACGCCCGAACTCTACGGCGTGCGCAAGGCCGACCTCGGCATATTCGCACGGGCGGGGGCGTAGCCGATGCTGTTTCGCCGTTTGAATTGGAACATCGTCGGATGGTTCCGCATCGTCTCGTTCATTTCGTACGCCATTATCGCGTTGGGTCTCGGGTCGATGATCTACCACGGCTTCGCCGGCGGAAACGGATTCAATCCGAAAAACATGTTGCGTCTGGGTCTGTCGTTTACCGGTGGTACCGACATCTCGGTGAAGTTCACCAAGCCGACCACCGCCGACGCAGTCCGACAGGGCTTGTCGTCGCTGGGTCTCACCGAAGAATCGGTGACGACCGCGGGCACCGACGGCACGAGCTTCGTCGTGCAGACGCAGAGCTCGTTCGCCAACGACTCGACCCCGCTGCTAAAAGCGCTGAATACCGTCGCGCCGGTCGATCGTTCGGCCATGTCGATTACCGCGGTCGGTCCGTCGCTCGGCCGCGAATATCTGATCAAAGCGCTGTGGGCGCTGGTCATCGCGCTCAGCATCCAGTTCTTGTACATCGCGTTCCGCTTTGGTTGGAACTACATCTTCGGTTTGGTCACCGTCATCGCGCTGGTGCGCGACGCGGCCATGATGATCGGCATCTATGCGTTAGCCGACCGTCGCGCCGACGACGCATTCTTGGCCGCGGTGCTAACCGTTATCGGTTACTCGGTCATGGATACGATCGTCATCCTCGATCGAATACGTGAAAACACGAAGTTGATGGCCGGTCAGCCGTACGACCGCATCGTCAACGAATCGATCAAACAGACGATGACGCGTTCGTTCAACACGCTCGCGACGGTCGTCATCACGCTGGTCGCGCTGCTCGCGCTGGGCGGTGCCAGCCTCAAGAACTTCGCCTTCGCGTTGCTGGTCGGCATCTGCTCGGGTGGTTATCACTCGATCTTTTACTCCGCGCCGTTGGTGCTATATTTCCGCAAACGGCAAATGGAGAAGGCGGTCGAAAAACGGCGTTTGGAAGCGACGGCGAATCGTTCGATCGGTTCGCGTGCGCGTTCCGAATCGAACTCGCAAAGCCGTCCTGGCGCAGCTCCGCGCGAGGATATCGTCGCGGCGCGTCGCGAGCGCCGGCAAAAAGCCAAAACCGTGCGGCCCGCCTCCACCGGCCCGGCTCGATATCGCAAAAAGCGTACCGACGCAGACGGCGGAGCGATCGCGGTCGACGATGTGGAATCGACTGAAGAAGACATGTCGGTCGATCCGTTGGACGCGCAGAACGCGGGGCTACACGACGAAGCGCTCGAGCAAGGCCACGAAGAGATCAATCTGAACTTCGAAGGCTTCGACGAGCCGATCGATTCTCGCGCAGAGCACGACGACAGCGCGCCCGAACTCGGTGCGCAACCGCCGGCACATCCGGACGACGCCGGCCAGCCGAAGCCGTAAACCGGCCGCGGATTTAACCCCGTCCGAACGCGCTTTTGAAGAGGCGTTTTCCCGGCTGCTCGCTGGCGGCGCCTCTTCGCCTGTCGCGACCACAAACGCGTCTCCGCGCGATGCGTTCGTCGAACGCGCGTTTGCAAAAAGCGCCGAGTACGTAACCGATCGTTACGCGAGCATCGGCGACGCGTCGGCATTTCACACCAAAGTCGTCGGCGTTTCGTTTGAGGGCAGACAAGACGTCGTCGCAGGATTGTGTCCCGACGCGCCGCTCGAGCTCGTGCGCGAACGCGACAATCAACACGATCCCAACGCGATCGCCATACGGTTCGGGATCTTGCAACTGGGATACATCCGGCGCGGGATCGCCGCGCACATCGCGCCCGCCATCGATGGCGGCGCTACCTATCTCGCGCGCGTTGCCTCGTTAACCGGCGGCGGGACCAAACACTTCGGCGTAAACGTGTACGTCGAGCGCGATGTGCGTTCGATTGTCGAACGCCGCGACCGCGATCGAACCTCGACGCGCACGGAATGGGGCGGCGACGCCGACCGCGTTCGCCAGGCGCTGATCGGAAATGCGTTACCGCACGATGCGCAGCAGGCGGTGCTCTCGCGCGTCGAGGCCGGCCGAAACACGTTGGCGGTACTCGGAACCGGACGCGGCAAATCGTTCTGCTTTCAATATCCGGCCGCGTTGCGCGCGCTTTCCAACGGGCAGAAAACGCTCGTGATCTACCCGCTGCGCGCGTTGGCAAACGATCAATACGAAGCCATGATGCGCACGCTCGATCCACTGGGCGTGCGTATCTATCGCGCTAACGGGTCGATTTCGCCGCAAGAGCGCGAGGAGTTGTTTGAGGCGCTGCGTTCGGGTGCGTGGGATATCGTTTTGGCGACGCCCGAGTTTTTGGATTTCCATCGCCACGCGATCTCAGCCGGTGCGAGCCCGTCGTTCGTGGTGGTCGACGAGGCGCACCATCTGTACGAATCGCGCCACCGCGCGGCGTACGCACGCTTGGGTGAGACCATTCGGTCGTTCGGAACGCCGCAAGTGTTAGCGCTCACCGCTACGGCAAGCGACGAGCCGTTCGCAAAAATCGTCGCGGAGCTACAGATCGACGCCTGGGTGATCGACCCGACCGTTCGCGAGAACCTCGAGGTCGTGGATGCGCGCAACCGTAAAGAGAAGATCGTTTACCTGCAACGCTTATTCGAAGAGTCGTGCAGAGGCATCGTGTACTGCAACTCGCGGCGCGACGCAACCGACGTCGCGCAATCGCTGCGCCGCGTCATGGGCAACGTGGTGATGTTCTATCACGCCGGCATGCCTTCTGCGGACCGGCTGGCGGTCGAAGCGATGTTTCGCGAGGGCGAGCTGCGCGTGGTGATTGCGACGTCGGCGTTCGGCGAGGGGATCGATCTGCCCGACGTCGAGCACGTCGTACTCTACCATTTAAACTTCGACTTCGCGGAGTTCAACCAGCAAGCCGGACGGGCCGGGCGAAACGGCGCGCCTGCGCAGATTCATTTGATCTACGGCGAGCAGGACCGTCGCGTTAACGATTACCTGATCGACCTCGACGCGCCGCGGCTGACGACGCTACGCGAGATTTATCGCGGCATGCGTTCGATAGCTCGCGAGGGCGTGCTGCACGGCGCGAACTCGGGGATTTCGGAGGTGCTCGGGATCGACCGCGTCGGGGATCGAACCATCGCCGCGGCCGTTCGAATCTTTGTCGATTCCGGATTGCTTGCCGTCAGCGAAGACGACGAAGGCCGCGCCCTGCGCTTTCTGCCCGTCGACGGCAAGGTCGATATGGAGCGCAACGAACGTTTCGCGGAAGGCGAAGCCACCCGCGAAAGTTTTGAAGCATTTTGTAACCTCGCGCTGACGGCATCGGGCGAAACGTTGCAACGCATCATCAACCGTCCGATCTATCCGAGCCGCGTTCAACTCCGCAAATGAAGGTTGTGATTCCAGTCCCGATCGCGGTTGGCGGTCTCTTGGCACTTCTATTCGCATATCCGTTCGTGTTTGGATCGTACGGGCGTGCGAACGGATATATCTTCGCAAGAAGCTTGCATAATGGAATGACGCGCTTCGATGTCACGCATCTGGCCGAACTGCTGGGTGGAGAAGTAAGCCTCCGAGTTGATGCCAAGAGCTCGCACGTTGTGTTTTATAATTATGTTTCGTTATGTCTTGGGCGCGGAACGGATTTCGATCTATCGTTCGATCCTAAAACAGAACGGTTGAACGCGTGGCGGGCAGGCCCGAGGGCCGATGGGTGCTGAGCCGAGAACAGCGGCGCCCTTTTTGAGCCGCGTGTACTCCCAAGCTGCGCCGTCGTAACCCTCGAGAACGCTCTCCTTGGTTATCGGCCCGGCCGGGACGCTGACGGGACGAAGATACGGCCGCGCTCGAGCCCCGGCCGCCCACCGGTATCTGTCACCCTTGAGATCGATTGAATGCTATCGTAATGCACTGTTCGAAAACGTCACCCGTGGCGATCGCTGCCGGTCTCTTTTTTTCGAGTGAAAAGCGAGTTGGGGCGCACGTACGGATTCCGGAGCACGAGCACTATGCCTGGAGCCTGATCGTCCCTACGCACGGCTCCTTTCGGCAGGCGAGCCGGAGAGAAACCATCGCCTGTATGCCCGGAACCTTACTGACCGAGTCTCCCGGCGATGCGCACGAAAACGAATACGGTGCCGACGGCGCTTCGATGCTCGTCGTGCGCATCAGCAACGATCTAACGGTCGATCTAGAAGCCCGTTCTGACGCCCCCGGCCAGAAGGTCGTTGCGATCGCTGACCTCTTACTGCGGGCCCTGAATCCGGAAGAACTCGACGTCATACGAGAAGCACTTTGTTTCGAACTGCTCGCGATGTCGCGATACGGACCCGGGTGGAAACCGCGTGTCAGGTCCAAATCCTTGAGCGATGCCGTCAGTGCGATTTGGTCCGAACCATCGCACGCAAGGACGGTTAGGCAGCTGGCCGGCACCGTAGGGATATCTCCAATTCGATTAGCCCGATCGTTTCGCCAGGAATATGGCATTTCGCTCGGATCGTACATTCGAGAAGCGCGACTGGTCCAAGCATGCCTTCTCATTGAAAAGACGACGGCGCCGCTCGCGGATATTGCCTTCGAGGTGGGCTTTTCCGATCAGTCGCATCTTACTCGATCGATCTCATCACGATTTTCCACAACGCCAAAGCGGCTGCGCAAGCCTAAGTGTTAGAATTGCAATTCCGCGATTTTTGACGATGTCCCAAGCGACTACGTCGCCGTAGATCGTGTTGGCTAGTGGAAGGATATACGGTGACGTCGGAGCCCGGTTGTTGACTCGAAATATTTGTCCACGCTGCCATTGCAGTTCGTATGTCGCCGTTCCGAATGCATAGCGAAGTCGAACGACGGTACTGCGAACGCCTTGTGGAACGGCGTTGCTCGACGTACCGAGGATTTCCGTGCCGACCCATGCGCCTTTGCCGGCCGCGAGCGGACCGAGATCTCGGAGATAGATCGCACGGTCGCCTTCGGGATCGTTCGATCCGCCTTCACCACGCGCGATCTCCGCGAGATTCGTCGTTCGCAAACCGTCGAGGAGTTCGAGCGCTTTGGCATCCAATGCGGTTCTGAGCTCGACCTCGGTATGGTCGGCCGGCGGGTCGAGAACGTTCACCGCTCCTTGCCCGTACGCCGCGACGCTCGGAACCCCATCGACAAGACCAATCGTTAGCTTTCCATTCGGAACGCAATAGACTCCGAACGTCTTCGAAAGAGTTGCGTTTCGATCGAGTGCTGGGGGATGTACGAACGATTCGCTGAACAGAATTTTCGGAATAACGTGGTCCACCCGTATCCGGGTCGGAAACGAATCTGCTTCATGGCGAATGTTCGTAAGCACCGCGATAAAGAGACGTTCCCTGGGATACCACCAAATCTGCGCTCCGAAGCCGGATCCATCTCCACCCTCCCCATATATAGGGGTACCTGACGGGGTTCGGTCGACCGTCCAGCCGAATCCATAGCCTTCGTGTGGAGAGAAAAGACGAATCGTATCGCGTGCCCCTAAGAGTTTGTCACTTGCGATTGCTTCCACCCAACGATGCAAGTCGTCCAACGTCGACACCATACGTCCAGCCCCGAGTTCCGACCAGTCTTCGCTAGACAAGGACGGCGGAAAACTCACTTCTCCGACGTTATCGTAACCGCGAGCGAACAGCGAGATGGGAACAGATGGAGCAAGCGTCCCGAAGAAGCCGGTATGGGTCAGATGTAGCACGTTCAGTTCGTGCGTCCGCACGTACTGTTGAAAGGGCTCGTTACTAACCTGCTCGACAACCGCCGCTAAAAGCGTGTATCCGGCGTCAGAGTACGAGTAAGTCGTTCCGGGCCGCGTCTCAAGTTTCGAGCTAAGAATTCTCGCGACGACCGAATCGCGCGTCGTTTGTTCGCCGGGCGGCGTATCGCGGACGAGACCTGCACGATGTTGAAGAAGTTGCTCGATGGTGATTTCAGCCTTATCCGATGGAACGGCCGGCAAGACTTGCCCGATTGTCGTATCGAGCGATAGCCTTCCAGATTCACAGAGTTGGAACACTGCGACAGCGGTAAATTGCTTTGAAACTGACTCGATGTCAAAAACCGTCTTCGTCGTGATCGGAACGCGAGACCGCTCGTCGGCCAGCCCGTACGATTCACGTAAGAGGGTGCGCGAGGATTGCGTGATTAAGACGGTGCCGGACCAGCCGAAGGCGTGCATCGCCTCGAGATATTCGCGCACCACTGGGATGCGCGCATCGAAACCCGTCGCCAAACTCGAGGTCGCTGTGGTCGAGAGGATCAACAGAGCGCAGCAGAGTCGGCTAGTGAGGCAAGGCGCGAACATTACTGCATTCTAAACCGGGGTCGATCCGTTCGTCTTGCAAAATGGGCACCCCCAAACTCTTGGCCGATTCCAATCGTCTTTGCGATACGAATCCGGACCGCAATCAAGGAACCGGTAGGTCGGCGGACCTGGGCTTTCTCGCCTCAACCGCAAAATATATCACAACTTATCAACCAATTGAGGAACCTGTCGGCAACGACGATATATTTCGTAAACCGATCAACTACCTCCAAAATGTTAAGTCGTGTAGGGGCGTCGTACGCCTTTTTGCTTACGGAACGCTTCGCAATCCGGCGGTGCAACATTCTGTTTTTGGCGGCCCTCCACGGAATACCGACGTTAACAGCAAAGAGCGGCGAGACCGTTCACCCGATCCTCGTTCGGATGTCCGATCCTACAAACACCGTCGAAAGTATCGTCCTTTCGGTGCTTCGTGAAGACTTTCTTCGTGTCGACGCTTACGAAACCAAGGAGTATCGACGCATCGAAGTAGACTTAGTTTCGGGCGAACGGTCCTGGGTCTATGTATCCGCGGCTAGCAACATCTTTTAGGTTCGGCGCGAGCTCGTTCGCGATCGATACGTTGAGTACTGTGCGGACGACTGGCGTACGGCGTACTGGAGATCGAACTACCAACGCCTCGTGACGGTGGAGAGGCGGTACGATCCGGACGGCCTCTTCGAAGTCCATCACGGGGTTGGCGCTCCTTGACTATTTTACTGAAAATGATTGCAACGCGGAAGGCGGTGGGTAGAATTGTGTCGAGATGTTTCGGCTCGCTTGTCGTGTCCTAGCGCTGCTGACGCTCACCGCGCAGAGCGGCGGGTCGCTGAACGCCGAGCTAGTGCGAACCTCGGCGGCTTACTACACCGCGCTTCCAACCGTCGTCAAAATAACAGGTCTCGACACGGTGTTGGATTACTATCAACGCCTCGAGGACGATCGCGACCGTCTTGGCGACCCAACGCCCGCGGGTTATTCGAGTGGAGCTTGGGAGAACACAGTCGACCGCATCGCAACCCTCGATCTCGCGCTCGCGAACGCCCTGCTGCGGGACTCGTTCCCCGACTTGGCTTCGATTCGTGGCTTAGGCGCGACGTTTGTGCGGTCTTCGCGGGATGGGACGATGCAACCGGTCGCGGTCTACGTTCCGCCGGACTATACTCCAACGCGCTCCTTGCCGTTGGTCGTGTTCTTGCACGGTCGCCCGCAGACCGAAACGGAGTTGCTGGCACCGGAGTTCGTGGAAAGCCTGGCGCGCGATAACGACACCATCGTCATCGCACCTTACGGGCGTGGCAATTATGATTTTATCGATTCCGAAGCCGATGTATACGATGCACTGGCCGCTGCGCAGCACGCTTTTGCCGTCGACCGCCGACGCACGTACCTTATGGGTTATTCGATGGGAGGCTTCTCGGTCTTCGGCGTTGCTCCACTTCATCCGAACGACTGGGCCGCAGTCATGTGCATCGCCGGATCGCTGCTGGGTTCGCGCGCACAGCGCGTCGTTGCGATGATGTCGAGAACGCCTTTTTATGTCTTAACCGGCAGCGCGGACGAGAGCATCCCGACGCAATACCCAACGGCGACGGCTGCATTTTTGCGATCGGTGGACATACCGGTAACGTTTTATTCCGAAGCCGGCGGTACTCATCGCCTTATCACGTTGCTTCCAATATTAACCCAGGCCTGGACCGACATGCTGCATGGGGTGGTTCGAACGCCGGTCGGTCTCAAAGGTTCGCTCGCGCTGCCGCTCGCCGCACCCGTAAATCCGTCGAAGACCTAGGAGCCGCCGCATGTCGGAATATCTTTTTGTCTACGGTACGCTGCGCGATCCGGCGGTCCAACTCGCCGTTCTTGGACGATACGTCGCGGGAACGCCGGACGCGGTAAAGGGCTTCGCGCTATCCACCGTTACGATTTGCGATGCCGATGTAATCGCGAAAAGTAGGGAGACGGTGCACCGCATACTGATCGAGTCAGCCGATCCTGCCAGTATCGTGGAAGGCGTCGTCTTGTCGATCGACTCCGAAGAGCTACGGAGCGCCGACGCGTACGAGACGAATCAGTATTCGCGCGTACAAGTCGACCTGGTTTCGGGCAAGCGGTCGTGGATATACGTCGCGCGGTCGGCCGAGAAGCGGTCGTTGTAGCGTCACCGAAACGAATCCGTTTCCCGGCCTTCGCACCTGGCTGCGTTGAGGGTTCGCCACCGCAGGACACATAAATAACACGGTGGGAACGAAAAAGCTTCAATAGTTATCAATCGGATCGAGGCAATTCGAACTTCATGCCCTCATGCGTCGCGCGGAAACCCAGAGTTTCGTAAAATCGGCGAGCCCCGAGTCGCCGCTTATCCGTGGTGAGTTGCACGATCGTGCAGCCCCGCGACCACGCTTGATCGATGGCGAACGCGATCATGCTTTCCCCGATACCTTGGTGTCGTAGGGAATCCAGAACGCGTACCGATTCGATCTGCGCGCGCCACGCCCCCAGGTGGCTCAGACCGGGCAAGAAGCTTACCTGCATGCAAGCAATGACGCGTTCTTCCAGGACGTTCACAAAGATGTCGTTATTCGGATCCTCAACGATGGCCTCAAATGCGCGCTGGTACTCGCCCGGGAGCGGATCGGTCGACTGCTCTCGGCTTTCGCCCAGCATATCGTCATGTAGCAGCGCGACTATTTGCGCTAGGTCATTCACGTTAGCTCGGCGGATCGTTGCCATGCGGCGCCTTTCTGCTTTGATTTTCTTTTAGGACGTGGACTGCTTGTAACTGCTACCTTCAACCTGAAGTGTTGGAGAGGGAAGCGTCAGCGCGACTCGCGGCATATTTTGCGCGTATTGACTACGACGGTTCGACCACCGTCTCCGAGGAAACGTTACGGAGCATCCATCTCCTTCAGTCTTGGAACATTCCATTCGAAAACGTCGATATCCACTTAGACCGGGGTGTGTCGTTGCTCACCGACGCGCTTTTCGAAAAGCTTGTAGGACGTCGTCGCGGAGGGTACTGCTACGAGCTGAACGGTCTGCTTGCCTACGTACTAACAAGCCTCGGATTCCACGTAAGCATGCTTGCCGCGAGGACGCGCTTAGGCGGCGCGATGGTCGCACCGAAAACGCACATGCTACTTCTGGTCGAGGTCGCAGGCCGGTCGTGGATTACCGATGCTGGATTCGGAGCGTACGGCTTAAACACGTGCGTAGCGCTCGACCCAAGCGTCGCCGTTCGATGCGGAAACGAAAGCTATCGCATCGTCAAAGAGCGCGCCCCGATTTACGAGCTTCAGCGAGCCGGGGCGGCCGGATGGTTGACGCTCTACGACTTTACGCTCGTGGCTATGGACCCAGCCGACTTCGAAGTAATGAATTATTTCCACAGCACCAATCCGGCTTCGCGCTTTCGTCGCCGCGTCGTGCTTTCGAGAGTGGGCGAGTTCACTCGAACGCTACTGCTCGATCTCGACCTTCGAAAAGGCCCGATTGATGAACCGTCATCCGACGCGATAGCAGATGTCGCCTCGTATCGTCGGGCATTGCTCGATGAATTTGGCATACACCTCGGCCGCGACGGCGCTGAACAACTGTTTGAATCTATCGTCTCGAGAGGAGAATCGCAATGGGAACAAAGCGCACGGCTGCAGATGTCGCAATCACGACAGCGCTGATTCTTGTCCTTACAGGCTGCGGTACGCAGCCAGGGTCCGTTATCGGCTCGGCGCCGCAATCCGTCGAGCTGGGCGATGCGACCTGCCAAAAAGATTTTACCTTTACCTTGAGTCCACAACAGGCGACGATAACGAGTGGCCAGACCGTACGCCTTGCGATCGATTTGAGTAGCATCTGTCAATTCGCCGGAACGGTCGATGCAGGCATTCAGAATATCTCGCCGGAGCCCACCGGCAGCAATGGATTTACATTCGTTCAATCACGCTATGACATCCCACTCGTGGCCAACGGCTCCGCGGGAGCCTACATAACCTTCGGCGCGACACCAGCAACGCTGAAAACCACCTACACGATCACGATTCAGAGCAAGGCAGTTTCCGGGTGCTGTCGCGGCTTGCAACATGCTGCCATCTTCGCACTCACCGTCAAATGAGGCCGAACGGAGTTGTTCTCATGCTCGCGCTTGTAACGACGACCGCGGTTATTCCAGAAATCGATCAAGGTGTTCGCGCCGACAACGCAAGACACTGTACCCAGATCGAAAACCGCCCGTGGACCGAGTTCGAGCACTCTACCCACAATGTATGCCGGAACGAGTCTAAACGGTCTTGCCGAGACCCGTACTCCCCAAGCGAAGAGCCTACCGAAAATAAAACAGGCGTTTGGTATTTCCCGGTTCAGCGTCGATACTCGATTCCGGGCAAAGCGGCAGAGAGCCGGCTCGGTGATCGACCCTACGTTCCATCTGCAGAGTGTCGCGCCGTCCCCGGAGGCGGTCCTGCGACTCGGTAGGCTTCCTCGTCGGCGAGAAGCGCTCGGGCCGCCGCAACGATAGCTTCTTTCTGCCACATGCCTTTGAATATCGCGCGGTCGCCATTTGCATTTTCGAGTAAAAACGAGGGGCGTTCGTCTAGACCGAGTTCTCGCATGCGATGATTTCCAGCCGACAGGTGTTCGGCGATGGCTGGATCCTCCGACCGGCGAGCGATTTCGGATGCGGGGACGTTCGCCACAAGGGCCGCCTGCGCAAATGCCACATCCGGCCGGCCCATGAGCGCTCGCTCCTCCATTGCAGCCAATGCTAGTAACTCTGCTGCGCGAATCTGGTCTCCGATGATCCGCCCGATCACTAATGCCGCCGCGTTGGCGAACCACGTTCTCGTTTCCGGCCCTTCGCACCAGTCGGCGTGAAAGATGCGGTCGTACGCCAACGTCCCACGCCGGTAGCACCATGCTTCGAGCTCGTTGGTAAAACCAAGAGGCGCGCCGTCTGCAACGGGCGCGTAGACGATTTCTACTTCTCCCAGGTCGGAGACCGCTCGTGCGGCCGGAACCGAGACGAGACACCAGTGGCTTAGAACGTCCCAAAATATCGTCGTCTTCACGGATGCGTTCCCTTCGAGAGCTGAGAACGGCCCAGAATCGCGCGCTCCAACGCGGCCCTCGCGAGAAGGCGCGTCGAGTCGAGTGCTGGGATTGCGGCGTTGGCAGCGGTAATTATCAAGGGGAGCTCCGTGCAGCCCAAAACCACGGCGTCGCAGCCGTTGCGCTTCAGACGAACGATAACGCCGCTCACATATTCGGCCGACCGTTCGGTAAACAGGCCGTAAACGAGCTCTTCAAAGATGATCCGATCGACTTCAACACATTCCGCCGGGGACGGCCGCATAAACTGCAGACTACGTTCGCCGAGCTTTTCGGCGTAGACGTTCCCTTCGACAAGCCATCTCGTTCCCAGAATGCCTAGGCAGGTGAATCCGCAGCGTACCGCTTCATCGGCAACGACCTCTGCTATGTGAAGCCACGGAAGCGTCGATTGTGAAGCGACCATTGGGAAAGCTTGATGAATCGTGTTATCGGGGCAAATCAGAAAGTCGGCGCCGGCGCCGGCGAGCTTGTTGCCCGACTCCATCATGAGCTGCGAAACGCCGTTCCAATCGTCGTGACGCAGGCACGTCAAATAGTCTTCGAACGAATGCGTATGCATCGAAACGGGTGGGTGCCTGTGGCCACCCAGCATCTGAGATCCGGCCGAGCAGATCGTACGATAACAGAGCGCGGCACCTTCGGCCGAGCACGCGACTATCCCGATATGTTTCGACGCGGTCACCCTGGAGTCTCCGTAACTGTCCCGGTGGGAACGATTCCTAAGGACTCCACCATCAAGACTACCGAGCGTTGCGGAGAGCGTGGACGGTGCATTGTGCCTTTCGGAACGGTGTAGCCCTCATGTTGACGGAGTACCACGGGTTCGCGACCCTCAACATCGAGCGACATCTCGCCTTCGAGAACGAGAAAAAACTCGTCCTGATCGACGTGCTTATGCCAGGGGAAGTCACCCTGGAAAAGCCCCAAGCGAACGACGGCTTCGTTTACCGTCGTAAGGGTTTGATTGAACCACGGGACGTTGGCGGTCGCCTCGGATGGAATATCCACCACGCGTAACATCCCGTATTTGACATCTTCGTTGTTTCGAAAGTTCTCTGGTAACCGATCCAACATAGTCGTCCTCTCTTTACCGGCGCGAAAACGCACCGCGGCCGCCGCGCTTGCGACAACGACGCAGGCTAAGGCTATCGTTCCCACACCAACGCTTTCATGTAGAAAAAGAATACCCCACAAAACCGTTAGCGGAAGTTGCAATAGCTGGAGCTGACTCACTCGCGCCGTACCGCCGCGCGCGAGTCCAGCGTACCAAGCGAAAAAGCCCAAGAACATACTTACTATCGCCACGTATGCAAAACCGATCCAGCCGGGCAAGCTCGCGTGCGGCTCGCCGTGTCGTACGACTTCGAGACCGACGGGGATCGTCAACACCGGCGCGGTGAGCACGAGCGCCCAGCAGATGGTGCGCCAGCCGCCGATGTCGCGCGCCACGCGTGCACCCTCCACATATCCGAACGCGGCAGAAGCTACAGCGAGAAGAAGTAAAAAATCGGGCGGACGAAGGGCGCCCGCCCCTTGAACCTCCGCAAATAGTACGATCGCTATTAGACCGAGCGCCGAGGCGATCCAGAAGCCCAAACTCGGCCGTTCCCGATCCCGTACGGTCGCGAACACCGCGGTAGCTGCCGGCGTGAAACCGACGATGACGGCGCCATGGATTGCAGGGACCGTGGTTAGTGCCATTGCTGAGAAAAGGGGAAAACCGACGACAACGCCGAGACCGGTCGCAATGAGTGCGCGGACGTGTGAAATCGGCAGTGGCTCGCGGCGCAGCGCCAACAGCCCACCAGCTAACGCGGCCGCAACGAGCGCGCGACCAAGTGCGACAACGATTGCGCCGAGTTGGGGAACCGCAATGCGTGTGGCCGGAAGCGTCAGACTGAAGCAAACGACGCCTAGAAGACCGAGAAGCAGTCCGATTCGTACGTTGGCAGCGGACCGGTCCATTATGGGAGGATTCGTTTGCGAATAGATTCGTCCTCTATAGAGGACATCGCGGCGGTCGGCCGGCGCGTGCGAGAAACTCGATTGAAGCGGAACATGTCGTTGCGTTCGCTTGCGCAAAGTAGTGGGGCTTCCAAGTCCATGATCTCCGATATCGAGCGCGGTGCAAAAGTGCCGACGATCGCGCTCTTGGCCGGCATCGCTGAAGCGCTAAACGTGTCTCTCTCTGCGCTTGTAGAAGATCGTCTTAACCAACTGCCGGAATCCCCTCAGGTCGTGCGTATGCGCGACCGTGCGACGATTACCGATCGAACCGGGGTCCAGCGGGTAACGCTGGGCGGCCAGTACGCCGGTGGTACCGTTGAGTTCGTGCGATTCAAGCTGCCACGCCGAACCGTGAGTGGAACGTTCGCCGCTCACGCCCGGGGAACGTTGGAGCGCATCTATCTCGAGCGTGGGACCCTTCAAGTGCAATTCGGTGCCGAGTTAGTGACGTTGCGTGCGGGAGACACGCTTTTGTACGAGGCCACAGTTCCCCACAGTTTTGCCAACGTAAGCGACAAGGTAGCTATCGTATTTCTCGTCATCGAACGGCAATAACGACCATTCGTCAGCGCGATATGAGGCTTGTCGATCGTGCGCGCGCGTAAAGGCGCCCGCTAGAATCCGTCAAGGTCGCTTCGGCGACGACGATCGTGCGGCCGCGATGCAGGATAGACGCGTGCACCGACATTTGCCCGGTTGACTCGGTGATGACGCGTGTGTACGTTGCGGAGATGTCCACCGTCCCCACCCCCGATTCATCGCCCTCGAGGACCGAAATCGATACCAAGCCAAGGGCGATGTCGAGTACCGTCCCCGCGAATCCACCCTGCGCCACATCGAACGGATTGTAGTGAAGGCGCGAAGGCGTAGCGCGCGCTCGTACGTTCCCCGCGTCCGCAGCGATAAGTTCGAATGCGAAAAGCTCGGCCATCGGCATGGGTGCCGCGCCGAGTCTTTCACGTACGAAGGCCAAGCCGTCCAATATACTATGGTATGTCTACGCGGATGCGATGCTTTCGAGGATCGCTGCAATGTGAAGGTGGGAAACGTCGACGAACGGATAGTCCGGACGATATTTTTCAAACGCGTCGGAAAAATCTGTTCCAGCGACAAGCACCGCCTCGATGGCTTCGCGTCGAGACAGGTTCTTCGCGATTGCCTCCAGCGCGAAAAGATCGTCGGGCGTGGCTCCGAACCGGTCGACTGCTCTGGCGTAAATAGCGGCGATCTGGTCGACCTCGTTCGCGCTTGGCCGCACGACATCCACATCGGGCAACGATCCGAAGAGATCGCTTTCGATCGTCTGGCGTGTGCCGAACAGCGCGATTCTGCGAAAGCCACTATCGCGGATACCCTTGCGAACCGCGGGGAGCATGCTAACGATTGGAATCGTGGAGCGAGTTATTAACTGCTGGAAGCAGAGGTGGGCGGTCGTTGCCGATATCGCGGCAACATCGCAGCCTGCACTCGCTAAACCCTCGACGAATGCGGCCAAGTAGTCGGCCATGCCGTCCCGATCATCGGCGGCCACCAGCAGGCGCAGTGTGGCAACATCGGCGTGTGCGAGAAAGAACCGGGGCGGCTCCGGAAGGGTGTTAAAGGCTCGTACAAGGTGCCGGTAATAGTAGATGCCGGCCGAAGGCCCGATTCCTACGATCAACCCGAGTGATTTTGGTCCATCGTTCACGGTTACGTAGCATAGCCCGAGGGGCGTTAAAAAGCAATCAATAAAGGTCAACTTCGATTGAACGAGAGCGAAATTTGCTATAATAAGTTTCAAAAAGTCGAAGGAGCGTGGCCCATAGTGCGTCTCATCTGCAGCGTGCTTTTTGCGATCCTCTTCGCATACGGACAGTCCACGGTCTGCGTTGCCGACGCGTCTAGCCCCATCGACGGCGGTTGGGTCGGATACGTTTCTTCGAACGACCTCTATTTCGTGTTGAACCTGCAGTCGAAAGGCCCGAACGACTGCACTGGAACCGTTGGTTTCCCACGCGAATCGGAAGATGTGACGCCGATCGCGCATCTCGCATGTAACGGCGCGAGCGTGCAGACCAGCATCGTTCACGGTTCTGCAGCGCTCGACTTGGATTTGCGCGCCGGGACCGATTCGATGACCGGTACGTGGAGCAATGCTGGGAAAAGCGGTGCGATCACCCTGCTGCCGCTACGAAAGATGTCGAGAGCCTCGCTCTTACCGTTTGCCGGCGATTTCGAGGATGGTGCAGGCCACGAGGTCGTCTTCTCGGAGTCGCTCGGCCTGCTGTACTATTTCGACCGAACTACGGGACGCACCGGTCGACTCTTTCCGCTCGAAAACAACGCGTTTTTCGGCGGTCCAACCATGTTGATCTACCTTCCGGACTTCGTGCACGCGGCGTTTTCGTCACCGCAAAGGGGTAGCGCGCCATCGGTTGTCTTGACGTATGGCGCCAGTACGTCACATCTCGTGCGACGGCGAATCGGCACACAGCGCGACGTGCAATTCGCCGCGCCGGGCGCGACGATCGCCGGGACGTTGCGGACGCCGGCAGGACGGGCACCGTTTCCGGCGGTGCTTATTATTTCCGGTTCGAACGGCCAACCACGTAGTGGATTTTACAGCGAGAACGATTTCATCGCGGACCAGTTCGTGCGACTCGGTGTCGCGACGCTGACCTTCGACAAACGCGGCGTTGGCGAATCGACGGGTGCATCCGGCGATAACGGCGCCGAGCAGGTCGCAGCGGCCGCGTTTCGCTTTTTACGGGAACAGCCCGAGATCGATACGGCGCGGACCGGCATATGGGGAATTAGTCAAGGTGGGATCATCGCTCCCAAAGTGGCCACGCTGACGCCCGGCGTCGCGTTCATCATCAATTGCTCGGGTGCCGTTATGGATGCGAATACCCAGGAGATCGAGCGGACGGCGCTTCAGATGCGAGCCGACGGATTTCCCGAATCGGAGATATCCGACGCGGTGGCTTTTCAGAAATTAAAGTTTCACTACGCACAAACCGGCGAGGGATGGGATGATTATGCAACCGCCTACAAACGGTACAAAGACACGCCGTGGTTTCCCGACCCGTACGTTGGGCCTCCGGCTTCGCAAACCGATACCGCTTGGAAATTTTGGCGCGAGAGCGGGGACATTCGCGCTGCCGACTATTGGCGGCTGTTTCAGGGGCCGGTTCTCGCTACATGGGGCGAACACGAGACACTGAGCGATGCCAACGAAGACGTGACCTTGTTCGTGCAAGCCATGCGCGAGGCGCACAACGACCGCTTTTCGATCGTACGCATTCCAAACGCCGAGCACAGCATGCGCATCGCGAAAACCGGCGGCGTGAAAGAAACGCGTTCGTTGACGAGCTACTCGCTTCAATACTTCGCACTCTTGGGCCAGTGGCTATCGTTGAACGGAATAATCCACTAACGGCCCGCGAAGCGACGCTACGTTATGAGGTGAAAGTCGCTTCCACTCGGACGGATTAACCCGATCCGATAACCGTCTTGGGTTTTGACCTGAAGCGCGATCCACCGTCCATTCTGCGACCAGTCCGGCGTCTCGTTGAGATCGTAACCCGTCGATGTGGAAATGGCGTGCGGAGCGGTTCCATCCGCGTTGCAAACGACGATTTGTCCGCGCGTGAAATCATCGGTATCGGATTGGAACGCAATTTGTTTTCCATCCGGCGACCACGTCGGCCATTCGTTCGCTCCGGGCCAATTCGAAATAACGTGCTTCTCCGAGCCGTCGGCGTTCATGATGCAAATCGGGCCGAGTTTCGTTGAATCTTGGTATCCGCAACCGAACGCGATCTTCGTGCCATCCGGCGACCACATCGCTTCGGTATCGAGCGTCCCGGCCGCCGGATGCGTCAATGTCGTAACGCTGCCGGTGCGCAGATCGAGCTTCAATACTTCCCACTGCTTGGATAGGAACAGCAGGGAACGACCATCGGGGCTGATGCTTCGCCCGCGCTCGCCCGCCGGCGCGATACGCCGGCTTTCGCCGCCCGACTTCGCCATCTCGTAAAACGATCCGGAACCATAGTCGCCTTGCCGGTTCGTTGTGGTGTAGACCAGCGTCTGACCGTTCGGAAACCACGCCGGAGCCATGCTGAGTACGCCTCCGGATCCGTCGGTCAACCGACGCTGTCCCATGCCCTGGCTGTCGCTCACGAACACGTTCATCGCGCCGCTTTGCGAACGCTGGAACGCGACGAGCGCCCCATTCGGCGAAAACGCCGGCCAACGATCGTTTCGTAAGGAGCTTGCGGATCGCGCGTTCGTGCAAACCAAAAGCGCGGCCAACACAAACAAGCACGTACGATAGATCGGGCTCACGCTACGGACGCGCGGTTCTCCGGGGCCGCCGCACCAACTCACCGCCGCAGTTCGGACAAGCGCTCAACTCGGCCGCGCATTGCGAACAATACGTGCACTCGTAGGAGCAGATGAAGACGAGGTCACCGCCGTTTACGCTTGCATCGCAACCGCCGCAGTGGTGCTTCATAGCCAAACCCGCTTTTGCCTCGACCTGAACGCCGAGCCGGTAGCCGATGCCCGGGACGGTCACGATGTAGTCGCGCCCTATCTGACCGTCGGTTAAAACGTTTCGCAGCAGCAAAATATTCTGCGTTACGTTTCCCTCGGTATGGTCGCCATCGGGCCACAAATTCGAAAAGAAGTCTTCCTTCGTTACGACGCCACCGTTGGCGCGAATCAGCAGCATAAGTATCCGAAAGAGGTTCTCGGAAATGCGCTTTTTTGCGCCGGCTACGATGATCGTTCTCTGCTGCGTGTCCAGGATGCACGCGCCGAATCTGTAATGGCGATCTGCTTCGCCAACGATGGCCGCCGGTCGCGCGGCGCCGTTCATTGCGTTTACCGTTATACTGCGCACGGTGTTTACTCCCTCAGCCTAGTTAACCGCGTAAACCGTTCCATCGGTACTACTGAAATAAACGACGCCATTTGCAATGGCCGGCGCACCCACGATCGATCCCATCGATGCGATGCGGTCGACCGCAGCGATCAGCCCCTCGTAGGTTCCATCCGAATCGAACGACCGAAGATCGATCGTGCCATCCGCTTTGACGTGTGCCGGACGATTCTTTTTCGAACCGTCGGTGTCAAACACCCCGACGACCGTTTTCGCAGCGATGTCGACATCGTAGAGGCGCCCGTCGAATGCGCCGTAATACACGTGGCCGCTCGCGATCGATGGCGACGAGTACGAAAACGTGGCGTCCGCCACATGAAAGCGCTCTTTACCCGTCAGCGCGTCGAGCGCGAGAAACACGTGTTCGTCGGACGTTACGTAATAGATATTGCCGTCGTAAAATGCCGGCGAAGAGATAATCCAACTGCCGTGGTCGTCGTGGCGCCACCTCAACGAACCGGTATCTGCGTCGAGCGCGTAAAAGTAGCCGTCGCGGGATCCAAAAAAGACCAGGCCGTCGGCGATGGTCGCCGAGCTGACGTTGCCAACCATGTTATGCTGCAGCGGATCATCGCCGGTCTCGAACTTCCACTTCAACGCGCCGTTCGCAGCATCGAGCGCATATAAGTAGCGGTCGAAGCTTCCGACGTACACGACCCCGTTCGATACCGCCGGCGCCGCATGCACGACGTTCCCGGTGGCAAACTTCCATCGGAGCGCACCGGTCTGCGCATCGACCGCGTAGACGTTGCGATCGCCGCTACCAAAATAGACGGTCGAGCCCGCTATTGCCGGCGAAGAAATGAACATATCGAACGGCTCGGGCATGACCTCGTTCGACGGCATCAAACCATGGATGCCACCAACACCGTATCGCGTTTCCCCGTCGGTCTTGAACTGCCAAACGAGCTTACCGGTACGCGAATCCAGCGCATAGAGCGAGCCATCGATGCTTCCAACGACCACCTTCGAATTCCAAACGGCCGGCGACGACGTTACCGCGCCTTTGGTGGTAAACGACCACAGCAGCTTTCCGTCATCCGCGCGGATTGCGTAGAGCTTGCGATTGACGCCGCCGACATAAACGACGCCGTCGTATATCGTCGGCGATGAGATAAACTTGGTATGCACGAAGAATCGCCATTTTACCGTCGCTAGTTTCGGAGCAGCCGAATCGTACACTCCCAAGTGATCCGCACCCGCGCGGAACATCGCCGCCGGCGAGTTCGCCAACGCCGGCGTGCACGCGAACGCGAAGCTCAGGGCCGAGCAGGCTAGGACGCGCCCTTGCATGATAGCGGGCATACGCCGCCGGGTGTCGTGCACCTAGCGTTTTGATTATTATTGATTGGGGGCGAGGCTGCAGTCGGTTCGCAGGTGAGCGACGCAATCGTGAACCATTCGTTCGTCGAATATGTCGATGCTGTCGGAGCGGTTGTTGGCTAAGAATACGGTCGTGCCTACGCCGCGATAGAACCCTCGCGGAAACACACCAGCGGCGAACGTATCGACCACGCGCAAGTCGTGTGCGTCTACAACGGATATCGATCCGCTCGTCGTACCGCCAACGCCAAAACGATTCGTGTTTCCAACGAGAACGTAACGCCCATCGCTGGTGGCCAAAACCGGCACCGGATTCGAACCGACCGGAACGCTGGCGATCTTGGCCGCTTGATTTCCGGCTCCGATCGCGCTGTTGTCCAGTTGCGTCAGCGTGTTCGATCCCCGGTTGGTCGCCCAGACGAAGCGTCCATCCGGACTGAGCGACAAACGAACGGTGGCGCAATCGGCGGCCGCGATTCCGATGATGGACGAACTCGGATCCGTTTCGGCTTTTGCGAGATCGACGCTCAGAACGACCCCGGCAGGCAGCTCGAGCTTTGCGTCGGCCGGCGCGCCTTCGCGTCGGCACGATACGGGGAAGCCGTATTTTCGAAGGGCAACCTCCGAGGTAACGTACATTTTGGTACCGTCGGGAGAGAAGGCCGTTGTGATTGGAGCGTTTCCGACTTCGATTTCCCCCACGATAGCGTCTCGGGAGTATCGGGTGTTCTCGGCCTTCGCCAGATCGATCACGGTAATAGCATCCGTTTGCTCGTCGCTGATGAACGCGAACATACCATCCGGCGAAACGCTTGCGAACGTGGCGCCGGCACTTTCATCTTCGATATCGCCCTTGGCCAGCTTGACGAAACCAGCAAGGGATGGCCGGCCCGCAACGGCGTCCGAGGTTCGCAGAAACGCAGCGTATGCGTCGTCGGCGACGACCAGTAGGCGTCCGTCCGGTGTAACCGCGACGCCCGTCGGCTGCGCCGATAACGGGACGAGGTGATCGTACGCGAAGCGCCCGCCACGACAAAGCATTACGGCGATCCCCGGTAACTGCGTGGGTGTCTCCGGATTGACCGAAACGAACGCCGCCTGGCCCGAGGGGAGCTCGGCCACGGCGAACGGCCGTCCGGGAACCGTCACCGCGTACGGGGCGTGTGGAGCGCTGCAGGCCTGCGGTTGCGATCCGCCGGCGACGGCTGCGATAGTCGATGCCAAGGACAGCGCTGCGATCACGGTGTGCCCGGCCTATTTCCTAACGACATACGCAAACATTACCGGTATTTCTCAAATTGCGCAAATGGATCGGTTTGGATGTCATCGACGAAATTGATCGTATGAAAGTTCGGTACCATCTTTATCGCCACATCGGTTACGAAGCACGTTCCGGTGGCGAATGGTTTCTGACGGGCGATCGCGGCTACCACGTTCAGGAAAACCGGTACGAAGTTCGTACGCGGCGCCGCCTGTAGAACTGCCGTGACATCGTTGCGGCGTAGTATCTCTAGACGCGAACCAAAGTCGGCCGACACGCCGGCGTTGACCAACATCACTTCGGGTTGCTTCCAGCGAGCGATTCCGCCATTGTCGTGAAGCGCGATCGCGTCCCACACGAGATCTGCTCGCGGGCCATCGATGCCGAAGGATTCGAGCAGCGTTCGCGCGGCGTTGGCGCCGTCGACTTCAAAGCGCTCGGTTTGCGATGCGTATCGCTTCATTAATCCCAGATCGTGCATGATGCAAGCCACGTAAACGGCTTCGACATCGTGGCGAATTCCGTCGGCCTGGGCGAGTAGCTCCGCGAATACGAACGCCCGTACCGAATGTCTGAAAATTTCATCCGGCTGCGAAGAGCGCGCAAGCTCGGTCGCGGCATTCGCCAGACCCGTGTCCGGAAGAGCTACGCCCGCGATTAATTGCGGCATCGTTATCGATCCGTCCGGCAATAAGCTTGAAGCAGCGCACATCGTCTGCAAGAAGGTCGCCCGGTCCATTCGCGCATCCTAGCGCAAGGAAAGCGACAATCGTGACGTTTGATGTATTTTGATGTATATCGTCGTTCCGTACGGCAGGCAAACGTTCGATCGCGACAAAGCTTTTACGCATGCCGATGTTTCGAAGTCCTTATGACTCCGCGATGGGACTCGTATTTTTGCCGCGCCTGATCGACAAGATGCGTGCGAGCGGTACCGCTGCGTTGGACGGATATAACTACAAGACGGCCGGGATGGACGCCACCGTTCTCGAGTTCCTCGCCGTCGATGCCGACGCGATGGAAGCGGTCGTCAAAGCGTCCCCCTCAGACGTCGAAGTGCTTGCTTGGGTTTCGGACAACGCGAGGGAATGGACGCGCGAAGATGCCATCGCGCTGAACCACGAGATCTTGGACAGCGGGCAACGGTCGGATGAGGAACGCGCGAATTTCGAAGCTCGCCGGCTACAGCGGTATCCGGAAAGACCTTTGGAGTACTACGTCGATCTCATAGAAGCGGATGCCGGTCGTCCGATCCGGACACGTCCCCTGCCGCCAAACTGTTACGACCCGGAGGGTGGATGAACTTCAGGCTACGCTGGATGACCTTGTTGGTTTGCAGTTTGATCGTTGTTGGAGCCGCAACGTTGTTTGCTACGCCAGCTGTCGCGCAATCGCAGGCGGATGTCGCCTCCCTCGGCTGGCTTACGGGTGGAACCTGGGTTGGAACCGCACCCGGCTCGCCGTTGCAAGTCAAGACCGAGTACTCTTGGTCGAATAACAAGCAGTTCGTTCGTTTCTTTACGAAGTTCGTGATGCCGAGCGGAACGCAGAACAAATACGATGGCAATTTCTACTTCGATCCAGCGACGCACCACGTTATGACGTGGTACGTCCACGAAGACGGCGCGATCACGCTCGCGGAAACCACCGTAACGCCGTCCGGCTTCGCGATGACGTTTTCGGACGCCGGCGATGATGGTCACCCGGCCAACTATCGCGTCGAGGTAGCGCGGCAGTCGGACGACCGCTATTCGTGGAGGCTGTTCCAGCAAACCAAAGCGGGATGGAAGGCGGTTCTAGCCTTAACCTTCGTCCGGCAGGCGTAGGCCGGCCTCGGGCTACCTTCGTAGCAGGGGAAAGGCTCTGAGAAATCTTTAAAATTGCTCGCCCGGATATCGACGATAAGAGAGGCGAGCATCATTACGGAAACGGCAGCAGCGGCGCCGAAGAAATCGGTGGCCCTTTCGGGCGTCCCTGCTGGAAATACGGCACTTAGCTCGGTCGGCGCGTCCGGCAACGAATTGCGCTATCGCGGCTACAATATTCTGGATCTGGCGGAAACCTCGGAGTTCGAGGAAATCGCGTACCTGTTGCTGCGCGGTACGTTGCCAAACCGCGCCGAGCTCGCGGCGTACAAAGCGACGCTCCAATCGCTGCGTGGCCTGCCCGAGGCCGTCAAACGGGTGCTCGAAGCGATTCCAGCTGCGGCACATCCGATGGACGTCATGCGCACGGGCGCTTCGGCGCTCGGGTGCGTGCTACCCGAAGCTGCCGATCATAACGAGCCGGGCGCGCGGGAAATAGCCGATCGTCTGCTGGCGTCGTTTGCGTCGATATTGCTGTATTGGTTTCATTACGCGCATCACGGCCGAACGATCGACGTCGAAACCGACGACGATACCATCGGCGGTCATTTCTTGCACTTGCTTCACGGAACCGCGCCGAGCGCCTCGTTCGTGCGTGCCATGCACACGTCGCTAATTCTGTACGCCGAGCACGAGTTCGCCGCATCGACATTCACCGCGCGGTCGATCGCCAGCACCGGTTCGGATTTCTATTCGGCGATCACGGGAGCGATCGGCGCGCTTCGCGGCCCCAAACACGGCGGCGCCAACGAAGCAGCGTTCGAAATCCAAGAGCGGTACGCCGATCCGCAAGCTGCCGAAGAAGATATTCGCCGGCGCCTCGGGGCAAAAGAAGTCATCATCGGCTTCGGCCACCCCGTGTACACGATCGCCGATCCACGTAACGCCGTGATTAAACGCGTCGCGCAGACGCTGGGTTCCGAATCCGGCTCGACCGAACTCTTCGATGTCGCCCACCGTATCGAGTCGGTGATGGCGGCTGAGAAGAAGATGTTCGCCAACCTCGATTGGTTCAGCGCCGTTTCGTATCACCTTATGGGCGTGCCGACCCCGATGTTCACGCCGCTCTTCGTGATCGCGAGAACCTCCGGCTGGGGCGCGCACATCATCGAGCAGCGCAACGACAACAAGATCGTCCGCCCGTCGGCACACTACATTGGTCCGGCGAACCGCGAGTTCGTTCCGTTGGCGCAACGTGGATAAAGTACTCACCGACATCGCCGATTACGTCACCGGATATACAATCGATTCGGATTTGGCGTACGAGACGGCACGTAGCTGCACCATCGATGCGTTGGGTTGCGCGCTCGAAGCGCTGGAATATCAAGCTTGCACGAAGTTACTCGGCCCGATCGTTCCCGGTACCGTCGTGCCGAATGGCGCGCACGTTCCCGGAACGCCGTTCGTGCTGGATCCGGTGAAGGCCGCGTTCGATCTCGGCACGATGATCCGCTGGCTGGATTTCAACGACACGTGGCTGGCCGCCGAATGGGGACATCCCAGCGATAACCTGGGCGCAATCATTGCGGTGGCCGATTGGCTAAGCCGGAAGGCGGTCGCCAAGGGCGGGAAACCGCTGACGATGCGCGATGTGTTGACGGCGGCGATTAAGGCGCACGAGATCCAAGGTTGCATCGCATTGGAGAATTCGTTCAATCGGGTCGGTCTAGATCACGTCGTTTTGGTGAAGGTTGCCAGCACCGCCGTCGTCGCGCAGATGTTGGGTCTTTCGTACGGCCACATCGTCAACGCGGTGTCGCAGGCCTGGGTGGATGGACAAGCGTTGCGCACCTACCGGCACGCGCCCAATACCGGCAGCCGCAAGAGCTGGGCGGCAGGCGATGCCACCAGCCGCGCCGTTCGCCTCGCGTTGATTTCGGCCGCCGGTGAAATGGGATATCCGACCGTGCTGACCGCCAAAACGTGGGGCTTTTACGATGTGTCGTTCCGCGGCAAGCACTTCGCGTTTCAACGGCCGTATGGAAGTTACGTTATGGAAAACGTCTTGTTCAAGATCAGTTTTCCGGCGGAGTTTCACGGACAAACGGCGGTCGAAGCCGCGTTGACGCTGCACGGCCAGCTCCCGAAGCTCGGCAAGAGCAGCGCCGATATAAAGAAGGTGACGATTCGCACGCACGAGGCGTGCATGCGAATTATCGATAAACACGGGCCGCTCAACAACCCGGCGGACCGCGATCACTGCGTGCAATACATGGCCGCGGTCGCATTGATCTTCGGCCGATTGACCGCCGCCGATTACGAAGACGACGTCGCCGAGGACCCGCGTATCGACGCGCTGCGCGCGCGAATGCATTGCGTCGAAGACAAGCAGTTCACACTCGATTATCACGATCCGGACAAGCGCAGCATCGCCAACGCGCTCACGGTCGAGCTCGGGGACGGCACGAAGCTGGAGGAAGTCGTCGTCGAGTATCCGCTCGGGCACAAACGGCGCCGCTCCGAAGGCGCCGCATTGCTGGAAGAAAAATTTCGCACGAACCTGGCGCGTCGCTTCGGGCCCGACCAGCAAAGTGCGATTCTTGCGGCAAGCCTCGATCGCGAGCATTTCGAGTCGATGCCGGTACACGAGTACGTCGATTTATACGAAGGGGCGATCTAAGGGTGTCGATAGCGAGTGCGGGCGCCGCGTTGCGACGTGCGATGATCGAAGAATCTCCCCTGCAAATCGTCGGCGCGATCAATGCCAACCATGCGTTGCTTGCAAAGCGCGCCGGTTATCGCGCGATCTACCTTTCCGGGGGTGGCGTCGCTGCCGGTTCGCTTGGATTACCCGATCTCGGCATCACGACCCTCGACGACGTACTAACGGACGTGCGTCGCATTACCGGCGTGTGCGATCTGCCGTTGCTGGTCGACGTCGATACCGGTTTCGGACCGAGCGCGTTTAACGTCGCCCGCACCACCAAAGCGATGATCGCGGCGGGCGCTTCCGGCATGCACATCGAGGACCAGGTCGGCGCGAAACGCTGCGGACACCGCCCGGGAAAAGAAATCGTCAGCCTATCGGAAATGGTCGACCGAGTTAGATCGGCGGTCGACGCGCGCACGGATCCCGACTTCGTGATCATGGCGCGCACCGATGCTCTTGCTCGGGAGGGGGTCGATCGCGCGATCGAACGTGCCGTCGCGTGCGTCGAGGCCGGTGCCGATGCGATTTTTCCCGAAGCCGTAACCGATCTCGAAACGTATCGGCGCTTCGTCGATGCGGTCAAGGT
Organism: Candidatus Tumulicola sp.; assembly: GCA_036502885.1. Classification (GTDB taxonomy): domain Bacteria; phylum Vulcanimicrobiota; class Vulcanimicrobiia; order Vulcanimicrobiales; family Vulcanimicrobiaceae; genus Tumulicola. The sequence continues at coordinate 30,963 of DASXXU010000254.1, forward strand.
TCCGGTGCTCGCCAACATCACCGAGTTTGGGGCGACGCCGCTCTTTACGGTCGACGAACTTCGATCCGCCGGCGTCGCGATCGTGCTCTACCCGCTATCCGCATTCCGCGCCGCGAACAAGGCGGCGGAGAACGTCTACACCGCGATTCGCCGGGATGGCACGCAGCAAAACGTCATCGATACGATGCAGACGCGCGAAGAGCTGTACGATCGCATCGATTATTATGCGTACGAGCGGCACCTCGACGAACTCTTCAGTCGCGGCGGTTTAGAGCCGAGCTTCGACTAGCTCCGTCGTTTCCGCAATGCGGCCATCGAGCAAACCGATCTTGCGATCCGCATAATTCGAGAATCGCTTATCGTGCGTGACCATCACGATGGTCGAACCATCGCGGTGTAGCTCGGCCAGCAACCGCATAACGGCTTCGCCGTGGCTGGAATCGAGATTCCCGGTCGGCTCGTCTGCCAGCAGTACCGAAGGATCGCCGGCTAATGCGCGCGCCACCGCAACGCGCTGTTGTTGGCCGCCGGAAAGTTGCGCCGGATAGTGGTGCGCGCGGTTGGTTAACCCGACGCGGTCGAGTACCGCCGATGCGCGCCGTCGCCGCTCGGCTTTCGAAACGCCGCGATACGTCAACGGAAGTTCGATATTTTCTTCCACGGTAAGATCGCCGATGAGGTTGAAGTTTTGAAAGATAAAGCCGATCTCACGGTTGCGAATCGTCGCCCGGTCGGCGGCTGAAAGCTCGCCGACGGTACGACCGTTCAGAACGTACGTCCCGGTCGTCGGCGCGTCCAACAAACCGATGATCGAAAGAAGCGTAGATTTTCCGCAGCCCGACGGCCCCTCGATCGACACGTATTCGCCACGCTCGATAAAAAGGTCGATGTCGTGCAACGCACGCGTCTCGACTTCGTCGGTTCGGTAATTTCTGCTTACCGCGCGTAGTTCTAACAGCATGGGTCGTCCTTTCTAGTGCAACCGTACGGACGACGTACCACCGTACGCCGACATATCGGAAACGATGACTACGTCGCCCGCGTTCAGGCCGGAGATGACTTGTATACGATCGGCCGAGCCGGTGCCGAGCGTCACGTGCGTGAGCTTTGCGCGCGACGATCCGTCGAGTCGATACAGCGTGACGCTCGCGTTGTCGGCGGCCCCCGCGGGCCGCGCGATCGAAACCACGTTGCGCAGGGTTTGGAGTTCGATCGTACCGTCGACGTTTTCGTCCGGACGCGCGCCGGCCGAAAGAGCCCGAGCGAACGCGACGTCGACGGCGACGCTGCCGTCTTGTGCCGACGGAGCGATTCGTGCGACCCGGCCTTGGGCAGTTTCGTCGCCGAAAGCCACGCGCGCCGGCATGCCGATCGCCACAGCGTGGGCTTGCTCTTCGGGAACTTGCAGAACCGCCTTGAGGTCTTTTTGATCCGCAACCCGCGCGAGCTCCGCGCCGGCGTCGACGCGTGCGCCCGGGTCGACCGCGACCGACTGCACCAGACCGGAGGAGCGCGCCCGCACGGTCAAGGCTTCGACCTCCGCCCGTTTTGCCGTGAGTTGCGCGGACGCTTGAGCGAACTGTGCCTTTGCGGCCGCAATCTTGGCATCTTGATTCGCCGAATCGACATCGATCTGCGCGTCGGCAAGACCCATCTGGTCGTGCGACTGCCCGGCCTTAATTTGCGCGATGCGATACGTCTGGTCGGCGATGTACCCGTCGCGGTGCAGCGCCGTCTCGCTGCTTTCGACGCTTTCGTCCATTTCGGACTGCGCCCGTGCCGATGAATACGCCGACCGCTGCGCGAGTGCCGACGCACGCGCTTGCTGCTGCGCGCTAATGAGATCGGCGCGCGCAACTTCGACCGAAGCTTGGGCGCTCATCACATCGGCGTCTAAATCGGGGTTACTTAGTCGAGCGATCGGCGTACCGGTTGCCACACTCGAGCCGGGCTTCACGAAGACGCTTTCGACGACGCCGGCTTGCAGTGCCGCCACGATGTGCACGTCTTGCGGCGCGAGCGTTCCGGCCGCGGATATCGACCGGTCGAGGTCGCCGCGGCGCGCCGCATCGGTGACGACGCTGCTTCGGTCGACCGTAACGCCGCCACCGGTTCGCGCGAGGAGATACCACGAGCCGGCCGTTGCAACGATCAGCACCGCGACGCCGATGGCCGCGATAACGCCTCGCGGCACTCGGCGCTTCTTGGCGTGCAGCACGTCCATGCCGTCGAAAGAAGCCGACCTCATTCGTATCGCAACGCGTCGACGGGGTGTATGCGCGTTGCGCGCAGCGCCGGCTGCAGTGACGCGAGCGACGATGCGGTAAAGATCAGAAAGACGACACCCGCAAAGACCAGTGGGTCGAGGGCTGCAAGCGACGGTACTTGCGTTGCGATCACGCGTGCGACGATCGCGGCGATTACCACACCGGACACGACGCCGAGGGTCGTCGTAACCGCCGTTCGACGCAGTACGTCGAGCAGTATCGCGCCCGAACGCGCACCCAGCGCCATTCGCACGCCGAACTCACGGGAACGCTGGCTGACCGAAAACGAAACCACGCCGAAAATACCCGCCAGCGTGATGAGCAGCGCGATGCTTGCTAGCGCGGTAAGGAGCGTCGCCGTGGTTCGTACCGTTGCCGTTTCGAGATCGATGCGTTGCGCGACGGTGAACGTATCCGGCGGCTGCATCGTGGGTAACTCGGCAGCAAACGCGCTCTGCACCTCGCGGCCCAGCACCGCGCCGCTGAGGCTCGGCGCGTGAACGGCGGCCGTAAAAAAGTCGGGCGGCGCCTGCGTGATCGGTGCGTAGTACGTCGGCGCCGGCAAACCGGCGAGCGCCGGACGGGTATCGCCGACGACGCCGACGACCGTCGCCCAGTGTGCGACCGTTTTGTTCCATCCGGCGATGCGAATCTTCGCGCCGATCGGATCGCGACCGGCTAAAATACTGTTTGCAAACGCCTGGTTGACGACCACGACCGGCTCGCTGCTGGCGGTATCGCCGTCGTTGATGCTGCGGCCACGCAACAGCGGGATGCCGAGCGCTTCGAAGTAGCTTGAGCTCACGTCGTCGCCCGAAGCGGACGGCTGCGCACCCTCGGGATACGATTTGCCCAATACCGCGGTGTCGAAGTTGAGCGAGATATTGCCAAGCGGATAGGCGACGGTCAAGGCTGCCGTGTCGACGCCGGGCAGCGCGCGTAATCGCGCGAGCAGACGGGCTTGCAACGCGCGCCGCGCGCCGAGATCGCTGTAACGTGCCGTCGGAAGTCCCACGACATCGCTAAAGAGCAGGCCGTCCGACCGCATGCCGGTCGGTGTGTTGGCAAGATCGATGAAACCGCGAACCATCAACGCCGAGAGCGTAACCATCGCGAGCGCGATCGCGATTTCGATCACGACGAGCGCCGCGCGGGTGCCGTGCCGGGACGATCCGTCGCCGCCGCGGCCCGAAGTTTTTAAGGTCGGGTTGAGATCGCGAACGTTGAGCGAAACGATCGGCGGAAGCGCCGCTAACACCGTCGTGACGATGACGATGATGAGAGCGTACGCGAGCGCCGGCAGGTCGATATTGACATCCGCACCGCGCGGCAAGCCCGCGACGATGGCACCTCCGATGAAATGCAGTCCGGCATATGCGATTCCGATGCCGGCGATCGCACCTGCGCATGCTAGCACGCCCGTTTCGACCAGTAGCAGGCGTGCGACATTCCAGGACGACGCGCCGAGCGAACGGCGAACGGCAAACTCGCGATCGCGCGCCGACCAACGTGCGCCCAACATATTGCCGACGTTAGCGCAGGCGATCAATAAGATGCCGAGCACCGCGCCGAACACCGTCCAAACGATCGGCGTAGCAGAGCCCAGCACCGCGGCGCGTAAACCGCGCACCGAAAACGTGAAGGTTTTATCGGCGCCGGGATAGCGCTTTTCGAGCCGCGACGTGATCAACTGCATTTCGGCGTTCGCTTGCGCGACCGTTGTGGCGGGGGCGAGCCGTGCGATGGCCCCCAGAAACCGCGCAGCGCGTTGATTCGGCGGAGCGCTTTCGTCCAACGCGGAAATATAGTCGAACGGCTCCATCGCGCCGGCCTGCGGATTGATCAACAATTGTCCGCGAGGTAAAATGCCGACGACTCGAGCCGTACCCGCATCGAGCGAGACCTCGCGATTGAGGATCGCAGGATCGCCGTTAAAATCTCGATGCCAAACCGCATCGGAAATGACGATGTCGTGCATTCCCGGTTTGCTATCGCCGGGTACTAACATTCGACCGAGTTGTGCGTGCAGGCCGAGGATGCTGCAATATTCGGGCATCACAGCCAATCCATCGAGTGCGACCGGCCGCCCGCCCAGCTCAACGGTGATGTCGTCGCCGGTCGCGGCGGCGATCGATGCGAGGGTATGCGATTGTGCTCGTAGGTCGTCGACGTCGACGATCGATATCGCCGGCAAGGTCGAGCGCCGCGTGTCCCCGGTGCGAACTTGAACGACGCCGTTGGGGTCGAGATAGGGTAGCGGGCGCAAGATGACGGCGTTGAGAACGCTGAATACCGCGATGTTCGCGCCGATACCGAACGCGAACGTTAGCACGACGACCGCCGCAAAAAGCGGCGCCTTGGCTAAGCGGCGAAGCGCGTACTGCAGATCGCGCGCGACGTCTTCGACCCGCAATCGAATACCGGTGGCGGCTACATCGAATACGTCGCTCGCTCGTACGTCGCGCCCACCCGCGGCGATTTCGTCACCGTATTGTTTACGGAACTCGGCGGGAGTGAAGAGTAGTGCCAAACGAAGCCACACGTTCACGGCGCGAACGCGCTCGTCGGAATGAGTTTTCGCTTTACCGCGATTCGAACCGCGGCCGCCAAGCGGGACGCCTCGGCTTGCGCGATGGCGCGACCCCAGGGTGTCAAACGATAGTAACGGCGGCGCGGATCCTCTGAATCGAC
>DASXXU010000255.1:0-4199 GCA_036502885.1 Candidatus Tumulicola sp.
GGTGTGAACAGCATCACAGCTCCGGCTCGCACCAAAATGGTCAAGCCAGATAGCGTCGCGGTGAAACCCAACGAGTTCTGCAGATACTGAGGCAAGACGAGAATCGACCCATACAAACTCACGCCGAGCACCGCGCCCAAAATGCTGCCGGCAGCAACCTGTCGTAAGCGCAGCACTTGTAGATCGACGACCGGAATTTTCGAACGCAACGTCCACCACACGAACGAGGCCAGCCCTAGAATCGACGCAGCCGTTCCCAAGCGGATGTTGCCGTCGTCGAACCAGTCGTATTGTTGGCCCTGCTCGAGCACGTATTGCATCGAACCCAGCCCGATCGCGAGCAACAGCAGGCCTACCCAATCGAGCTTCTTGTGCGTCGGCTCGACCGGATTTCGTAAGTAGTTCCATATCAACGTTGCGGCGACGATTCCGACCGGCAGGTTGATGAAAAAGATCCAGTGCCAGCTGAAGTTATCGGTGATCCAGCCGCCCATTACCGGGCCGAGCGCCGGCCCGACGATAACGCCCATCGCGAAGATGCCTTGCGCCGTTCCCTGTTCGCGCAGCGTGTACGTGTCGCGCAGAATCGCTTGCGACGTAGCGATCAAGCCACCGCCGCCCAAGCCTTGGATGATACGCCAAAACACGAGCTGCCCGAAGCTGTGGGAAAATCCGCACATCAGCGAAGCGAACGTGAACAGGACGATCGACCAGAAGAAATATTGGCGGCGTCCGAAACGTAGCGCCAGCCACGGTGTGATCGGGATCACCACGACGTTCGCGATGATATACCCCGTCACGATCCACGCGCTCAGGTCGATCGCGATGCCGAAGTTTCCTTGGATATTCGGCAGCGCGACGTTGACGATCGTCGTATCGATGATCTCGAGGAGCGTCGCAGCGATGACCGCAACGCTCACGATGGCCCGGCGCAGGCCGTGCTCGACGACCACGCTTTGCATCATTTCGCGAACCCCGTTATTTCGTCTTAACGAATGTCTCGACGCTCATGCCCGGCCGTAACGGATGGTCGGAGCTCTGATCGTCGATCGCGATGCGAACGGGAATGCGTTGCGTCACCTTCACGAAGTTACCGGTCGCGTTTTGTGCCGGAACCAATGCGTAGGTGTTTTGCGACGCAGGGTTGATCGACTCGACGTGGCCGTGGAACGTCTGGCCGCCGTAGGCGTCGACCTTGATATCGACCGGTTGTCCGACCTTCATGCTGCCCATCTGCGTTTCTTTAAAGTTCGCGGTGATGTAGATGCGGTGCGGGATGAGGGTCATCAGGGTCGATCCGGCCGCGACCGTTTGTCCGGTCTCGGCAACCTTTTCACCGACGTAACCATCGATCGGCGAGTAGATCCGCGTGTACGTGAGATTCTGTTTGGCTAGATCCAACTGCGCTTTCGCCGACTCGACCTGACTGGGGTCGGCAGCCTGTGCGAGTTTGCCTTGGGCGGTGGTAACGCCACCGGCCGCGGCTTGAATCGTCGCGTTCGAAGCGTTGACGCGCTGCTGCGCGGCGGTCAGGTTCGCTTCTGCTACCGAGATCTGATCGCGTGCGCCGCGGAACGTCGCCGCTGCCTGCGCGAACTGCGCGCGCGCCGTGTCCATGTTTTGGCTCGGCTCGTCGCCGGAGGCAACCAGCGATTGCGTGCGGGCGAAGTCCGCTTGCGCCTTGTTGAACGCTTCTTGTGCCGCCGGAAGCTGCGCGTTGCTCACTTGCAACTGCGCTGCAGCTTGCGACACGCCGGCTTGCGCCACCGGCACTTGGGCCTGATTGGTCACGAGCTCGCCTTGCGCTTGCGCCACGCCGCCGCGTCCTTGCAGCGTCGTCGTGCGTTGGTTGGCGATCGCAAGATCGTATTGCGCCTGCGCTTGTTTGAGCCGCGCGATCTCATCTTTGTTGTCGAGTACGAACAGCAGTTGTCCGCGACGGACCTGCTGGTTGGTGTCGACCAAGATCTGATTGATCTTTTCGTTGATGCGACTGGTTACCGCGACGGCATCGGCGTCGACCCGGGCATCGTCGGTCCCTTGATGCGCCAACATATATGTAAGCCAAGGTATGCCGAACCACAACGCGGCGATCAGAACGATCGCACCGCCGATCAAAAAGAATATGCGCTTACGCGGTCCGGTTCGCTTTTCGGTGTCGCCGGTATCGGCGACAGCCGGAGTGCGGCCGGCGGGGGCGTTCGGCGCGGCGGGCGCGCTTGGCCCGGCGGATTGCGGCTTCGATTCGGACGAACCGTTCGGACCTTTAGCAGGCGCGGCGGTTTGTCGCTGATCGGCTTCGCGCGTGTCCATTATTTGCTTCGTACTCCATTGAGAAAGACGTCTACGTAGAAATCGACTGCGGCCTGGTCGCTACCGCTGTACAGCTCAGAATCGGGGAATTTTTTGCGTGCCAGTCCATGCATGAAGACCAACCCCATAAAGGTCAAGGCGAGTTTCTTTGCGTCGCCATGCAGTTCGCCGCTGGCGATGCGCCGCTGCATAAACTCTTCGACGACGGCCAGAATGGCGAGTTGCGGCCGCCACGCGGTCGTCGCGAAGATCGAGGCTTCGTACTCCATCTCCACCAGCGACCAGCGGATCATATCCATCTGCGAGTCCATGCGGGTCAACATCGTCGAACCGAGCAGGCGCAAGTCTTCTTCGATGGTGCCGTGCAATTGGGCGACCATGCCGCGCAACACGTCGAAACCGCAAAAATGCTGCGCGACCTCAACGATCAACGCTTCCTTGGTCCGGAAGTGCCGGAACAGCGTCGCTTCGTTCACGCCGGCTACTTCGGCGATCTCTCGCGTCGTCGCGCCGCGTTTGCCTTTGCGCCCGATAACCTCGCGCGCCGCCAGCAACATTCGCTCGCGGGTGTCTTCGGGCGATTTCGCTTCGCCCGGAGTTCGTCGCGTTTCGATCACGGGGTCGCCTCGGGCGCTGCCGCGACGTTCGTTTGGTAGCTCTTATAGGATGCGTCGGCGACCGCGCGTACGTGAGGGATGTCGATGTCGGCATGTTGCGCGGACGGCACCCAGTATTGGCCTTCGCGCGAATACTGCTGCGACATCGTGATCTTTCCGCCGCTGGTGTAGTACCACTCCATACGCATGAGCGCGTAACTCGCCGCATCGACATACGCCAGCGTGTGATCCAGGATGTCGCTATGAATGCGTTTGGTCAGACGCAAAACGTAGGTAGGACGGCCGTTGATCGTCTGCGTTCCGTCGACCGAGATCTTCTGGTCCTTCTCCCACGCCGCGGCGTCGCCGATATCGTCGAACAGCTTTTGAAAGCCGCGCGCGTAGCTCGGAACGCGATCGAACACGACTTGATACGTATCCGGGCGTTTATAGTACGACGTGCCATCCAGTTTGGGTGCGAAAAACGGGAAGCTCAGCATCCGCACGTCGACGTGGACGCGCGCGCGGTACGAAGTCAGCGAGGGATTCCGGTCGATCATGTGCTGCAAGATCGTACGTGCGTCGGGCGATACGGTTGCGACGGCGGTCGATTGCGCCTGGGCGGCCTGCGTCGTCAGCGAGCACGCCAAAATGGCGGCAATCGCCAGCGCCGGGGTTCGTACGTTCATACAGCCTCCCGCGAAAGGATCGGAAAAATACGGTCAAGCGCCATGCGCTCGAGTGTCGCGCGGACTTCCGGCTCGTCGATCGACAGGGCCAACTCCACGCCGCGCGCTCTCGCGCGCCGCAGCAGCTCGATGAGCGACCGTACGCCGGCGATGTCGAGCTCGGTGACGCCGTCCAGATCCAGCACGACACGCTCGGCGCCATCCGCTGCCGCGGCGGCGATTGCGCGTTCTGCTTCGCTGTACCCATCCGGGTGGTAGGGGACGACTACCGCTCGATCCATTGTGCTCCGTTCGACCATCTGGTGTTGCAAGTACGTACTTGCACGCACAGTCTACGCCTTTCCGCAGTCAAATGCAAGTACTTGCACGCATTAAAAGAGAAGGCACCGCCATGCCGCCCGCACCGCTTCCCAGTTCCGCCACCCTCGCCCAACTGGCAAGCGAGGCCGGCCTGCGAGACGTATCCATAGTTTTGACGCCCCTGCTGCCCGCCGGGCCTGGGTCCACGGTCGATTCGGAGCGAGCCGTCTACCCGGCGAGCATGATCAAGGTCCCCTTGGCCGCGACGTGCCTGCTTGAGGCCGCCGCGGGCCGCTTTTCG
>DASXXU010000256.1:0-10459 GCA_036502885.1 Candidatus Tumulicola sp.
TGCTTTTTCGCGCTGGGAAGAGTGGCAGTGTCCCCGAGCTCCGATATCTTTCTTTATTGGGGTCTGCATCCGTGGGCGATGAAGGCGTTCTTGGTCTTCAAAGGGTTGACGTTGTTATTGCAACTTGCTGCGATCGTTGCGATATGGGTCGCGTTGCTTCGACCCGGTTGGAGCGATCGTTTGCTTTGGCGCGCGGCCATCACGTTAACGCCATTTCAGCTTGTTCCGGTGTTACCGCCGGGCTTGCATCGAAATGGCCCGACGACGATGGCGTTGGTTGGTTATGCGGCCTGGGCGGTCGTCGCGTGGTATAGCTCGATGCGCCCCGCGTGGCGGGTTGTTATCACCGGCGCGTGCCTTGCAATTCTGGTGCTCGCGCTAGCTGCGCCGATCGCCTTCGCGGGCGGCCCGGCGATCGAAGTTGCCGGATCGTTCATCTGTGCTTGCGCGATATTCTGCTTGAGCATCGCCCTCGTGGAGCGGTTCAATATCGACTTATTTCGGAGAGGCGACTCGGCGTAAGACGTTTCGAACCCGGCCTCGTCACATTCTTGCGCCGGGTTCCGTCTATCCGGCGTAACGCTTCACCAACGGAGAGAACATGAACGCAGTAAAAGTCCTCGTCTACCCCGTTTCCGATTTGGCCGCGACCAAGGCATTCTTCACCAACCTTCTCGGCGCCGACCCGTATGTCGACAGCCCCTATTACGTCGGCTTTAGAACCGGCGAACTGGAAATCGGCCTTGCGCCAGCGGCGTCGCAGCACGGTGCGAGCAGCGCGATCGCGTACGTCGACGTCGCCGATATCAAGGCGGCACTGGCTGCTCTGGTCGCCGGCGGCGCCGAGAAGGTGCAAGACGTGACGGATGTCGCGAACGGCTTGCTAACGGCGATCGTCAAGAATCCGGACGGAACGCCGGTCGGTTTACGCCAGCACCCGAATTCGTAATCGTCGAAAGCCGTTATTTGGCGGTGATTCGTCGCAGAACGTCTCGCACGCGCGCCGCGTCATCGCCTATCGGCATTTGGACCACCAACGTTTGAAACGGCTCCATAAGGTTCACGTTGAGCACGCGGTACGTGAATTGGCCGGCATTCGGCGAGTCGACCGCGATCGTTAGATCGACGAGCGGATGTTCGACGTCGTGCGATTCCCACAACCGCTCGAAGGCAGGGATGGCACGTAAATCGCTGAGGAGTTTCGCATAGCGCTCATCCCGCAGATGTCGTCCCCACGTCAATCGAAACATTCCGACAAGTGCCTGCGCCATCGAAGGCCACGATTCGCCGGCGATTGTTTGCAATCGAACTTCGGAGAAGAGCCGCAGTGCCAGATTAAACGTTGGGCTTCCCGGCGGCTCGATATCCCACACGAAGCTGTACGCAGCGTTCCAAGCGACGACGTCCCACGTGTAGGTAACGACGTAGGCCGGTGCGTCGATCCAGTCGCGAACGAACTGCATCAGAAGCGGATCCGCGGCTTCGTCTTTCCACGGCAGCGAAATCCGAGTCGCCAAACTCTGCAAATGCATCCGCTCGCCCGCCGAGAGGCGCAATGCGTCCGAGATTCGCTCTACCAGGTCGGTCGAGACGCCGGCAGCTGCGCCGGTCTCGAACATCGTATACCACGTGATCCCAACGCCTGCGAGTGCGGCGACTTCCTCTCGCCGCAAACCTGGAACCCGGCGTCGCGAAACCGCGGGCAGCCCGACATCGGCGGGCTTGAGTCGCGCGCGCCACTCCCGCAAGAGCATGCGAAGTTCCCCGCGGCGCAGGTCGTCGTCGTTCAGACTCACACTGCCAGTGATACCATAAGCGAACGGCTCGCACCGCTCGCGGTCTGATGGTATAACCACGCCATGACTACAAAACTTCGCGTGTTCGTTACCGGCGCGACCGGCTTCATCGGATCGGCGGTCGTTCGAGAACTAATCGACGCCGGCCACAGCGTTCTCGGACTGGCGCGATCCGACGAATCGGCCGCCGCCCTGAAGGCGGCCGGTGCCGACGTGCAACGCGGCTCGCTGGACGATCTGGATAGCTTGCGCGCAGGCGCCTCGGGTGCCGACGCGGTGGCGCACCTTGCGTTTATTCACGACTTCTCGAAGTTCGCTGAAAATTGCGAGATCGACCGGCGAGCGGTCGAGACGCTCGCGCAAACGCTGCGCGGATCCAACCGGCTGCTGTTCGTGACGTCGGGTACGGTGCTGCTGGCTTCGGCGCGGCCCGTCAAAGAATCGGATGCCGCCGACGCGGCATCTCCGATCCCGCGCGTTGCAACCGAACTCGCGGTCGACGCCGCCGGCGCTGGGGGCGCTGCGGTGGCGTTGGTTCGGCTTCCGCCGACGGTGCACGGCGAAGGCGATCACGGGTTCGTTCCGTTCCTGGTCGATCTCGCTCGCCGGACCGGCGTTTCGGCATATGTGGGCGACGGCTCGAATCGCTGGCCCGCGGTTCATCGTCTGGACGCCGCGCATCTGTACCGTCTGGCGCTCGAGAAAGGCGAAGGCGGCGGCGTTCGCTATCACGCCGTAGCCGAAGAAGGCATTCGATTCCGCGACATCGCCGAAGAGATCGCAAAAGGCTTGGGCGTTCCGGCCGTTTCCAAGTCGCCGGAAGAGGCGGCGGAACACTTCGCCTGGTTCGCGCATTTCGCGGGGGTGGACGCGCCCGCATCGAGCAGCCAAACGCGCTCGGCGCTCGCGTGGAGCCCTTCGCACCCGACGCTGTCCGAAGATCTCGGGAGCGGCGTCTACTTCAAGGAAACGGCGAAGACCTCGATGCTCGGATAGCGCGCGGGCGCGCCGCAAAGGTGCGCCTATAGGGCGCTGCTAAGGACGAGTCCGTGCTGCATTATCACGGTGACGCCTCATGTTCCGGCTGCGCGGGCGTCCTGCCACTATTGAGCGCTGCCGCAAGCGCGGGCATCGCCGGGTCTTCCGGTGCCGCTGCGGTTGCGCATCGCAGGGAGCCACGATCGAAATCGGGCCCGGAAGATTCCGTTACGACGATCTACACGGCGCGTCGCGTTATTTCGATGGAGCCGGGCGAAGACGCAACGGCGGTTGCGGTGCGCGGATCGACGATCGCCGCCGTCGGAACGATCGAATCGATGACGTCGGAGCTCGAGCCCGGAACGTTCGAGATCGATCGGCGGTACGAAAACGACGTCATCGTCCCAGGCCTGATCGAACAACACTTGCATCCATTGTTGGGCGCGCTTTCGTTCGCGTGCACGATTATAGCGATTGAGGATTGGGACGTTCCAGAGCGCTTCTCCAAAGCCGCAAACGACGGCACCGAATACGTCGCACGCTTGCGCGACACGCTGCTCGAGATGGAGGATCTGCCCTCGGACGAGACGCTCTTCACATGGGGTTACCACCAGTATTTTCATGGTGAGATTCGCCGCCCGCAACTCGATGCGATAAGCCCGGATCGGCCGGTCGTGGTTTGGCACCGTTCGTGCCACGAGCTAATCCTGAATAGCGCGGCGATCGCGAAATACGGCATTACCGAAAAGAGCGTGTCGGGAAAGGGATTGGCCAGCGAACAGGCTGAGGTCGCGCAAGGGCATTTTTACGAGAACGGTTTGAAGTTGGTGCTCGCCCCCGTAGGCAAAGATATGCTTTCGCCCGCGCGAATCGAAGACGGCGTTCGACGCTTTACCGCTTACGTTCGTTCGAAGGGAATCACGACGATCTGCGAACCGGGCACGCAGGCAGCGCGCCCGATCCAAGCGTTTTGGGAGAAGAACCTCGGCGGCGACGTCGGCTTTCGCACGTACTTCATCGCCGATGGTCGCGGTTTGTACGAACAGCACAAGAGCGATCTCGACGCCTTGATTCCGGCGACCGAGTCGTATCTATCCTGGGGTGCGGGCAACGTCGCGTGGTTGCCACAGCAAGTGAAGCTGTTTTGCGATGGCGCGATCTTCTCGCTGCTGATGCAGGTGCAGGAGCCGTATCTCGACGGTCATCGCGGCGAATGGATCCTTGCTCCGGTGGATTACGCTGCCGCGTTCGAAACGTATTGGAATGCCGGCTATCACATCCACACGCACGTCAACGGCGATGCCGGGCTGCAAGTCGTGATCGATACCTTGGAGAAGAACCAACGTGCCAACCCGCGCAGCGATCATCGCTTCACGGTCGTACACTTTGCGGTCTCGCAAGACGATCAGGTTCGGCGCCTTAAAGAACTCGGTGCGATCGTTAGCGCGAATCCGTACTATCCGTGTGCGTTGGCCGATAAGTATTCGCACATGGGTCTTGGGCCGGAACGCGCGAACAGCATGGCGCGCCTCGGAACCGCCGTTCGCGAAGGCGTGAGCATCTCGTTACATTCGGACATGCCGATGGCTCCGGCCGACCCACTGTTCCTTATGTGGTGTGCCGTGAATCGAATCACACCGTCCGGTCGAACGGCCGATCCGGAACAACGAATCGACGCCGAGAGTGCCCTGCGGGCGGTGACGATCGATGCCGCATATTCGATCGAGTTGGAAAACGAAATTGGCAGCATCAAGCCGGGAAAGAAAGCCGACCTTACGATCTTAAGCGACGATCCGCTCCTCGTCGACCCGCGAGAAATTCGAAATATCCGCGTCGTCGATTCGATCTTCGCCGGTCGTCGCGTATCGGGACGATCGACCGGCTTGCATGCTTCGGTCGCAGACGAACTGCACGGCAGCCACGCTGTCGTGTCAAAGGACGTTCTAGCTTCACCGTCTGGATGACGCCTAGAACCTAGGCCGTAGTACCTTGCGACGCCGTAGATCCGTCCGGATCGGGAACGAATAGGCGTTCGTGATCCGGCGATCGCTCGATCGCCTCGCGGAACCCGGCCGATAGAAACGGCCGTTCGGCGATCAAGAAGAACCCATACGCGCCGGCCAGCACGACGACGATCAATCCGAGATACGTCGCGGAGCTGATCATCACACCGGCATGGATATGCTGCAATGCCGCCGCCGTCATTGCAACGAGCGGACCGTGTATGAGGTACAAGCTGTAGGAGAAGGTTCCGACGATAACGACCGGGCGCAGCGAAAGAAAGCGGCCCGTCCACGTCAACCGTTCGCCATCGGATGTTACGAACATCAGCGCGATTGCCGCGCCAACCACGATATCGGCCGGCCACAACCCGCTGTCCGGCGTAGCGTCGCCAGTGCGCATCACGAATACTACGGCAATAGCGGCCACCAACAGTGCTATCAGGCGCCAATACGGCGCGCGCACCGGCGACCTTGCGGTAATGTGTGCGGCGAGAACGCCCATTCCGAATAGCGCGAGCAGCCACCAGATCGTGTAGTCGAAGCGTCCGTGAAAGAGAAAGTGCGGCGCTAGCCCGATAACGAGTGCCACCGCCAGTTGCGCCCACGGTCCGAACCGTTTCCACACGGGGATCAGCAACAACGCGAAGACGACGTAAATCTGACACTCGAGCGCGATGCTCCACATCGGGCCGTTGAGGTATTCGGCCAGTGACGGAATCCAGTTATGGATCAGCGCGAGATGCGTCACGATCGCAATGGCGATATGCGTCATGTTGGGGTGCCTTCCGAGCAACACCGCCATGATGCAAAACGGGATGACCGACAGGAACAGTGCCAGCGTGTAGGCCGGCAGCAATCGGCGAGCGCGGCGCTTCGCGAAGCGCGCCTTGTTGAACGGCGCGTCGAGACGCTGCGCGACCGGTAACCCCAGGCAATATCCGGAAATGACGATGAACGCCGACACCGCAAAATGGCCGAACTGTAACCACGGCAACGTGTACGGCAGGAGAACCGTCAGCGTCGCGCCGGCGTGCGAAACACCGTATTGCCAGATGTGAAACAGAAACACGTAGAAGGCTGCGACGCCGCGTAGTCCCTCGACATGCGGGTAGTACGTTCGTGCGTTTACAGCTTGGACGGGACGCATGTCGCACCACCCCCATTGCACGTGCTGATGATGTATGGATTCGTACCGGCCGGGAACGGCGAACCCTTCACCGGTTTTAGGACGCCAGTGGCAGCGGTAATCGAAAACGCCGAGACGTCGTTCGAACCGTAGTTTCCGACGTACAGGAATTTTCCAAGGGGATCGATGCCCGCGCCGTCCGGATTGGTCCCGCCGGCGAACGGCGATCCTTTCACCGGCGAGAGCGCTCCGACCGTGGATACCGCGTAGGCGGAGACGTTGTTCGATCCAGCGTTGGGAACGTAGAGACTCTTTCCGTCGGGCGTGATCGCGAGCGCGTACGGTCTCGTCCCCGCAGCAAACGGCGACCCCGTAACCGGCTTTAAGGCGCCGGTCGTCTCTACCGCGAACGCCGAAACGGTTGCATCACCATTGTTGGCAACGAAGAGCGATTTTCCGGAAGGCGAGATCTCCACGTAATACGGGCTCGAGCCCGCTGCGAACGGGGAACCTTTTACGGCTTTCAGCGCACCGGTTGTAGCGTTGACCGCGTAGGCGCGGACGTCATTGCCTCCGGCTTCGCAGACGAACAGATACTTGCCGCTCGGGTCCATGGCGACGCCGTCGGGAAACGATCCGGCCGCAAACGGCGAACCTTTGACGGCCGTTAGTGCGCCCGTTTTGGCATTGATCGAATAGGCTGCAACGTTGTTGTCGCCATTATCGGCGACGTAAAAGAACTTGCCCTTTGGGTCGATCGCACCAAAATAGGGTTTGTTGCCGGCCGCGAACGGCGACCCGCTCACCGCCGTCAACGAACCGGTTTTCCCGTCAACCGTATACGCGGACACGGTTGCGGCGTTGAAGTTTGGAACGTACGCGAAATTGCCGGCCGGCGAAATTACCACTTGCGTCGGCCCCGCGCCGGCCGCGAACGGTGATCCGGATATCTGTTTCAACGCTCCGGTCGAAGCGATCGCATACGCCGTGATGTTATTGGACCCGAAGTTCGCCGAGTACGCGAACCGTGAACTGCCAGAGGCGGCCGGCTGTGAAGCTATCCGATTGCCGTCAGTCCGCGGCGGAGCGAAGCCGCTCATACTCGAGGCATCCCCCGCCCCCGAACAAGCAGAGAGGGCGGCGCTCAAAACGAGCGCGCCGCTCGACGCGGCGACGCCGCGTACGAATTGTTGCATATTCCCTCTATAGAAGAGCCGAACTGTTTGTCAGGGGGGACGTTGCTAAATTTAGGGACACCGTACACAGCACCTCTCGCTCGCTCGGTTTACCGCACAAGGGCAGCGCCCCTTCGTTAGCATTCGGGAACAAACGATGAGCGCACGGGTGGCCGTGCGCTCGTTGCATTACTCGTACGTTTCGGGTTGTTGAAAGGCGTTGGGTTGTTCGTACGACGCCGGTTGCGTTAGCGCAAACGGCTCCGGTGGTACGATCGGCGGCTGCAAGTATTGGCCGGGCGATCCGCTCGTCGTCGGCGTTGGAGCGGGTTCCGGACCAGGCGAGATTTTTTGCCCGCGCACCAGCGCCCCGCCAAGATCGACGTTTTGCGCGTTGACGGCAACATCGACCCCACCCTTTTTGGTAGACAGGGTCGTGGAGATCTGGCCGCCTGCGGCATTGTGCGAATCGACGCACAACGCTCCGTCTTGTTTACAGGTAACGCTGCTCCCGTGTCCGAGGTTTACCGTTTGTCCGGGCGAGATCGGGATGTTTTCGCCGTTGCGAACGATCGAGGGTTGACCCTCGCCGTTGAGCCCGACGGTCGTGCGTCCGCCATCGAGCAAGATCTGGGCCGATTTATTTCGCGTGATTCCCTGTGCGTTGGGGTTTCCAACCTGCGTCGAAACGCGATACCCACCCGGGACTGAGTTCGACTGCAGCAGGTTCGGATGCGAAACCATGCTGTTCCATTTCGCGCCGTTGAACGTCAAGTGAGGATCGCCCTCATCTTGCCCTTGCGCGGACGAGAAGTATTGCTCGGCGCCGTGCGCGATGCCGTCGCCCCCGGGGGCGCACGTTCCACTACCTTGTCCATTGTACGGCGAACATTGCCCCGGCATCCCCGCAAAGGACGCCGACGAATTTCCAAGCATCGACTGCAGCATCTGCATGAGCTGGGTGAGCATTCCCGACAACGGGCTAAGCATTGAAGCTTGATCGAGGTTCGAACCCGTTTCGGGCTGTGCCGGCGATAGCGAGATAGCGTCGCTCGAAACTGCCGGACCGGCACCCGGCTCGAGCGTCGCACCGTCCGCGATCACGCCGTACGGCGGCAGAGCCGTTTGCGCGAGACCGCCTTCGAGCGATTGTATAGACATTGAAAACCCTCCGTGATGGTCGTCCGGCATTCACGACGAACGCGCCGGCGGCAAGGGTGCGCGCGTCGCACGTCAAAGCGCGATGTATGAGCGAAGCGACCGTTTCGAATATTTCCGAACTCTCCGAGCGCCTGGACGCGCTCAAGGAGCGTCTTTGACTACGCAGCCAAACGACGCGCACTAATCGAAGGCGAAGCGCGCTCGCAAGGCGACCGCTTTTGGGATGACCCCGAGGCGGCGCAGCGCACGATGAAGCAACTCGCGGAGTTGCGCGACGTAACGGTAACGGTCGAACGTGCCGAAGCGGCGTTGCGGGACGCTCGCGAGATCCTCAACCTGTTTGAAGGCGATCCGAGCGCCGCTTCGGAGGCCGCAGACGGCATTCGCGCGGCGCGTGAAGGGATCGAACGTCTCGAAATGACGGCGAACTTCACCGGCGAGTTCGATACCCACAACGCAATCCTGAGCATCAACGCCGGCGCGGGCGGCGTCGACGCCGCGGACTGGGCGCAGATGCTTTCTCGAATGTACCTGCGTTGGGCCGAGTCGCACGATTTCGAAACGCGAATCGTCGAACAGTCCGAGGCCGAGGAAGCGGGAATCAAATCGATCACGTTCTTCGTTCGCGGTTCGCATGCGTACGGGATGTTGGAGGGCGAACGGGGAGTGCACCGGTTGGTGCGTTTGTCGCCGTTCGACGCAGCGCACCGACGTCACACGTCGTTCGCGGCGGTCGACGTTTTGCCGGAAATCGAAGAAGGCGAAGCCGGCGATATCGAGATCAAACCGGACGACATTCGCGTCGAGACGTTCAAGTCGGGCGGCGCCGGCGGCCAGTACGTCAACAAGACCGAATCGGCCGTACGCATCATTCACGAGCCCAGTGGAATCATCGTCGGTTCGCAACAGGAACGTTCGCAGGCGCAGAACCGCGAGGTTGCACTGAACTTGTTACGCGCGAAGTTGGCCGTGCGAGCGGCCGAAGAACGCAACCGCCGGCTCGACGATATTCGTGGCGAACGTCAGGCGAACGAGTGGGGTTCGCAGATTCGCTCGTACGTGCTGCAGCCATATCAACTCGTGAAAGACCATCGTACGGACGCATCGGTCGGCGACGCGCAGCGCGTGTTGGACGGCGACATCGACCCGTTTGTGTGGCCGTATCTGCAACAACGGCGCGCGCGCGCACCCGCGTAAAGCATACAACCCGAAGTGAAAGATCGCTTCCTCTGGATCGGTACCGCGATCTACGCCGCGCTATTCGCGATGCTCGGCGTCATCAAATACGGTGCGCACCGCAACCTGGTCGACTTCGGTATCTTCTCGCAGACGGTAGCATCGGCATTCGGATGCTTTTGCAATCCGATCGAGGGCAGTCACTGGGCGTTTCATTTTTCGCCGATACTCTACGCGGCAGCGCTACCGTTACCGTTCGTTCGTTCCCCGCTGACGTTGATCGTTCTGCAAGCGATAGCCGGCGCACTGTGCGCCGCGCCGGTGTATGCGATGGTCAGGTCGCGCGCCGATCGGTCGACGGCGCGATTCGCCGCCGTTGTCGTTTGGCTCTACCCTCCGCTGGCCGGGTTGACGTTCGGGGATTTCCACGAGAATGGTTTCGCGCCGGCCGCGGTCGCGTGGACGATCTACGCGTTCGATGCCGGCTACATCGGCTTGACGGCCGTATTCGCCGGCATCGTCCTTAGCATAAAAGAAGATCAGGCGATCTTTCTGGGCATCGCGGCGGTTGCCGGTGCGATTGCGTATCGGGCGGATCGGAAACGGAGAACGCTGGCGATATGCGTCGCAGTTGGCTGTTGCGCCGTGGCGATCGCGTTTTTCGTTCTCATCCAACCGCACGCCGCGGTCGCGGCAGGTTGGCAGCCTGACCGGTTTTACGCGTGGACAGCGCAAGATGCGCGTTCGTTCTTTGGAATCGGCACCGGCGCGCGACTGTGGTTTTTGGTAGCGATCTTCGCGCCGCTGGCGTTCTTGCCGTTTCGCTCGCGGGTGACGTGGCTTGCGGCCGCGCCGCTGGCCGAGGTTCTGTTCTCGCGCATGAGCACGACCTACACGCTCGGCACCCACTACGCCGGCGCGTGGATCGGTTACGTGTTCGCCGGTTTTGCGGTGGCCGCCGGCAGTTCGGGCGTCCGCGTCCGCCGAGCGCTGTGGTGGGCAGCCGGATTAGCCGCCGTCGAATTGCTCTTCGCAAACCCGCTG
>DASXXU010000257.1:0-1676 GCA_036502885.1 Candidatus Tumulicola sp.
ACTGGTTACCGCTCGTGTTGAAGACGATCCAGTATTGGTAGTTGGAAAAGTTGAACGGTCCCGCTACGTCAAAGAAGACGCTCATGTACCCTACGGGCGCACCGCCCGGGCCAATTCCCGGGGGATTGGGCGTCACTTGCCGCCCGCATGCAACGACCGTGACCGCCGCTAGTAGTACGAGTACGAAACCGAGTCTGCGTATCATGCGTTCCCCTTGGCTGCGCGACGCAGGCGTCGCGGCTTGTGCCGCACTCGCCTTAGCTGCGGCTTTTCCAAAGTTCGGCGCCGCGTGGCTGGTACCGTTCGGAACGGCGGCGCTTTTTTGGACCTGGCAAGGTTCCTCCTGGAAACGCGCGGCGGTCCTCGGCTGGTTCGCAGGGGCCATTTTTTTTACGATCGGCTTTTCGTGGATCGGCCACACGGTCGGCAGCTACATCGGCATTTTCGGACCGGTACTGCCCTTCGCCGGAGCGATGATCGAAGCGCCCTTCTTCGCCATGGCCGCGGTCTTGGCGTCGTATGCGTATCGTCACGTTCGTGCGGCGTTCGCGCCGTTAGCGGCGGCCGCGGCATTCACCGCGTGTGAGTGGATTCGCACTATCGGCGTGCTTGGAGTGCCGTTCGATCAGCTCGGTTATTCGCAAGCCGATACCCCGTTGCGAGCGATCGCGGCGTATTCCGGAACCGCCGGAATAACGTTCGTGCTTTGCGTGATCGGTGCGTATTTCGCAGACGCCGCAATTCGCCGAACGTGGAAGCCGTTGGCGGCAACGATCGCCGCCGTCGTGGTCGCGACGTCGTTTGCATGGTGGGCGTGGCCCGCGCGCAGCGTGCCGCGGCCGACGATTCCCGTCGCGGCGATACAAGGCAACATCGCGCAGTCGCTCAAATGGAACTCGCTCGACATGGCCGTCACGCGGTACATCGGAATGACGCATAAAGCGTTGCTTCACCATCCGAAGTTGATCGTGTGGCCCGAAACGGTCATCCCGACGATTTTGAATACCGACCCGTACTTGACGCAAGCCGTGCGAACGCTCGCGGTCGGTTGGAAGTCGACGCTCGTAGCCGGCAGCCAGAGCTCGCACGGGCCGAACGTGTACAATTCGCTCTATATCTTCGCGCCGAGCGGTGCGTACTCGCTCTACGATAAGCGGCAACTCGTGCCGTTTGCAGAGTCGTTTCCCGGCCGTAGCTTTCTATCGTGGCTTCCCTACATCGCGAGGCTCAGCGGGCAATTCGGCAACGGCCGCATCGACGGGGTCTATCAAACGCAAGCGTTGCCGATCGCACCGCTGATTTGTTGGGAATCGGGATTTTCGGATCTGGCATTCGCCCAAATTCGCCGCGGCGCACAACTCTTGGTCGTCAGCACCGACGACGCGTGGTTCGGAACGACGTCCGGTCCCTACATGCACGCACAGATCGCGCAACTGCGCGCGATCGAAAGCGGCGCGTACGTCGTGCGGGCGGCAGCAACCGGGATCAGCGGGATCATCGACCCCGACGGATCGTGGCAAGCACGCAGCAAGATGGAAGAACGCGTGATTATCTATGGCAAGGTCGGAAAGCGCGTCGACACCGTCTTCTCGCACGTCGGTCCGACGCCGATCGGCGCGGCAGCGTTTCTGCTCTACGCGTTACTGATCGTTCTACCCGACAGCAGGCGGCGGCGG
>DASXXU010000258.1:0-27358 GCA_036502885.1 Candidatus Tumulicola sp.
AATTTAGCGCCATGAAATTACCGGTCTTGGCAGCTTGTTGCATGTTTGCATTGCCGATCGCCGCTCGTGCCGATACGCTCGATCCGGCGACGCAGCAAGCGCTAGCCGCTAACTATCAACTCGCGTGTACCGCAGCGCTCAATCCCACCGATCAAGCACTGCAGGCAGCCTTTAGCATCCTTGCGCCGGCCTTTACGAGCACCGACGTGACGGGCGGTCAGGTCAGCCGCGACGACATCGTCAACAATGCCGGAGCGCAGCTCAAGAATCTGCACACGACGACCTGCAATCAGCAGATTACGTCGGCGCAGACTTCGCCGGACGGAACCGTGCTCGCAACCGAGGTCCTGCATTTGAGCGGCACGGTTGCGATGAGCGACGCGAGTCACACGTTCGCGTTGACGACGACCTCCCAAGACACGTGGAGCAACGCAACCGGACGGTGGTTGATCGTGCACCGGCTCGACAAACACGTCCGCTTCGAGATGGACGGCTCGGTCGTCAAGGACGCGGGCTCTTAACGAGCTACCCCGCCGCACACGCCGTTCGCACGGCGGCTGCAAACCTGTCTACATCGTTTTCGGTGGTCGCCCAGTGCGTCATCCAGCGTATCTCCGGCGGCCCTTCGTCGAAAACGTAGAAAAAGAATTCGCGCTGCAAGCGTTCGATCGCGTCTCGCCCCAGTATGGCGAAAATCGCATTGCAGTCGACCGAACGCGTGACGCGCATGCCGGCGACATCTTCGATTTGCCGGTGCAGACGTCGCGCCATCGTGTTCGCGTGCGATGCGTACTGCAGCCACCGATCGTCCTCGAGCAGGGCATCGAACTGCGCGGCGATATACCGCATCTTTGAGGCGAGCTGCATCGCTTGCTTTTGCACGAAAGCGGCGGCG
This sequence comes from Candidatus Tumulicola sp., assembly GCA_036502885.1. Lineage (GTDB taxonomy): Bacteria > Vulcanimicrobiota > Vulcanimicrobiia > Vulcanimicrobiales > Vulcanimicrobiaceae > Tumulicola. Next base: position 896 of record DASXXU010000258.1, read on the forward strand.
ACGGCGTGCGCTTCGCCCGAGAAGAAGCACACCGCCTCGCCCAGCATCAACCCGTTCTTCGTCCCGCCGAAGCTGAGGCAATCCACGCCTAACTCGACGGTGATCTCGCGCGGGGTGCGTCCGAGCGCGGCGGCAGCGTTGGCGATGCGTGCACCATCGACGTGAACGAACAGACCGTGGCCGTGCGCGTAGTCGCACAGTTCGGCGATTTCACCCGGTTGGTATAGTTCGCCGAACTCGGTCGGCTGCGAGATAGAGATCGCGCGCGGCTGCGGAAAATGCACGCCGTGGCCCGCGCGCAAGTACGGCTCGAGATCGAGCGGGTGCAGCTTGCCGCGGGCCGTCGCCACCGGTATCACCTTCGAACCGCTGAAGCGCTCGAACGCGCCGCACTCATCGGTTTGCAGATGTGCGGTCTGCGGACACAGCACGGCTTCCCACGGACGAAGCACGGCGCTTAACGCCGCTACGTTCGCGCCGGTGCCGTTGAACGTAAAGAACGACAGCGTATCCCGGCCGAACGCCGTTCGAAAACGTTCCCGAGCGCGTTGCGTCCACGGGTCGTCCCCGTAGCCGACCGCGTCGCCCTGGTTGGCATCCACGATGGCCTGTAGAATCTCCGGCGCGATCGGTGCGTTGTTGTCGCTGGCGAAGCTTCGGCTCGGCTGCATGCCCACGGATGCGCGACGCGAAACGCGCCTCCCTACTGGATGTTTACAGTAACGCGCGGGCTCCGCGCGAATACGACCGCATGCAGCAGGAGCACCTAGATGCCTGAGCGCGATCGCCTAGAGGTCGACGTTTTATTCGTGGGCGCCGGCCCCGCAAGTCTCGCGGGAGCGCTGCACCTCAGCCGGCTCGCCAAGGCCGCGGGTCGCGAACTCGAGGTCCTGGTTATCGAAAAAGGCGGGGAGATCGGGAATCACGGTATCTCCGGAGCCGTCGTGGATCCACGCGGGTTCGACGAGCTACTGCCGGATTGGCGCGATACCGCGCCGGTCGAATCGCCGGTTACGACCGACGAGTTGTGGTATCTCACCGAGCGCGGAAAGATCAAAGCCCCGTTTACGCCGCCGCCGTTGCGCAACGAGGGCAAGTACGTCGCGTCGCTGCAAAAATTGTCGAAGTGGTTGGGGGAGCGCGCCGAAGAAGAAGGCGCGCAAGTCTTTCCGGCATTTCCGGGGCAAACGTTGTTATGGGAAGGCGATACGGTCGTCGGCGTGCGCACCGGCGACAAGGGCATCGGCCACGACGGCCAACCCAAATCGAATTACGAAGCGGGCGCCGATCTGTATGCAAAAGTGGTCGTTTTGGGCGAAGGCCCGCGCGGCACGTTGGCCAAGCAGGCGTTCGCGCGACTCGATCTCGGCGCCGGGCGCGAGCCGCAAGTATATGCTGCCGGAATAAAAGAGCTGTGGCAGCTGCCCGACGATCGTTTTAAAGCGGGTGCGGTAATTCACACGCTGGGTTATCCGTTGCCGGCGGAAACGTTCGGGGGCGGATTTATCTACGGCATGCGCGACAACGTGCTCGACATCGGGCACGTAACCGGCCTCGACTACAAGAATCCGACGACGGATCCGCAGAACGAGCTGCAACGCCTCAAACAACATCCGGCGGTTCGCGAAATGCTCTCGGGCGCCAAATTGATTCGATACGGCGCCAAAGCGATTCCCGAAGGCGGATTGTTCGCGATGCCGCGTCCGTATGCGAATGGTTTGTTGTTGATCGGCGACACCGCTGGATTTTTGAACGGCATGCGCCTCAAGGGCATCCATCTGGCCGTCAAATCCGGAATGATGGCGGCCGAAACGATTTGGGATGCGCTTAACGCCGAACGCTACGATGCCGAACAATTGCGCGCGTTCGAGGAACGCTTCAAATCGTCGTGGGCGTATCAGGAATTACGGACGGCCCGTAATTTCCACCAGGGGTTCAAACACGGACGCGTGGCTGGATTGCTGAACGCCGGCCTTGCGACCGTTACCGGCGGTCGCGGCTTCGGCGTCGTCGACAAACTGGATCAGGAGCCGGGTTACGAGGTAATGATCAAAGCCGGCTACCGTCCGGCCGAAACGCCGCGAGCGATTCCCGATAACGTATTGACCTTCGACAAACTCACCGACGTCTACAATAGCGGCACGATGCACGACGAAGATCAACCCAGCCATCTGCTGGTGTCGGACACGAACATCTGTCGCGACCGCTGCACGGTCGAATACGGAAACCCGTGCCAATATTTCTGTCCGGCTGCGGTCTACGAGCCGCTATTCGAAAAAACCGGCGACACGGTCGACGGGCGGTTGCAGATAAACTTCACCAACTGCGTGCACTGCAAAACGTGCGATATCATCGATCCGTATCAGATCATTACTTGGGTACCCCCGCAAGGCGGTGAGGGTCCAGTCTACACGGGCATGTAGTGCCGACTGCGTAGCATCGACGTTGCGGTCGCGGGCGGCGGATTAATCGGCCTTTCGATCGCGTTCGAACTGGCTCGACGCGGACACACCGTTCGGGTTTACGACATCGCCCAACCGGCACGTGCCGCGTCGTGGGCCGGCGCCGGGCTGTTGGCCCCGTACTCGGAGCACGGCGCGCCGGACCTACTCGACGCGTGCGAGCGCGCGCTCCACGCGTATCCGGGGTTCGCCCGCAACGCGTTCGAAGCAAGCGGTATCGATCCGCACCTGCATCTAGACGGCATCTTGCACGCGGCCACATCCGGCGCGCAGATGCAAGAGCTCGAGCGGCGTTCGCAGGCGCTTCGTGCACGCAACGTGCCTTCGACGATACTCGATCGCACCGCCGTGCTCTCGGCCGAACCATCTTTGTCGAGCGGCGTATTCGGCGCGATGGTCGTATCCGGCGAGGGCTCCGTGGACAATCGACGGCTCGGTCGCGCGCTGATCGCGGCCTGCATGCAAACCGGCGTGCGATTGATCGAATCGCAAACCATCGCGGCGCGCTGCAATACACGCCGTGCGTTGGGCGTGGTAAGCGATGCAGGCTTCGCTCCGGCCGACGCGATCGTCAACGCGGCCGGCGCGTGGGCCGCGCAACTCGCGGGAATTCCGCCGCAGTACCTGCCGGCGGTACGGCCGGTAAAGGGACAGATGATTGCGGTCGAAGTCCCGCGCGGTTACGTGCGCCGGCCGGTGTGGACTCCCGACGTGTATATGGTGCCGCGCGATGACGGCCGCTTGCTGATCGGCGCGACCGTCGAAGAACACGGTTTCGATGCGCGAACGACGGCGGGCGGCCTGTCGCATCTTCTCGACGGCGCATTGCGCGCCGCTCCCTCGCTGGACGACTTTAGCGTCAGCGAGCAGTGGGCTGGATTGCGTCCGGCGACGGTCGACGGTTTACCGTACATCGGGCGCACGCGGCTCGAGGGGTTGTTCACGGCAACCGGACATTTTCGCAACGGGATACTGCTGGCGCCGGTAACGGCGACGGCAATAGCCGACGCGATCGAAGGCCGGGACGACCATTTTCCAGCGTTTTCACCCTCGCGGAGCGAACACATAACGCGTGAAAGCAACGGTTAACGGTGAGGTGCGCGAGGTCGTGGCCGGCACGACGCTAGCATCGCTCCTGCGAGAAATCGGCGCGCCGAGCAATGGAATTGCGGTCGCCAAAAACGAGTGCGTGGTTCGTCGCACCGATTACGAATCGCACGAGCTGGCGGACGGCGATCGCATCGAGGTCATCAAAGCGGTTGCGGGTGGATAACGTGGACGATGTTCTAGTACTCGGCAAGTACCGGCTCGCTTCGCGGCTTATCGTCGGCACCGGAAAGTATCCGACGATGGCGGTCATGCAGGCCGCACACGAGGCCAGCGGTGCCGATATGGTGACGGTTGCGATTCGCCGCATCAACCTCGACGATGCGAGCGGCAAAACGATGCTCGACTACATCGACCGCGCTCGTATGACCGTGCTGCCGAACACCGCCGGTTGCTACACCGCCGACGACGCGGTGTTGACCGCGCAGTTAGCGCGCGAGTTGCTGCAGACCGATCTGATCAAGCTCGAAGTGATCGGGGACCCGCAGACCTTGCACCCGGACGCCACCGAAACGGTTGCGGCTGCGCGCCGCCTGGTTGCCGACGGCTTCACGGTGCTACCATACATCGGCGACGACCCGGTGGCTTGCCGCCAACTCGAGGATGCCGGATGCGCGGCGGTGATGCCGCTGGCGGCGCCGATCGGCAGCGGTCTCGGCGTGTGCAACCCGTACTCGATCGCGATCATCAAGGAGCGCGCCAACGTTCCGGTGATCGTCGATGCGGGCGTCGGAACCGCATCCGACGCAGCCATCGTGATGGAGCTCGGCGTCGACGGCTTATTGATGAACACCGGCATCGCGCTGGCTCGCGATCCGGTTGGAATGGCGCGGGCGATGAACTTCGCGGTGCGCGCCGGACGGCAAGCATACCTGGCCGGCCGGATGGGAAAACGGCTGTACGCCAGCGCGTCCAGCCCGATGTCCGATCTGATTGCGGCGCGAGAACGATGACGAACGCCGCCGTATCGGAGATGGAAGTCGAAACGCTGCGCGAGTGGCGCGAAAACTCCACCCCGCACGTGTTGTTGGACGTGCGCGAAGCGTTCGAACTGGAAACCGCCGCGGTCGATGGGGCCACGTGGATTCCGATGGGTGAAATCGTGGAACGAATCGGTGAAATTCCGGACGACGCACCGGTCGTCGTGATGTGCCACCACGGCGGGCGGTCGGCCAAGGTCGCGGAATATTTGAACGGTATGGGCCGTTCGCGCATTCACAATCTCAGCGGCGGAATCGACGCCTATGCGAAACGAATCGACGAAAGCATCGCGAGGTACTAAGCGTCGGCGCTTTTAGCGCCGGCGACCCGTAAAGAACCAGTGCACGGCGTCTGAAAGCGGCGTCGCGTGCGCCCAGTCCCCACTGGTCTGCGTCGCGTCGCGTTCGGCCAATAACGTTATTTCGAAAAAGACACCCAGCATCGCGCGTAGCGATCGTTCGTCGAAGTACGCGTGCGGGACGCCCGGCTCGTCGCCATCGCGGGCGGCGAATGTGTCTTCGGCCAATCGAACGCCTTTGCCGAAACGAGCGTCACGTTTCGATCCGAACGTCGCGCACATCCAGCCGTCAGGTTTCGATCGTCCGGCCAGCCCGGCGATGCGCGGGCGCATTGCGGGAGCAAAACCGTGCAACAAACCGTGCGACGACACGATCCCCGCGAACGGCCCATCCGGCGGCGACCGATCGAATGCGGCCGCGTCCTCGTCTAAAAGCTCGACGACCTCGAAGCCTTGGTTTCGCAAATACGCCGTGTTTCGGCCGCTTCCGGAGCAATAATCCAGAATTGGAACGCCGGGGGCGTGCGCCAGCCGGTTCGCAAGCTCGATGGCGAGCGGATGCGGCGGGCGGATGGTCGATTGGTCGTGCGGCGAAGAAGTCATAGATGGCGTCCCGGACGGTAATTATTGTCGTGGGCGGCGACTACCTCGCGTTCGAAATCTGCAGCGAGATTTTGAAGACCGCGGGGCACGGCGTCGTGCTCGTGTGGAAGGCAAGCGACGAGCGCGAGGCGTCGTTCTTGCAACGCGAGAGCGACCAGCTGCAAGGACGTTTTGGCGACGGGTTCGTGCGCATCGACGCCGATCCGCTCGACCGCGCCGCGTTGTATCGAGCCGGCCTGCATGGTTCCCGGGAACCGGACGACGCGCAATGCGCGTTGGTGGCCGTATCGGCGGATGACCGCCTGAACCTGCGCGTGGCGTTGTTGGCGCGCGACATCGACGATCGCGTTCGCATCACGCTGCGACAGTTTAATCCCGTTCTCGGTCAAAAAATCCAAGCCGGTCTGAAGTTTAACTGCACGGTGATTTCGCCGGCCGCGCATGCGGCCGCAACCTATGCGGCCGCGGCGGTAGAACCGTCGTGCTTCTACGCGTTGCGTTTCCCGACGCTCGAATCGAATGCGGCCGGCGTCGCCGAGGAATACGATCTCTTCGCATTCTCGCAGCGTGATGCGGGCGATCTCGGCGTCGATGGCATGACGGTAACGCAAGCCGAAGCGTACCTGCGCGCCCGGATCGTAACCGTCGACGGCGTGGCTCCATACGTTTGCCACGGCGCCGACGCCGGGCCCGACGTCGCGATGCTCGAACGTCCTCTGCTGGCGCCCGAGCGTCTGACGATATTCGGACCCGTGCGTTACGCCAAGCGCAAGCGAACCGTTCGGTCCGGCAGGCTCGGCCCGCGTATCGCGGCCCGTGCGACCGACACGATCACCTCGATCCGTCGCATCGAACCGGTGTTGCGCAATGCCGCGATCGCCGGGCTGATAGCGTTTGCGACCTTCGTCGCGATCTTTACGATCGTAACGCACTGGAACGTGTGGGGGGTCGCCTATTACGTGCTCACCACGATGGAGGGATCGCCGGACAACAATCTCTGCAGCGATTGCGGTTCGTCCGGTGGCGTAGCACTCTGGCAAATCGGCGAGATGGTCACGGCGGTTTTCGCAACGCTGGCCGGCCTCGTGTTGGTCGCGATATTTACAGCATCCGTAACGTCGGGTCTAAATGCCGCCGCGCAACGCCGCACGCGCGGTTTGCGGCGGATCCATCGTACCGGGCACGTGATCGTATGCGGCGCCGGTAATGTCGGTACGCTGGTAATCGAATACTTGCGCCGCCTCGGCGAACGCGTGGTGGTCGTCGAGAAGTCGCCGGACAGTTTGCTGGTGGAAATGGCGCGCGATCGCAAGATCGATTTGTTGACCGGGGATGCGACCAACGACGAAACCATCGCGTTCTGTTCGCCCGAGCGCGCGCTCGGTTTGGTCGGTGTTACGAACAGCGACACGGCCAACCTCGAAGCCGCGTTGGGTGCACGCTCGCGCCCGCGCACCCCCGGGGACGACGAGTTAGGAATCGTGCTGCGCATCGACGATCTGACCTTCGGACGATCGATCGACCGGCATTTCGGCATTCAGTCGTTCTCGACGACCGAACTGACGGCTGCCACGATCGCAGGGTTGGCACGATTCGAAAGCACGCGCGGACGCTTCGATCTCGAAGGGCCGAGCGGCCCGGGTTCGTTTCAACTCGCGGAACGCGTGCAGGACCCGGCCAATCTTCCGCCGCCCGCGCCACCGGAGCGCCCCGGCTATCGCGTGCGTTGGATTCCGCTGTACGTTTGGCGGCGGAACGAGCGCGGTTCCGGAGAAGCGGTCGCGATTCGCGGATTCCAAGGTGAGGTGATGGCCGGCGACCGGCTGTTGTTTTTGGTCCCGCTCGAACAATTCGCGCAACCCACGTCCTAAACTGCAGAAAGGTAGGCTGGATGCTACAGGCCGGAGACGCTTTGCCGAAACTCGATGTGGTCGTCGACGACGGAAGCACCACTTCGCTCGCAAGCCTGGCGAAGGATACGCTAGTGCTGTATTTCTATCCGAAAGACGATACGCCGGGCTGCACCAACGAAGCCGCGCAGTTTAGTGCGGCCGACGGCGAGTTTCGCAAACGCGGCGCGACGGTCGTCGGCGTGAGCCGCGATTCCGTCGAATCGCATCGAAAGTTCAAGAAGAAATACGATATCCCGTACGCGCTGATCGCCGACACCGAGTCGAAGCTTTGCGATGCGTTCGGCGTCATCGTCGAAAAAAAGATGTACGGTATAACTCGCATGGGGCTGGCGCGGTCGACCTTCATCATCGACGGAAGCGGCACGATCGCGAAGGTGTGGAAGAGCGTTAAAGTCGAGGGACACGCCCAGGCGGTACTCGCCGCGTTACCGTGACGCGCGGACTGCGCCTGCGCGTTCTCGGGTCGAGCCCGTCGGTTCCACGCCCCGGCCGTGCGTGTAGTTCGTATCTCTTAGAAAGCGGCCGGGCGACGCTTCTATTGGACTGCGGCACCGGTGCGCTCGCCTCCCTGCGCGAGATTTGCGACTACGCGGCCCTCGACGGCGTCATCATCACGCACATGCACGCCGATCATTTTTTGGATCTGGTGCCGTTGCGTTACGGGCTAACGTACGGCCCATCGTTGCGCGCGACGCCATTGCCCGTGTGGTTGCCGGCCGGCGGCGAGGCGGTATTGCGAGCCGTCTGCAGCGCGTTCGGACGCGATCGGGCGAACGATTTTCTAGCGGCGTTTGAGATTCGCACGTACGACGCGCGAACGCAGGTCGAGGTGGGTGACGTGGCGCTTTCCTTCGCGCCGGTCAAACATTATATCGACGCGTTCGCAGTGCGCGCGCACACCGAATCGACGGCGTTCGTGTACTCCGGCGACAGCGCGCCGTGCGACGAGTTGGTCGAGATGTCGCGCGGCTGCGATCTTTTCTTGTGCGAGGTCTCTTTGGGAACGGGCGGTGAATCGGAACCGCGCGGCCACAGTTCGGCGCGCGAGGCCGGCCGGATGGCCGACGCGGCCAACGTGCGGGCTTTGGCGTTAACGCACTATCCAGCCGAATGTTCGACCGACGCGTTACGCGACGGTGCCGCGGGCGAATACGCAGGCCCCATTACGGTGGTCGACGACGGGATGGATATCTCGATTAGCGGAGGTTAGTTCTCGAGTTTTGCTTCGCCGCTCGGCAACGAGAACGCGATCAACGCGTTGATCGGCGCCAGGCCACGGCTGATCACCGCGTACGGCGTGACGTGTAATCCGAGTTCCTCTAGCCGGCGTGCTGCGGCCAAAACTTCACCGCCGTTGGTTACGACGTCTTCGAGCAACAGCACGCGCTGGCCGCGCGCGTACGGGCCTTCGACGTACTCATCGGCAAACGCACCGAAGCCCTTGGGCTGCTTACGGACCGCGATCATCGGAATGTTCGATAGCGATGAGACAGCGGTGGCGATCACCACGCCGCCTAACTCGGTGCCGCCGATGATATCCGGGTTGAGCTCCGAAATGATCGGCGTGAATAGTCGCGCGATACGTCGCAGCACGTTGGGTTCGGAAAACAGGCTGAACTTGTCGATGTAGTAATCGCTACGAACGCCACCCGATAGTAAATAGTCACCCCGGGTCAAGGCTCGTTCGACGATCGCCTTGCGTAGCCAGACCAGCTCGGGATGCGTCGCCGATACGCGGTCGCGGTGTCCTAAATGCTCCATAGCCACGCGTTCCAGGACTCGACGACCGGGTTTGGATCGAAGCCTTTAAGATCGACGCTGACGGGTTCGACTTGGCGCGTCCACCAGAAGAAGATTTGCGGGTTATCGCGCGCCAGCAGTTCTTGAATGCGGAAGTAGGCGGCGCGGCGGGAAGGCCGGTCGTAGTGCGTCAGCGCGGCGGTTTGGGCTTCTTGCATTTCCGGATTGCAATAGCGCGAGTAATTGTAGCCGCCGGGCGGGATATCTTCGCAAAGATACTGCGAGCTGTCGTCGGGGTCGATGCCCGCGTACCAACCCGCAACCGAGAGATCGAACTTACCGAGTTGCAGGATGCCGCCCATTCCGGCAGGTGCGAACAGCACGTCACCCGGAAACGATTTGATCGTGCTGGCGATCCCGGACTGGCGTAGCATCGCCTGCACTTGAACGCTGGCTTGGCGGCGCGTGATGTTGCTGGTGTTGGTGACGATCGTCAGATCCAGCGGAACGCCGTTTTTCGTCATGACGCCGTCGGGACCGGGCTGGTAGCCGGCTTCGCGGAGTAAGAACCGCGCGCGAACGTTATCGTGCGGATACGAATGGACGGCCGGATTGAAGGCCCACATCCAGTCGGGAATATCTTCGGTGGCCGTCTTCATGATGCCGTGCGTCAGCGTGGCCGTCAACTGCGCTTTATCGAGCGAGTTGGCGATGGCTTCGCGAACGCGAACGTCGGTAAGCTGCGGACTCTTCACGTTGAGTTGGATCGATTCGTAGCCGTTGACGTCGACGAAGTCGAGCTTTACGTCGGAGAGCCCCTGCAGGGCCGGATACGTGTTGGGCGACGCCTGAAACATATAGTCGATCGAATGGGTGCGCAACAGGTTCACGCTGGTGTTTTCATCCGGAACGATCCGGATGTCGATCTTGTCGAGCTTCGGGCGGCCCAAAAAGAACGTATCGTTGCGGGCCAGCTCGATGCGGTCGCCGTGCAGCCACTGCACGAACTTAAACGGCCCGTCGCCGACGTTCGGCGCCGAATCGAACGGAATCTGGTTGATGTTGGGATATTTCGAGAGGATGTGTTCGGGCGCGACCGGGAACGGCTGGTCGCTCATCGCAAAAAACGTGTTCACGAACGGCGAGAACGGACGCTTGAGATGCACCTCGACGGTGTACGGATCGGGCGTATCGATGCGCGCGACGTAGTCGTAACCGTGGCGCGACACGATGTTGTTATCCGGATTCATGATGGCTTGCCACGACCACTTCACATCTTTTGCGGTTACGGCCACGCCGTCGGTCCATTTGACGCCTTTACGCAGATGGTACGTAATCGTTAGCCCGTCGGCCGAAACGCCGCGATTTTCGGTCGTCGGAACCTCCGTCGCCAAAATCGGAACGGGATTGCCCTTGTCGTCGGCCGAGAGCAGCGGTTCGAACATCAAGTACGCCATGAAGCCGTCGGTCGTGTTGGAGTTGAGCAACGGGTTGAGGCTCTTCGCATCCTGTTGAATCGAGATGCGCATGTCCCCCGGCGCGGTCCACGAGTGGCGGCCGCCGTTTTCGGCGTTACCGGCTTTACTGCACGCGCACAGCGCGGCCAGCAAGATGCCGGCCGCGTAGACTCTCTTTAAACCCATTTATACCGCCGCTTTGGATGCGTTGCGCTGATTTGAAACGGGGTCGTATCGCTCGTGCCGCCAGCGGTACGTTCCGAGGCCTTGCGTCGCGGTACGCAGCTCGGTGATGTACCGAGCCAACTCCACCTGCGGAACGAAGGCTTCGACGATGTCGAATCCGGTGCGTTCGGCCGGGTTCATCCCGAGGATCTGGCCGCGCTTTCCGGTGAGTTGTTGGATAACCGTCGACGTGTGCGTGTTCGGCACCTCGACTTCAACGGCGACGATGGGTTCGAGCACGACGGGGGTACATTTTGGCAGAGCGTCGCGCACGCCCATACTTGCAGCGGTCTTAAACGATTGTTCGCTGGAATCGACGTCGTGGTACGCGCCATCGTACAGCGTGACGTGCAGGTCGGTGATCGGATTACCGTTCGGACCGTGTGCCAACGCTTCGCGGACGCCTTTTTCAACCGCCGGAATGAATTGGCGCGGAACCACGCCGCCGACGATCTTATCCTCAAACGTCACGCCCGCACCGCGATGCCGCGGTTCGAACCGCAACCAAACATCGCCGAACTGCCCGTGGCCGCCGGTTTGATGCTTGTAGCGCGAGTGTATTTCGGTACCGGTCGTGATCGTCTCCAGGTACGGTATCGAGGGCGGTGCCGATTCGACCTCGACTTTGTACTTGCGCCCGAGACGTTCGATCGCAATGCTTACGTGCTGCTCGCCTGCACCCAGCAGCAACAGTTCGTGCGTCACATCGGCACGGCGTAACTGTAGCGCGGGATCTTCGTCGACGATGCGTTGCAGCATCTGCGAGATCTTAGCCTCGTCGATGCGATCCTTCGGTTTGATTGCGGCGGCGAAAACCGGGTCCGCCGGCGCGATCGGGCTCATCCGTATCGCGACGCCCGGCGCCGTTAACGTATCGCCGGTCGCTACCGTCTCGAGTCGCGCGAAGGCGACGATGCTGCCGGCCCCGGCCTCAGCAATCGGTTCTTGTTTCTTGCCCTGCAAACGGAACAAGCCGCCGAGACGAACTTTTTCGCCGTCCTTGTCGGTATTTGAAAGCGTCGCATCGGCCTTCACGGTGCCGGAATAGATCCGCGCGATCGAAACTTTTCCGCTCTGCGGATGGATCGCCGTTTTGATGACCTGTGCGACGACCGGACCTGCCGAATCGGCCGCGATCGGATTTCCCGCGGCGTCGAATTTTTCGGCAACGGCCGGCGATGGAAACCATTTGAGGATCGAGCGAACGAGCGCGTCGACGCCCGCGCCGGTAGCGCCCGAAGCCACGACGACCGGAACGATTTGGTCGTGCGCGCATTCGTCGCAAAGGTCGCGTTCGATCTCTTCAGCGTCGGGGTCGACGCCTTCGAGCAGCTCCTCCATTAGATGGTCGTCGAAATCGGCCATCGCTTCCAACAACTGGCCCCGAGCGGCGTCGGCATCCGATTCGAGTTCCGACGGAACCGCGCATGCCGTCTCCGAACCGTCCGCGAACTTCGAAGCTTTACGTTCGGCGAGATCGATGTAGCCTGCAAAATGTTCGGCCGAACCGATCGGTAATTGCTCGGCCACAACGTGACGTCCGTACGCATCCTGTAACGCGGCCAGCGTGCCGCCGAAATCGGCGCCCGGACGATCCATCTTGTTGACGACGAACAGATGCGGAAGGCGTAACGATTCGAGAAAGTCGACAACGGCTTTGGCTTGCACGACCCGTTGCGGATCGGCTTCGATCACGACGATTGCTGCATCGACACCACGCAGTACGGATTTCGCTTCGGCCGCGAAGTCGACGAAGCCGGGACAATCGGCGAGCGTAACGTCGACGCCGTCGCTGGCGAAGTGTGCGAAGCCAACGCCGGTCGATTGAACGTGCGCGATATCTTCGGGTTCGTGATCCGTAACGGTCGTGCCGTCGGCGACGGATCCGCGGCGGCCAATGGCTCCCGTCTTGGCGAGGATCGCTTCGACCAGCGTCGTTTTGCCGGCGTGGTGCGGTCCGACGAAAGCGATATTCCGCAGGCGATCGACGTTCGCCATCGGTGGTTCCTCCTATGCGGTGCTGACGCTAGCGGCGTTTAGGTGCCGGGCGTTTTTTCACGGCCTGCGCCGCCGGTTTGCTGGACTTCTTAACGGGAGTTTTCTTCTTAACGGCCTTAGCCGGCGATTTGGCGCGCGGTACCGCGCGGGCCGCCGGTTTGGCCGGGGATTTCTTAACGCTCTTTTTTGCGGCCGCGCGCGCCGCCGGCTTAGCAACCGCTTTGGCCGGCGTCTTTTTGCGCGCAGGCGCTGCGGCTTTGGCCTTTTCGGCGGTCTTTACGGGCTTGGCTGGTTTAGATTTCTCGGCAGCCTTTCGCGCGGGCGCGGCCTTTGCGGTGGCCTTCGAACGCGGAACGGGTTTCGGTGACGCAGTTTTCGGAGCAGCCGCCTTGGCCGCCACCGGTTTGGCGGCCGCCGATTTCGTTGCCGGCGTCTTCGGCGCGGGTTTTGCATCGGCGGATTTTGTGGTGCTCTTCGGCTTTGTCGTCGCTTTAGCGGGCTTCGCCGGTGGCGTCTCGCTCGCGGATTCGGCATCGGCCGATTCGGTGCGCGCCGCCTTCGCTTGGGTCGACGATTCGGTCGAGTCGGCGGTCCGCTTCGAAGTACTTTTTCCTGACGATTTGCTGGAGCCGGCCGAAGGACGTTTGGTGGCACGCGCAGGACTGCCGGCGCCGCGTTTCGCCGCGGTTGCGCGACCGGAGCGGCCCCCGCGACCGGACGGAACTTCGATCTGCTCGGGCAGACCGAGTTCGGCCCGGCTGAAGCCGGTGATACTGCTTCCAGGCACGTTTTTTTCGCTGGAGCGCGTGTGCGCTTCGAACTGCTCGCGGGTGGCCCGCAGGGCGACGCGCGCTAGCCGGCCGCCGACCGGAAAGACCAGCTCGTTGATTCCGGCGTCATCGAGCATACGCAAAACGACGTCGAAGTGACCGCCCTGATCTCTCGGGCTGTGAGCGTCGGAGCCGACCGCGATACCAACCCCGAGCGCTTGCGCTTTACGGGCCAGGCGTGCGTTCGCTTCCATGTAGGCTTGCTTGCGCTCTTCGGACGTTTCCCGGTACAGGAAGCGCGTGTTGATTTCGATCGCCAGCTTGCGCGCTTGGCACAACTCCAGCAGCCGGTCTTCGTAGGCTTCCAACGTTGCCGGGGGCGGCCAGCCGCCTAATCGGGCCGGCGAATAGAAATTCCCCGCAACTTGGGCGGGCAGCTTCTCGAGATCGTCCAGTAGCTTGGCTACATAGGACTCCCAGAGCCGCTCGGTTCCGTACGACTCGTGAATCGAGGCGAAATCTTCGTCGTCGAAGGACCATGCGAAGTCCGGGCCCTTTTCGGGATGTTCGATGGTCAGAAAGCTGACGCACCGGATGATCCCGTCGGGGCGCATGGCGTCGATGATGTTTTGCGCGTCCGGCCGCGCGCGCGGGTCGTTATCGACCTCGGCGCCGAGCGAGAAGCGCATACCCTTGCGCAGCGCATCCGATACCACTTGGGCATGGCCGGGATCGACACCGGCGGCCTCGGCCGCACCGTGCAAGTCACCCGCTTCGGCCAACTTTAGCGCGCGTCGCACGGTATTGACGGCGCCCGGATCTTCGAACGTCAGATAGTTGACGTGATCCGCGACCATCAAAAATCTCGGCGAACCTCGGCGGCACGCGTGGAAGAACCAAAGGAAAAGCATGCGCGCTGAATACGCGATGGGACGTTCCTCGGCGAAGGGGCGATGTTCGCCTTTCGCATGGCCGTGGACGTCCGGGATGGCTGCGATACGTGGATCGTTCAGAAGTAAGACTCCGACACGTTTGCTACAGTTAGCCTCGGCCGAATGTTCCCCTTCGCCGCCGCAACCGAAGCGTTACGAACGCGTCAGCCGCGGTAGCCTTCCATTTTGAGCAGCCGCGCTTTCATATCCAACCCGTAGTAGTAGTTATGCAAGGCGCCGGACGAGTCGACCACGCGATGGCACGGAAATAGCAGCGGTAGCGGATTGCGTGCCATGACGCGACCGACGGCTCTGGCTGCTCGCGGGCGGCCGATCTGCATTGCAACCCACGAATACGAACGGACTTCTCCGGGTGGAATTTGAGCGGTCGCTCGCAGGGCCGCTTGTTCGAACGGCGTCAGATCGCTGATGTCGATCATCGCGTCTTCGATCGTCCAGGTATGGAAGAAGTGTTCCAACGTTTCGCTCAACCAGGCCGGAACGTGCCCCATCGTGACCGGGCGGCGCAAGCGGTGCTCGATGCGGTCGCGCACCGCTTCGAGTGGTTCGCCCGTATCGATGCCGACATAAGCGATACGGCGTTGCTTGAAACCGACGTGGACTCTGCCGATCGGGGTGTCGACGGCGCACAGCAGCACCGGCTCGCGGGTTTTGAACTTGATCGCCGCGATATGCTCGACCACACGCTTGGTAAGATCGCAAGACGGTTGCGGTTGGGGTAACGTCGAGAGCCGGTACGCCACGCCTTCGTACTGCTCGTACAGCCGTTGGCAGGGCGGACAGCCCAAAAGATGCTCGGCGACGGTCTCTTTGAGCGACTTCATGCAATCGCCGTGAATCTCGTCCCACATAGCTTCGACGTCACGACAGCGCATGTAGTGGTGCTCCTTGCGGGGTCAATCGTCCGATTTGCGGTCCCAAAATGCGGCGAAGGATGCGGACCGCCCGATGGACGTGGGATTTAACGGTGCCGATCGGTTGGTGCAAGATCTCCGCGATCTCGGGATGACTCCGGCCTTCGATAAAGCGGAGCGTCGCAGCGGCGCGCAGATGCATCGGCAGTTGCAACAGCGCTCGCTCGACCAACGCCACTTCGGCGTTGCGTTCGACGATTGTTTCGGGCTGAGGCGGCCCTTCGTTGGACTCGCGCAACAGCGCGTCGGGATCGGCGAGTGAATCGAGCGCGACGTTGGAAGGACGCTTGCTACGCAGGCGATTACGGGTCACGTTGAGCGTGATCGTGTACAGCCACGGCTGTAGGCGTAGCTCCGAGCGTTGCTCGAGCGACATTTTGGCGAGCGCGCGGTAGGCGCGTACGAACGCGTCCTGCACTATCTCTTCGGCGTCTTCGCGGTTGCCGGTCATACGCAAAGCGAACCCGTACAGACGACGCTGGTAGTCGTCGACGATTCGCTCGAACGTATCGACGCTGGGAACGCTCGCGGAAGGTAGCCGGACGGAGGCGGTGGCTCCGTCTGGAACCGCTGTAGGCACGTAAACTCCCTGCAGCAGCGGCGCGGCGAGTGCACTCATACAGTGACCCGGACCCCTGCAGCCTGCTTTGTGGTTTCACATGCGCCCGGTTAATTCCTAAGGAACGGCCCGTACTGGGACCGTTTGGAGCGCGCTTCGCGAGCGAGCGCCGGCACGCCGAGGAGCGCCCGGTCTGGGCGCCAATACCATCGTGCATGGCGCTTCTCCGCACCGCCCGCCAGACGACCCAAACGGCCGCTTCAGCTACGCAACGCTGAGGCGGTTTTTGTTTACGTGGGCGTACGGTTCTAGAAAGGAATGCAAAGTATGATGCAAACGATCGAGCCGACGGAAATAGCTTTCGACGCGTACACGTTGTGCAGTTTCTTGCCGAACCTGGATTCGGCACGAGCGATTCCGCTGGTTTTGATCGGATACCGCCAAAACGAAGATCCGTGGTTCGTGTGGCTCGTCCCCGAAGAGGGCGTCTATCGCGAAGATCTTACCGACGATCCGTACTACGCGAAAGTGCTACGGGCGCCCAAGGCCTATTTTACGAAAAAGCTGGCAAAATACGTTGAGGAAACCGGCTGCGTGAAACGCGGCATCGAGATGTTGATCGATTGCCATCAGAACCACTTGGCCTTTACGCCGTTCACGCAACTTCGCGAAACGCCGTTCCGTCATCCGCTGGAGGTCGAACTGGTCGGCGCCTACTGAGGCTCGATCAGCGTGGCGCTTCGGCGCGAATCGTTCTGCGATAGACGATTTTGACCGGCGTTGGCGAGGCGCCGGTCGCGCTTAAGTTCGCATCGACCCGCAACGTCGCGTCGAGTTCCAACAGTAAGGCCGAATCGGCGGCGTAATATGCCGTCCCGCGCATGTCGATGCGTCCGGTCATGCGCGCTTCCGACTTGCTGGGTATGGCACCGTCCATCGTGCCCCGCGCATCGAACACGATCGCGATTGCCGGACGGCCGGCGACCAAACCGCCGCCCGCCGGCCGTAAATGTCCGTGCATGACCGCACCGTCGCCCAAGGGCGACCCGGCGTCGAACGGCACGGCGGCGTGCAGCGAGCGCAGATCTTGGAGCGTCACCCGATCCAGCGCGATCGCGAACGGTTGGTTTAGGATGGTCAGAAAATCCGGATCGTCGTCGCGCATGTTTTGCAGCGATCCGTCGCTGCGCGATGCTTGCTCGAAGTCCGCGGTGTGACGCGTGGTGTCGTCGCCCTCGTAACGCGTATACGTCGCGCGGACCGAATACCAAACGCGGCCGTTCGAACGATGGACCGAGAGCTGTTGCTCGCCGGTGTAGCGGACCGACGAAACTTGAACGCCCGAGCCGATCCCGTAGACGTCTTGGCCCGTGATGTGGTAACGAACGTCCGCTCGAGCAGGAGCGAGCGTGGCGAAAATGCCGGCGACAACAGCGACGGTGCCGGCGACCCGGGGTACGAAAATGTGGGGCTCCCTCAGGAACGCGTGCGCGATTCTGTTTCTAGAGTAACACGATTGAGGAAAAACCGCACGTCGGCGATCCCGTCGCAAACCACGACGTCTTCGGGATCGGCGAACCGGCGGCCGTCGATCTGCACCGTGAAGTCGCCCGCGAGAAAACCGTTTAGGGTTCGGCGCACGCTCCGTGTGAATTTGTCGTCGGGCGCCAGCGAACCGATCGATTCGCGCACGGCGAGCGCGAGCAAATCTCGAACGCGCATCGGCGTAACGAGCGCGAACGCGGCGGAGCCGCCGTCAGCGACGGCACGGATGTCCATCGGTATCCTTACGCGGATCACGGCGCTCATTTTCGGCCGCGCCGAGGAGCTGCCTGCCGATTGGAATAAACGATACACCCGTGTCCCACTTGGGAAACGTACCAGCCGAGCTCCTCGCCGGAACGGTCGAAAAGCTCGTTTCGAAGATGAGCGACGGCGAGCTGGCGAGCGCGTATCGCGCCGCCGTGCCCGCTATGCCCGACGAAGCGTGCGGCGCTTTCGTCGAGGCGATTTTCGAAGCGTTCCGCGATCGAGGCGAATCCTCCGAAGACGTCGTTGAAGAAGCCGGAACGACGTTAGATCGCGTTGCATCGCGCGAAACGGATGCGGTTTCGGCCTTGCTCGACTACGCCGCCGGCAGCCCTGGGCTGCTGAAAGAAACGAGCGCTTTTTTCGTCGAGCGACGCCCGGATCTCGCACATGTGCTGCCGCGTGAACTCTACGACGCGGTCGCACAGCGATTGTCCTCGAATACGTGAGCGAACAGCGGCGCCGCCGCCGTTCGGATGAAACGCGTGAATCCGGCGGCTTGCCGTTGATTCCGCTGGTGTTGGTCGTCATCTTCGCCGGACTACTATTGGGCGCGCTCCTGGCGCACTTTTTCGGCGGTGGACCGGGGAAACAGCCGGCAAATACGGCCGCCATCGCGCGCGCTACACCGGTCTTTGCAACCCCGGGTTCCAATGAGGCGTCGGCGACGCCGGGGCCTTCGGTTACGACGTCGCCGAGAAGCAGCGCAACGCCGTCGGCTCGACCGTTATCCGCGCCGTCTCCGTCCACGTCACCGTCGAGCACGCCCGCAAATTCACCGTCGCCAAAACCGACGACAACGCCCGGCGCTACACCCTCGTCGAGCCGCACCGTGCATCCGTCAACGCACGCGTCCGCCGTCGCCGTCGTGCCGTCGGCGACGCCGCGCGAGATCGTCGCACGTGCCACGCCGCAGGTAACGATTGCGACCGCGCCGCCCGCGACCACGCCACCGGCCTCGAGTGGTTCGGTTCGCGCGGAATCGGTGGTGCGTTCGTATTTAACGGCGGTCGCAAGCGGAAACCGCGCGTTGGCAACCACCTATTTAGCGAGCGGAACGCCGGGCGAAGTATTTATGGATTCGACCGCCCACGTGGTTGCACTCAAATCGAGCGAAGCCGGCAGCGGCTATCGTGTTTCCGCCGACGTCGTTACGTCGAACGGCGAGTACGCGCTAACGTTTAGTTTGTCGCCGGGCGCGTCCGGTTTGCAGATTACCGACCACTACGCGATCAAGGTGCGCTAGCAAACCTCAAACGAGGTTTCGCGATTACACCTCAGCGCCCAGACCGGTGGCCGCACGGACGCGCAACCGATCGAACAAGGCCTGCGCTTGTGCGTCGGGCCAGATCAGAGAACCGGCGATCGCTCCGAGAAAACCGGCCGGGATCGAAACGATCCCCGGGTTGTCCAGCGGAAACAACGCGTGTGCTCCCATCACGATCGGACTGGTGAGGATGGCTGCCAGCGATATGCCTAACCCGCTCAGCATTCCGGCGATCGCTCCGCCGCGCGAGAAACGCCGCCAGGATAGCGAGAATAAAATCACCGGCACGTTGGCGCTGGCGGCCACCGCGAATGCCAAACCGACCAGAAACGCGACGTTGTAACTGCGCAACGCAATCGACAGCGCGATCGCGAGGATCCCGACCACGACCGCCGTAGCGCGCGCGACGAACAGATGCTCGGTTTCGTTTCCCTCGCCGTCGCGAACGAAATTAAACCAAATGTCGTGCGCGAATGCCGACGACGCGGTGATCGCTAGCCCGGCGACGACGGCGAGAATCGCTGCAAAGGCGACCGCCGCCACGAAAGCCGAGAGCAGCGGGCCGCCCAGCGTGCCGGCCAACAACGGGGCCGCAAGATTATTGTTGAGCAACGGGACGATGAATCCGTTGTGCGCCAACTGTTGGTTGAGCGCGTGTGCCTCTTGCGGATGGCGCGCGATGTAACCGATGGCTTGGCCGGCGTAATAGCGTTGACCGATGTGCTCGCGCCCGACCAGCGTCGCGGCGCCCAAGCCGATGAACGACGTGGCCAGATAGAACACGCCGACGAGAACCATCGCCCATGCAACCGACGTTCGCGCCGCTTTTGCGGTCGGAACGGTGAAAAATCGCATCAAGAGGTGCGGCAGCCCGGCGGTCCCGAGAACCAACGCCAACCCTAGCGAAACGATGTCCCACGAACCGCGCGCACCGTGAAACAACAGTCCCGGCGCGAGCAGATTGGTGACCGTGTTTCCGGTCGGAACCGCGGAAGCCGCGTGCAGAAAGCGATCCAGTGAGAATCCGAATCGCGACAGTACCAGCACCGTCAACACGAAGGCCGTCACCAGCAACAACCCGGCTTTGATGATCTGCACCCACGTGGTCGCAAGCATGCCGCCGAACGAAACGTAGATCACCATTAGCGTCCCGACGACGCCGATCGCGAGATAGTCGGGCACTTGCGGTATGAGCCAAGAAACGATCAAGCCGCTGCCGACCATTTGCGCGATCATGTAGAACAGCGTGATCGATAGCGTCGATAATCCCGCGACGGCACGTACCGTGCGGCCGCGCAAACGAAACGAGATGAGATCGGCCATCGTGTACTTGCCGGTGTTGCGTAACGGCTCGGCTACCAAAAGCAACACCGCGAGGTACGCAACGAGCCAGCCGACCGAATACATGAAACCGTCGAAACCGTAAAATGCGATCAGGCCGGTTATTCCCAAGAACGAAGCGGCGGACAGGTAATCGCCCGTAATCGCCCAGCCGTTCTGCACGCCGCCGATGCGGCGGTGCGCGGTGTAGAAGCCCTTGCGCGTCGTCGTCGTTCCGGAGGCCCACACCGTCACGATCAACGTGATGGCCACGAAGACCGCGAACATCACGATCGACGGCGGGGCGTTCATCCTTTCACCTCGTGCATCTCGCGGTGCCGCAATCGTGCTGCCTGCAGATCGAATCCGCGCGCTCGGATTATGTAAGCGATCATCAGGACCCAGGTCATCACGAACTGCGACAGCGCGAACCAATATGCAATCGAAAGCGGGCCGGCCTGACGGCTCATGACTTGCGGCGCTACGGCGATCGACACCGGAAGCGTCAGATAGTACAAGATGAAGAAGATGGTCGCCGGGATGACGAACCGGCGCCGCGCGGTGGTTAGCGCGCGGAATTCGGGCTCGTCGGCGAGCGTCTCCCACATCTGCGGTTCGACGGGATGGTGCGACACGACGACCGTGTTTTCTACGAGAAGTCCGCTACCTCTGCGTTTGCGCGGTTATCGGCGTATTCGTTCGAGCGCGCGGCGTACGTCCCGCCCGATCAATTCGTCGATGGCTAAAGCGGAGATCACCGTCCCGCCGGCCAGCAGTTCCACCGAAACGAGGGAAGCCGAGCCGGGCGGAAACGCTCGGGCAATCTGCAAGATGCTCAACGCGAGCAGCACCAACCCCAAAAAGTAGCGCGGGAGCCAGACGATCGCGCGGCGGCGCGGGAACTTTAAGAGCACGATCGCGACGAACGCCCCGGCGACCGCAAGCGCGATCCGCACGAACGTCAACGCCAGAAAAACGAGATTACTCCTCGTCCGGCCAGCCGGCCATCTCGCCGATCGCTGCGCTCTTGAGGACCCGCAACCCGAGGGTCGCGCACTTCATCCGCGTCGGGCTGATTCCGATTCCGACATTTTCCAAAACGGCTTCCTTCGAAAGGCGTGCCACATCTTCGACCTTCATGCCCTTAACGGCCTCGGTTAACATCGAGGCCGAAGCCTGACTGATGGCACAGCCTTTTCCGAAAAACCGAACGTCCGAAACGCGATCGCCCTCGATGCGAAGCTCCATCTCGATGGAATCGCCGCATAACGGGTTGACGTCGGACGCACGTGCATCCGGTTGCTCGAGGTGACCGAAGTTTCGCGGGTTACGGTAGTGATCGAGGATGTAATCGCGGTAAAAGTCGTCCATACGGTTACGAAATTCCGAAGACGCCGGCCGCTTTTTCGAGCCCGGATGCCAACGCATCCACGTCCTCACGCGTGTTGTAGAGATAGAACGATGCGCGCGCCGTTGCCGCCCATCCCATTTTCTCCATCAACGGCATCGTGCAGTGGTGGCCGGCGCGGATGCAGATTCCCTCGGTATCCAAAATCGACGCGAGATCGTGCGCGTGGATATCGGCGAAGTTAAACGAAACGATGCCGGCCGAAAGGCGTTCGTCGCGCGGGCCGTAGATCCGTAGGCCGCGCGGTTCGAACTCTGCGAGGCGATCGAGCGCGTACCGCGTTAACTCGAGCTCGCGATCGTGCACCCAGCCCATGCCTACCTCGTTGAGATAGTCCACGGCGGCGCCGAGCGCGATCGCATCGGCGATGTTGCCGGTTCCGGCTTCGAACCGCCACGGCGGTTCGGCGAACGTGGCGCGATCGTACGCGACGGTGTGGATCATGTCGCCGCCGAAATCGAAGGGCGGCATCGACAACAATAGTTCGCGCTTGCCGTAGAGGGCTCCGATTCCGGTCGGGCCGAGCATCTTGTGACCGCTAAACGCATAGAAATCGACGTCCAGCGCGCGAACGTCGACCGCAAAGTGCGGTACCGCTTGCGCCCCGTCGACCAAAACGCGCGCCCCGGCAGCGTGCGCCCGGCGCACGATTTCCTCAAGCGGAGCGACGGTGCCCAAGGTGTTGCTGACGTGTCCGAGCGCCACCAGCTTACAGCCCTGTAGTAGCGTCTCCAAATCGTCGAGCACGAGCATTCCGCGCCCGTCGGCCGGGATGAACCGCAACTCGGCGCCGGTACGACGGCACAACTCCTGCCACGGGATCAGATCGGAATGGTGTTCCAACTCGGTCGTCAGAATCACGTCGCCGGCGCGCACGTGCTGCGAGCCCCACGTGTAGGCTACCAGGTTGATCGCTTCGGTCGTATTGCGAACCCAAATCAAGTCGCGCGCGTCGGCGCCGACGAATCGAGCGACCTTGGCGCGGGCCTCTTCGTAGGCGTTGGTGGCGCGCTCGGCGATCTCGTACACGCCGCGATGGATGTTCGCGTTATAGCGCTCGTAGTAGCCCACCAACGCATCGATTACGACGCGCGGCTTTTGCGAGGTTGCAGCCGAGTCGAGATATACTAACCGCTTGCCGCGCGAGGTCGGGTGTTGCAGGATCGGAAAATCCGCGACGATGCGTGCCAGCTTCGTACCGGTTTCGTTGTAGGCCGTTACGGTCATCGGGTCGTGAGTTTGCTTTCGATCGCGGCGCGGATTTCATCGCGCAAGCCGCGCGTCGGAAAGCGTTCGATCGCCGGTTCGAAAAACGCGATCGCGATCATTCGCTCGGCGGCAGCTGCTGCTATCCCGCGGCTCTGCATGTAGAAGATTTGATCCGGATCCAACGCTCCGACGGTCGCGCCATGATACGCCTTCACGTCGTTGGCCGCGATCTCGAGCGCCGGAACGGAGTCGATGTGCGCCTGCTTCGAAAGCAACAACGCATCGTCGCGTAGCGCCGCGTTGCTGCCTTGCGCGCGCTCGGCGATAACGATGTTGCCGACGTAGCGGGCTTGGCCCGAATCGATTGCTGCGGATTTAACGACGGTGTTCGAGACGGAGTTTCCAACCGAGTGTTCGATCCGGCTCAAAACGTCGACGTGCTGCTTTCCGTTCGGAAAGAACACGGACGTGACGCCCGCCGTGATGCCGGGCTGCTCGATGGCAACCGCCAGTTCGTTCACCGATAGGGCCGCGCCGATATCGGCCGCCATCCAGTCGATGGTTGCGTCTTTGCCGGGAAGGGCTAAACGCGTTTGGACGCATTGCGTGGTTCCGGCAAGTTGTTGATGCGAAGCGAACGCGACGCGAGCGTTCTCGCCGGTAACGATTTCGGCAACGCCGCTCACGAAACGAGGCGCGCCGCGGTAGCGCTCGACGATCGTTACATCGGAACCCGCTTCGGCCAGAACGACCGTATACGGAAACGATGCGGCGCCATCCGGCAGATCGTATTCGATGGTGATCGGTTCGGACGCTTGCGTATCCGCAGGCACGTAAACGAACGCTCCCGCGCGAGCGAAGGCCGTCGTCAGCGCGCCGAACTTCGTATCGGCCACGCCGGTGGCGCCAAACGCGCGAGCGAAACGCTCCGCGTGCTGGCCGGCAGCAGCGCGCAGGTCGCACGCCAGCACGTTCGCGTTCGGATTGTCGATCGATGCGGCGGCATCGAAATCGAAGGTCGCGATATCCGGCGCCAGCGATTCCAAATCGACGCGCCAATAGCGTCCCGGACGCTCTCGGCCGCTGTGCGCGTGTGAAAAATGCTCGAACGCTTGCAAACGGCGCTCGAGCGATAGGATCGAAGGATCCAGCCTCGCGAGGACGTCCGCCTCGGCCGGCTTTTCCAAAACGTTAGACAACGCTTCCGATCTCTTCACGAATCGTGTCGTAGCCTTCGCGCTCGATGCGGTGTGCCAAATCGGCGCCGCCGGTTTTCACGATGCGACCGTCTAACATGACGTGCACGACGTCGGGTGCGATGTACTGCAGGATGCGCGGGTAATGGGTGATGATCAAATATCCGGCGTCGCGGCCTTCGTCTTGTTGGCGCAGTGCCTGCACCGAAGCGCACACGTCACGCAACGCATCGACGTCCAAACCGGAATCGGTTTCGTCGAGCACGGCGTACTTCGGCCCGAGCACGGCTAACTGCAGCATTTCCAGACGCTTTTTCTCACCGCCGGAAAAACCGTCGTTGAGATAGCGGCTCATAAATGCCGGATCCATGCCGAGCACGTCCATCTTTTCCATCAGGAGCGCGCGAAACTTCGCGGGCGCTAAACTGTCGGGCCGTACGGCTTGGCGCGCCGCGTGCAAGAAGTTGGCAACTTTGATGCCCGGAATCGCCGCCGGATATTGAAAGGAGAGGAACAGGCCGGCGCGCGCGCGCTTGTCGGGCGACATGTCGAGCAGATCCTCGCCGTCGAGCGACACGGTTCCACGGGTGACGTCGTAGCGCGGATGCCCGGTGAGCGCGAAGGCAAGCGTCGATTTGCCGCTGCCATTTGGACCCATCAAGGCATGCACCTTGCCGGGTTCTACTGCCAGGTCGATGCCGTTGAGAATTGATTTGCCGTCTACGCTGCAATGGAGACCGGCGATACGTAAGCCGCGGTTTGACACCGGGTAATCGTACCCAGCCTTCCCTAGAAAGTCAAGGAAAAACTTTACTATCTCCCGGCCGCGTGGTACTATTGCGGCGCATGCACGCGAACCGGTTTTTCTCGACAACCCGGGGGCGGATCGTGACGGAACTCCGGCGTCGAAACTCGGCCTCGGCCGGAGACCTCGCCGCCTCGTTGGCGCTATCCTCGAACGCCGTGCGGCAGCAGCTGGTCGTGCTCGAACGCGACGGCTTCGTCGAGGAGAAGCCGGTACGTCGCGGCCCGACAAAACCAACACTTGAATTTTCGCTGACGGATCGAGCCGCCGAGCTATTTCCGCAATCGCACGGACGCATGCTTTCGGCGGTGTTGCGCGAGGTGCGCGAGCAGTTCGGCCCCCCGGCGGTCGAGCAAATTTTCGACGGTCTCTCCGAACGGGCTGTCGAGCGGGCGCGCCGGCGGGTCACCGCGACTTCGGTCGAAGGACGCGTCGCGCAGCTGACCGAGTTGCTTCGCGAGGAAGGCGTCGTCGCCGACTACACGCCGATCGAGGGCGGTTTTGCGCTGCACGAACACACGTGCCCGTATACCGGCGTAGCTCGCGAACATCCTCAGATGTGCCGCGTCATACACCGCGTGATCGACGAAACCGTCGGCTGTTCGCCGGAGCAAACCGAGTCGTTGGCTCGCGGCGGCAAAGAGTGCTGTTTCGAAATCAAACTACAGTCGTAATATCGTAAAAGGGGATCATGGACTTTCCGAAGTTTCAGCGTCTGGTCGAAGAGCGTAGCGGATTTCGCACGATGGAGAATCCGACCGCGAGCGGCGAGTACTTCAGCGACTCGTGCGGCGACATGTACAACTTTTTCTTGAAAGTCGGCCCCGGCGCCGTAATCGAGGACATTTCGTATTTTACGACCGGTTGCGGATTCGGAACCGCGACCTGTAGTTTGGTCGTCGACCTGGCCCGCGGTAAGACGGTCGACGCTGCTGCCGCCATCACGACCGGCGAAGTAGAAACCGAACTCGGCGGCTACCCCGAGAAGAAGAAAGATTATCCGCAGCGCGCCTTAGAGGCGCTGCACGTGGCGATCGACGATTATCGCGCTAAGGTCGCATCCGGCTCGATCGAAGATTTGTCGTCGCTCGCGCCGCGCGAAGTCGTAGTCCCGCAAGCGGCGCCCGCCCCGCAGCCGGCCGAAGAAAAACTCCTGATCAAACTGCACTAATCGAGCGGGGGTCCGGCATCAGCCGGCCAGGTACGGATTGTGCGTACGTTCGGTTCCGATCGTCGTAAACGGGCCGTGGCCCGGGATCACCAGCGTACCGTCAGGATAGGGCAACAACTTACGATGGATCGATGCGACGATATCGGCCATCGAGGTTCCGCCGATATCCCAGCGCCCGATGGAGCCGGCGAATAGCGTGTCGCCGCTCAGCAACGTCGTGGTGCCCGCGTTTTCGATCGCGAAACAGACGCTGCCCGGCGTGTGACCGGGCGTATGCAAAACGCCCAAACGCATCGAT
>DASXXU010000259.1:0-11023 GCA_036502885.1 Candidatus Tumulicola sp.
CATAAAGCGCTCGTGGAGAACGGCATCTTGCGTTCGTATATGCAGGATCGATTGAACGCGCGATTGATGGGCGTCGAGTCGACCGGCAGCGGGCGCCGTCAGTCGTTTCGATTTCTGCCGCAGCCACGAATGTGCAACACGTACATGCCGGCCGGGACGGCATCGGTCGATGATATCCTCGCTTCGACGAAGCGCGGTATCTACGCCAAGTCGTTTGCCGGCGGTCAAGTCGAGATCGGCAAAGGCGACTTCGTGTTCATGGTCGGTGAAGGATATCTCATCGAAGACGGGCGGATCACGGCGCCCGTTAAAAATGCGACGATCGTCGGTAACGGGCCGGACGTCATGACCAAGGTTAGTGCCGTTGCGAACGATTGCCGCTTGGCACGCGGTCACTACACCTGCGGAAAGAACGGCCAGTACGTTCCGGTCGGCGTCGGCATGCCGACCGTCAAGATCTCGTCGATCACCGTCGGCGGCACGCACGATGCCTGAGCCGGCTCGCGACGTTGCCGAGCGCGCGGTCGAGCTGGGGGTGCGCCATGGCGCCGGCACCGTCGAAGCGACCGTTTCGATCGATCGCCGCTTTCACGTCGAGGCGCGCGGCGAGGTCGTCACGCGATTGGAACGCTCGACGGCAAAAGCCTTGCACGTGCGCGCGTTCGTCGATGGACGCAAGGCGTCTTTAATCACTTCGGATTTCTCGCCGGAATCGCTGAGCGACGGGGTGCGGCAGGCGATCGCTGCGGCTGCCTACGTTGCGCGTGACGAACTTGCCGGCTTGCCGGAAAGCTTTGCGACCACGCTGCCGGATCTGGAGTTGCTGGATCCGGCGATCGCCGAGCGCGACGACGCCGGCAAGGTAGAAGAAGCGCTCCAGCTCGAGCGTTGGATACGCGACGCGGACGCGCGCATCCTGAACTCTAACGGGTCGCACTACAGCGATGCTACCTCCGAAATCGCGATCGCAAATTCCGCACAGTTTTCGGGATCTTATCGCAGCACGCGCGCATCGCGTTCGAGCGGCCCGGTTGCGGTCGACGGAGCCTACAAACGTACCGGACACTACGGCACCGCCGCGCGCCGCCTGTCGGAACTCGAGTCGCTCGAATCCGTCGCACGCAAAGCGGTTTCGCGCGCGGTGGAAATGTTCGGGGCGCGCAAGCCGCCGACCATGCGCGCGCCGGTTATCTTCGAGCGCGATGTGGCGGCATCGATACTCGACGACGTCTTTGCAGCGTTATCCGGCGCTAACGTTGCCGCCGGCAATTCGTGGTTGATCGGACGCATCGGCCAGCGTATCGCCGCCGACTCGGTGACGATCGTCGATGACGGACGCCTTGCCGGGCGCTTAGGGAGTTCTCCGTTTGACGGCGAAGGCGTCGCAACGCAACGAACACCGGTTATAGAGAACGGATATCTGACGACGTTTCTGTGCGATACCTACTACGCGCGGCGGCTCGGCACGCGCAGTACCGGAAACTCGAGCGGGAGCGGGGTCGGCTCCAACAATTTCTTTCTCGAAACGCGGGGTGCGTCGTTGCAGGACGCGATTGCGGCCACGAAGCGTGGCGTTCTCGTGCTTGATACGATAGGCTTTGCAACCGAGCATGCTAGCGGCACGTACAGCCGGGGCGCGCGCGGTTTTTTGGTCGAAAATGGAGAAAAATTGTACCCGATCGACGAATTTACCATCGCCGGCGGGTATCTTGAAATGTTGGCTGCGATCGATGTGATCGGCGACGATCTGCGATTCGACGGTGCGGTAACGTCGCCGTCGTTCAGAGTCGCCGAAATGACGGTTAGCGGCAACTGAACTAGCCAACGAGGTATGACGACGTGCCACTGCCCCCGATAAGCTTTACGATCATCGTTCGCGTGGATATGCCGAACGAACCCGGTGCGTTCGGTTCGCTTACCAATGCGATCGGCGACGCGGGCGGCACCATTGCGGCCGTCGACATGCACACGGTAACGAAATCGCGCATCGTGCGCGACGTCACGATCAACGTGGCTTCGGATGCCGTCGCCGACGAGGTGCGTTCGGCGGTCGAAGCGCTCGAAGGCGCGCGAATCGTCAGCGCTTCCGACTCGACGTTCCTGGCGCACCTCGGCGGCAAGATCCGCGTAGAACCCAAGATTCCGGTCAAGACACGCCAGGATTTGTCGATCGTGTACACGCCCGGCGTTGCCCGCGTCTCGATGGCGATCGCCGCGGATCCGAGCAAAGCATTCTCGCTGACGATCAAGCGTAACTCGGTCGCTGTGGTTAGCGATGGAACCGCCGTTCTCGGGTTGGGCGACATCGGACCGCTTGGTGCGCTTCCCGTCATGGAAGGCAAGGCGATGCTGTTCCGGCAGTTTGCCGGCATCGATGCGTTTCCGATTTGCCTGGATACCAAAGACCCCGACGAAATCGTGGAGACGGTCCTGCGGATCGCACCCGTGTTTGGCGGGATCAACCTCGAAGACATCAGCGCGCCGCGTTGTTTCGAAATCGAAGAGCGGTTGATCGAGGCGCTGGATATCCCGGTCATGCACGACGATCAGCACGGAACCGCCGTCGTGATCTTGGCAGCGTTGATCAACGCGGCCCGCGTCGTCAACAAAGAGCTCCAAGATTTGCGCGTGGTCGTTTCGGGTAGCGGCGCAGCCGGTACGGCGACGATCAAAATGCTGTTGGGGGCGGGCGTTCTCGATGTCATTCCGGTCGATCGCAGTGGAGCGCTCAATCGCGACGATCGCTACGAAAATCCGCACTGGCGCTGGCTTGCAGAACACTGCAACCGCGAAAATCGTCGCGGTTCGCTGGCCGACGTGCTCGAAGGCGTCGATGTCTTCATCGGTGTGTCCGCTCCCGGGATTCTCGCGCCGGAACACATCGCCCGCATGGGTCGCGACCCGATCGTATTTGCGATGGCCAACCCAACGCCTGAGATCATGCCCGACGTGGCCGCCCCGGTCGCCGCCGTCGTCGCAACGGGACGTTCCGACTTCCCAAACCAGGTGAACAATTTGCTGGCGTTCCCGGGGATATTCCGCGGCGCGCTCGACGTTCGCGCGAAGCGGATTACCGAGCGAATGAAAATCGCCGCCGCCTATGCGATCGCGGGCATCGTCACCGATGAGGAACGCAACCCCGAGTACATCATTCCGAGCGTGTTCGATACGCGTGTCGTCGACGCGGTGGCCAAGGCCGTCGCCAACGCGGCAATCGAGGATGGCGTGACGCGGCGTTCGCCGGCAAATTACGAAGGCGAGGATGTTTCAGCCCGCGTCTAGCGACGGCGCCGGAGCGTTCGTCGTCCCAGGACGAATTCTCGTCGCCGCAAGCGATTCGCATGCGCTCGACGTTCGCTCCAACGCGTTTCGTGCGGCCGGCTACGAAGTGGCGGCTACCCTGGATGCGGCGTCTACCCTAGAGCTTGCGGCCTCATTCGATCCGGACGTCGTCGTGATCGATGCGGCGCTGCCGAATCGTTCGGGATTCGAAACGTGCGCCGCGTTGGCGCAATCCAGCCAAGCATTTATCGTCATGGTCGGTAACGGCGTACACGATAACGACGTCACGCTCGGGTTGGAACTCGGCGCGGATGATTACTTGTTAGAACCGTTCGCCGATTGCGAACTGCTGGCGCGCGTTTCGTCGTTCTTCCGGCGGCGTCTGAAAATCGCCGGACGTCGCAACGGCGCGCACCTCGCGGTCGGGCCAACGCGCCTCGACCGTGATTCCCACGCGATCGTACACGACGGGCGCCGCGTATCGCTAACGGCTCTCGAGTTCCGATTGATGTGGTGCTTGAGCGATGCCGAGGGGCGACTGCTGGCTCGCGCGCACATTTTGGAATCGGTTTGGAACGACACGTCCGGCGTGCCGACGCGCGTAGTCGACGTTCACGTGGCGGCATTGCGCAAGAAGTTAGGCGAGATTCGCGCACCGCTGCGAATCTCGAGCGTTCGCGGCGTGGGCTATCGCCTGGATCGCAGCGACTAGCGCGTTACCTGCGCGCCGATAACGTTGCGTTTTCGACGCGAATCCGAACCAACAGCAAACACGCATTGAGTGCCGTAAAAATCGCCGCGATCGCGACCGCTCCAAATGCCAGCGGTAGCACCGCGATTTCGCCCGCAACCACGACGTAGTTTGGGTGTCGCAGAAAACGATACGGACCGCGACGCACCAGCGGAGCCCCCGGTAGCGTCAGGATGCGAGTCGTCCAGTATGGCCCGAGCGAAACGACGACCCAAATGCGCGCCGCTTGTAACAAGCAGAAAATGCCGAGAAGCCACCAGTTGACCGGCGCGAGCGGTGGGATGAAGATCGCCATCGCCAACAGCCATCCGCCGTGTAAGAGAATGAACGCAACGTAGTGCCGGCGCCCGGTTTCGACGGCGCCGCGCCGTAACAGCGCCAGCGTATTGTGCCGCGCATAGGCGAGCTCGATGAGTCGCTGCGCTACCACTAACGCAAGGACGATGCGAACGAGGCTCAGGAACGCTCCAACAACGCAAAAGCCGCCGTGAAGCCGGGTCCGAGGGCGCTCACGACGCCGCGCTGCCATTCGGGCGACTCGATCGCGCGCGCCAGTACGAACATGACCGTTGCTGCGGACATGTTGCCGTAGTCGCGCAGCACGCTTCGCGCGTCGACCAGAGCGCCCGTTTCGAGGTCGAACGCATTCTCCAACGCGTCGAGCACCTTGGCGCCGCCCGGATGACAGATGAAGCGATCGATGTCGTGCGGTTGCAACCCGTTCCGCGCCAAGAACTCCAACGCTACCTCGCGGAACTGCGTCGACACCAACGACGGGATATCGCGTGAAAAAATCGCTCGCAATCCGTCGCTGGTAACGTCCCATCCCATGATGTCCAGCGAATCGGGCCACGTATATTCGCCGCTTTCGCCTATCGCCAAGCCGCTCGCGCCGGTTTGCAACAGCGCCGCAGCCGCACCGTCGCCGAAAAGCGCCGTTGCGACGATATTGCTCTTGCTAAAATCGTCCCGGCGAAACGACAGCGCGCACAATTCGACGACCAGAAACAATACCAATCGTTCCGGCTTGGCCTGCGCGACCATCGCCGCACGCGACAAACCGATCGTGCCCCCCGCGCAACCGAGGCCGAAGATCGGCAGTCGTGCGACGTCGCGACGTAGCGACATTCGCTCCATGAGCAGCGCATCCAAACTCGGGGTGGCGATCCCGCTCGTAGAAACGACCACCACCGCATCGATTTCGCCGGCATCGCGGCCGGCGCGAGCGAGGGCCTCGCGCGTTGCCGCCTCGAGCAGATCGACCGAAGAACGCAGATAGATTTCGTTGCGCTCCCCCCAGCCGTGCGGTTCCTCGTACCACGACATCGGGACGCACGAGTAACGCGACTCGATTCCGGTATTGATAAAGGTGGGCAGCATGCGAATGATTTCGGGCGAGCGCGGCCCGAGGGCAAGCCGTATGCGCGTCGCGACGTCGTTTTGATCGAGACGGTATGGTGGAACGGCGGTAGCGATCGATAGCAATCGGGCCGTGGCGGTCACGCGAGCGCCCTTTCGCGGCAAGCGCAAAGCGCCTTTTCCTGAAATTCCCCCGCTCGCACCGGCAGGGGGTGCTGCCTTCCCGTCCGTAAGCGTTGTGCTTCGTGTTTGGTCGATCGATAGCGGCGGCGATTCTGGCCGCCGTTTGCCTGGGTGCTGCCCCGGCGTCCCCCCTAATCGTCTACTCCGCCCCGGCAGGCATCCGCCCGGCTGGCCCGGATTCGCTACACCCCGCGCAGGGGGTGCTCCCGAACGGCCGGATCATCGCGCCCGCCGGGACCACCATTCCGGTCGGGACGGATCCGTCGTCCTTGGCCCTCACCCCCAACGGGCGCTTCGCAATCGTGAGCAACAACGACGATCGACTCGGCGGCGCACCGGTTCAACCCGCGCCGTTGGCGGCCGGCGCTTCGCTGGCCGTGGTGGACACCGCTTCGATGCGCGTAACGAGCGTGTTTGCGGACCCCGGCATGTCGTTCTCGGGTGGCGTCGCCGCGTTGAACGACCCCGCGCAGCCCGGGCG
Organism: Candidatus Tumulicola sp.; assembly: GCA_036502885.1. Lineage (GTDB taxonomy): Bacteria > Vulcanimicrobiota > Vulcanimicrobiia > Vulcanimicrobiales > Vulcanimicrobiaceae > Tumulicola. Next base: position 6,057 of record DASXXU010000259.1, read on the forward strand.
TACCCTCGTGTTGGCCTCGGACGGACCGCACGGCGCCGTGCTCGTTCTGGCCCTCGATCCCAGCGGGACCCTGACGACCGCGTCGCCTGCGATCGTGCTCGGCGCTGGGGCATTTCCGTCCGGCATCGCGGTTAGCGCAGACGGCCGCACGGCCTACGTCGCGGATCAGGGCGGCAGCTCCGTATATCAGATAGATTTGACGCAACGCGCGGTCAGCACGAAGCTGGCCGCCGGGTACGGGCCCGCCAATGTTGCCACGGCGCACGGCCGCGTGGTCGCGACCTCGGGTGGTCTCGCACCGTACCCGGCGATCGCATCGCCCGCGCCCGCGCCCCCGTTCGGCGCGCCGCAGTTCGATCCGGACCGTTCGATGCTGTCGTCGGTATTTTTACCCGGTGCGGACGGCACGCTCGGCAGCGATCCGTATCGCGTTCGTATGGACCAGCAACCTGACGGCACGCAGATCGTCGGCGGCGACGCGCCGGGCGCGGTTGTCATGTCGCGCGACGGTTCGACGGCGTACGTCGCACTTTCGAACGTCGATCGCGTCGCGGTGCTGGGTCTCAACGGCGAACCGCACGTCGCGCGTGGATTGGACTTGCGCTTGTTTCCGGATGCGCCGTATGGCGCGCAGCCCAGCGCTTTAGCGCTGAGTCGTGACGGAAAGCGCTTGTTCGTCGCCTTAGCCGGGCTCGATTCGGTCGCAGTGCTCGACGCACGCAGTTCTTCGCGGTATCGCTACGGGCTCGTTCCGACTGGGTGGGTCCCGACCGCGCTCGCGATTTCGCCGAACGGCCGTTACCTCTACGTGGTCGGATCCAAAGGCGTCGACGGGTGGGGCGTACTTTCGCGCGTCGATCTCAAGCACACGTCGCTGATCCGTGCGACGATGAACACGTTACGCTACACGCGCGTCGCGTCCGTGGCACACTTCAACGCGGTCGTGCCGGCGTTGCGATCGGGGCGCCGCAGCGACACTGTGCAACACGTCGTCTACATCGGCATCGATCCGCAAACATACGATGGCGCGTTTGGCAGCGCGGCCGCCGACGAACCCAACGTGCGTGCGTTGGCGACGGCGTACGCCTCGGGCGACAACTTTTACGCCGCCGATCGCGACCGCGATGTGGCGCGGGCGTTCTCCTACTACGGCGGGGCAACGCTAGCCACCCAACTCGCCGCGCCGATCGGTTGGTCTAAGGTTCCGGCCGGGGCGGGCGCCGACGACCCCCTTGGCGATGCGCGCTTCGGGAGTTTATTCGATGCGCTGGTTCGCGCCGGACTGACCTATCGCGACTACGGGGGTTTGCTCGCACAGACTGGCTTCGACGGTGCGACGTATCGTTCGAACGTTCCGGCGCCCGCCGGCTTGGCGGCGAGCGCCGACCTGTCGTACGTCTCGGCGACGGACCCGCTCAAGCGCGCCGACGAATTTCAGCGCGACATGCAGCGCTACATCGACGCCGGGCAGATGCCGGCGTTCGCGTACGTTCGACTTGCCGGATTGCGCGGTTCGACGCCGGCCGCGGACGATCGCGCTTTGGGTCGTATCGTGCAGTATCTTTCGACGACTCCGGCGTGGAGCTCGACGGCCGTTTTCGTCGTGCCGGAGGGCGTCGATGGATCGGATCGCGTGAGCCAATATCACAGCTACTGTCTGCTCGTCTCGCCGTCGGCCAAGCGCGGCTACGCCGGGCACGCGAACCTGTCCGTCGCCAGTGTTTTGAAAACGGAAGAAGAGCTGTTGGGGATCAACCCGTTGGGGCTGAACGATCTGCTCGCGACCGACATGGCAGACTTTTTCGCGACCGCTCCCGATCCGCAGCCGTACACCGCGATTCCATAACGTTGGCGGCGCGTGGCAACTCGCAGGGCTTGAGCGTGCTCCCCCGGGAAGGGTGTTTGTATGACGACTGAGCGTGCGGCGCATTTCGGACCGCGATTGGTGCTATCGGCGGCCGGCCGCCTTCGAGCCGCCGTGTTGGTGCAACCCGGACAGGCAATGGAACAGGTCAAGCCGATTCAGGCGGAACCGGGCGTCGTCTTCTCGCGCGCGCTCGAGCAGCACAAGGTGTTGTGCGACACGCTTCGTTACTTCGGCGTTGAGGTCGTGCTTCTCGAAGCGCAGGGGGCGGATGCGTTCGAAGTTTCGCCGGTCGACGCGGCCATCGCATTCGCGGACGGCGCGATGATCGCACGTCCTAGCGCGATGCGCCGGCGTGCCGAAGCGGATCGATTTCAATCCGAGTTCGCGCGCCTCGACGTTCCGATCGCCGGACACATCGTCGCGCCCGGCTTGCTGGACGGCAGCGACATCGTGATGGCGGGAACCACCGCGTTCGTCGGGCGAGGGCGCCGCGGCAACGATTTGGGACGAAACGGATTCGCCGCGGTCGCGAGCGCGCACGGCTATCGCGTTGTCGAAGTAGCCTTGCCCGACAGCGCATCCGCGCTGGCGTCGGTTGCGGGCGTCGTTTCGAACGATACGGTGGTGATCGCGCCGGATCGCGTCGATCGGGCGGCATTCGCGGGGTTCAAGATCGTCGAACTGGAGCGAGGCGAAGATCTGGGTGCCGGCGTTCTCTGTCTGGGCGACGGACACGTTATTTCGGACATACGGTTCCGGACGTCGCTGCGGTTGCTGCGCAAAGCCGGCGCGACCGTCGAAGCGTTGGATCTGTACGAATTCTATAAGTTGGGGATTACGCCGTCGATGTTAGCTTTGGCGCTCAAGCGGGACTGATGCGAATAGCGATTCTTTCGGATATACATGGAAATCTCGTCGGGTTGGACGCGTGCCTAGCCGATCTTGCGGCGCAAGGCGGTGTCGACGCTATCGTGGCCGCGGGCGACCTGTGCGTGGATGGGCCGAAGCCTAAAAAGGTTCTACAACGTCTATCCGAGTTCGGCGTTCGTTGCATTCGCGGCAACACCGACCGTTACGTCGCCGAAGCCGACGGGGGCGATGCGATGGAAGACGCGCAAATAGCGTGGACGCGCGGCGAGCTGGGCGAAAAATGGCTTGCATGGTTGCGCGAACTACCCTTCGCACTGCGCATCGGTGACGAAGAAAATCAGCTGCTGATCGTCCATGCCAATCCGAAAACCGACGACGAGCATCTTTGGCCGGATGCCGACGATGCGACCCTCGAGCGACTGATCGGCAACGAGACCGCCAGCGCGATCGCGTTCGGACACCTACACCTGCCCTACGTCCGGATGTGGCGCGGAAAATTGCTGATCAACGTTTCGTCGGCCGGGCTGCCGAAAGACGGCGATTCGCGCGCGTGCTATGCGATCCTGACCGAACGCTGCGGCGGCTGGCAAGTGAAACATCGCCGGGTCGCGTTCGATGTGAAGAAAGTTGCAACCCAGTTGGCCGATTGCGGGATTCCGGGTAGCGATGAACTTATCGCAACGTTGCGGCGCCATCGATACAAACGGCTAAAATCGCAAATTCCATAAACGGCGTGCCGCCGGCGATCTTGGTCGACGGTCTGGTGAAACGGTACGGTGACTTTACGGCAGTCGACGGCGTTTCGCTGCGCGTCGATGCGGGTGAGTTTTACGGATTTCTCGGGCCGAACGGCGCCGGAAAGACCACGACCATCAACGCGATCGTCGGCTTGGCGAAAAAGAGCGCCGGCTCCATCTCGATTATGGGCTACGACAACGAGACGCAGTGGCGCGAAGCGCGCATGCTTGTCGGCGTGTCGCCACAGGAGTTTAATTTCGACCGGTATCTATCGATTCGCGACGTGCTGATCTATGCGGCTGGATACTTCGGTTTGCGCGGGCGTGAAATCGCCGATCGTGCCGATGCGTTGCTCGAGCGATTCGGCATCGCGTCGAAATCGAACGTGGAATACACCAAACTATCGGGCGGGCAGAAACGGCGCTTGTCGCTGGCGCGCGCGCTGATCCACGAGCCGAAAGTGTTGATTCTCGACGAGCCGACGGCCGGCGTCGACGTCGAGCTACGAATCGAATTGTGGGATTGGCTGCGCCAACTGAATACCGAAGGCTTGACCGTCTTTTTGACGACGCACTATCTCGAGGAAGCCGAAGCGCTATGCAAGCGCATCGCGATCATCCGGGCGGGCCGCATCGTGGTGGAACAGGCGACCAGCGAACTGATCGCCGGCAAAGGCTCGTTGCAAGACGTCTTCTTGGAACTGGTCAAATCGTGAACCAGGTCGCGTTGTGGACCCTGACGCGACGCGAGGTGGTGCGCAGTCTCAAGGTCATCAACCAAGTGATCTGGCCCCCGATCATCACGACGTTGCTGTATGTCTTCGTCTTCGGCGTGGCGTTGGGCCGGGCGTTGCCCAGCATGCAGAACGTTAGCTACGCGCAGTTCCTGATTCCGGGGCTCATCATGCTCCAAGTGATCGATTCGTCGTACGGCGAGTGCTCGAGCTCGTTGTTCCAAGGCCGGTTCATGAACTCGATTCAAGAGCTGTTGGTCGCCCCAATGTCGGCGTTCGAGATCGTCGGCGGATTTATCTTGGGCAGTTTGGCGCGTTCCTTGTTGATCGCCGGTTTGATTACGGCGCTGGGGATCGTACTCGTCCATGCGGTGCCGCACGATTGGATTGCGTACGTCGCGGTAATTTGCATCGTGTCGGTGCTGTTCTCGGCGCTTGGGCTGATCTTCGGGTTGTTCGCGGAGAAATTCGATCACATCGCGATTCTGACGACGTTCGTGATCACCCCGTTGACCTTCGTCGGCGGGGTTTTTACCGATACGTCGATGCTGCCGAAGTTTCTGCAGCGGATGGAGCTGTTCAACCCGGTCTTTTACACGATCGATGCGTTCCGGCGAACGTACACCGGCCACAGCTTTTTGCCGCCGCAACTGTCGATCGCGGCGATCGTGGTGCTGGCAATCGCCGCCCTCGCTATCATCTTGCGCCTGATGTCTACCGGCTATAAACTCCGCACCTAACCAAGTTTAGCCGCGCTAG
>DASXXU010000260.1:0-4317 GCA_036502885.1 Candidatus Tumulicola sp.
TCAGCAACTCAGCAACGAGCGTTCCGGCGATCGCTCCGGCGACGCGCAGAAGCGCTTTGTAGAGTGCGTCGCCGCGGCCGATGGCGCCGCTGGTAACGATAAACGCGCTCAACACGACCCACGCCCAATGCAGCCGAAAGAACGTCATACCGATTGCGAACGCCAATGCGAGCGCGACCAACATCTGTAGCGCCATGCGATGCGCGGCCGATAGCTTGCTCGCCTCCGCCTTCTTCTCGCGCTTTTTCCGTGGCGCCCGGGCAGCATCGACGGCCGCCGTCACGCCGGCAACATTTGCCAGTGCTCCCGCACTCCACGCGCACAGTTGCGCGACGATCGCGGCGAACAGTAACAATGCGATAGTAACGCCAACGCCGCCGGACCGATCGATCGCTACCGGCACGACCAGCATCGAGATCAGGGTTAACGCGATCGTTCTTCCCATCGCCGAGGCAACGCGCCCGTATTCGCGTAGTGCGACCGAAGCACTCATCCCGACCGTGAAGAGCACCGCACCGGCGATCGGCGCGCGCAAGAACGTGGCGCCGACGAGCGATACGCCCAGGGCAATCAGCGGCACCACGATGCAGCGGCGCAAAAGCGCGATGAACCCATGCCGCTCCGGCGCACGCGAGATGCCCAGGCACAGTACCGCCGAAAGAATCGCCGGCGATGCGTTCGTCCCTAAGCGTACGCACAATGCGTACGTCACCAAGAAGCTGGCGAGCGTGCCGGCCATCGCCGGCACGGCATCGATCAGCGCTTTACGGAGCGCTGAGGATTCCCACCGATTTGCCGACATCTTCGAACGCCACGAGCGCACGATCCATCTCGTCTTTCGTTAAAGCCGCGCTGATCTGCACGCGAATACGGGCGGTCCCTTCGGGGACGACCGGAAAGCCGAACCCGGTTACGAATACGCCGGCTGCCAAAAGCTTATCGCTCATAGCGATGGCGAAGGCCGTTTCGCCAACGATGATCGGTACGATCGCGCTCTCGCCCTCGATTGGCTTGTAACCGATGCGATTGAGGCCCGCGCGGAAGTAGGCCGTATTTTCGCGCAACGTTTGCACCAAGCCGGGGTGCCCGTCGAGATACTCGATGGCTTCGAGCGAGCTGCATGCCACCGTCGCCGGCAAAGCGTTGGAAAAGAGTTGCGGACGCGAACGCTGGATCAGCGTGTCGACCAGCGCATTGCTGCCGGCAACGAAGCCGCCGGCCGCGCCGCCGAGCGCTTTCCCAAGCGTTCCGGTGATGATATCCACTTGCCCGGTCAGCCCGAAATGTTCGATCGTTCCACGGCCGGTTTTACCCATCACTCCGGTTCCGTGCGAATCGTCGACCACCACGATCGCATCGTGCGCGCGCGCCAGTTCGACGATCTCCGGCAGTTTCGCTAGATCGCCTTCCATCGAAAATACGCCGTCGGTCACGATCACGATCGGGAAGCAGCCCTTGACCGCCTCGAGTTTCTCGTGCAGTTGTTGCATATCGCTGTGTTTGTAGCGTTCGCGACGCGCCTTCGAGGCCAAACGCACGCCGTCGATGATCGAGGCGTGATTGAGCTCGTCCGAGATAATTGCCGAACCTTGGTCGCAGATGGTCGCGAACAAACCGGTGTTGGCGTTCCAGCATGCCACGTAGGATAGCGCGGCTTCGGTTCCGAGGAACGATGCGATTTTGCTTTCCAGCGTTCGGTGAATATCGAAGGTTCCGCAGATAAACCGCACCGATGCCGTGCCGGCACCGTAGCGATCCAGACCGCGCTTTCCGGCTTCGACTACCTCGGGCAAATCGGCCAGTCCCAGATAGTTATTGCTCGACAGCACGATCACGTCGCCGGCTTCTTCCATGTGCACTTCGGGCGCCATGGGCGTCGTGATGTGGCGTAAATGTTTGTACGTGCCCGCAGCCCGCAGCGCATCGAGATCGCCTTGCAGCTTACCTTCGAACGTCTGATTCATGCCGTCGCTATATCTCCTTTGAAATCCAGTACTACTTTCGCAGCCTCGCCGCTCTCCATCAGCGCGAACGCTCGATCGAAGTCCACGTACGGAAGGACGTGCGTAACGATCGGCTCGAGATCTATCCTCCCGCTCGCCAGCAGCGCCTGCGCCTGATACCACGTTTCGAACATCCGGCGTCCGTTGATACCGAGCATCGTAATGCCTTTGAAGATGATTCGTTGTGCGAGATCGATGCGAATCGGTTGGCTCGGGATGCCGAGCATGGCGGCCGTCGCACCGTTACGCAACGTTTGCAATCCGGCATCGATTGCCGATTCGCTGCCCGACATTTCGAGCAGTACGTCGGCGCCGTTGCCGCCGGTCTGTTCCAAGATTCGCGCGCCGATCGAATCGTCGCCGGCGAGAAACGTTTGATCGGCACCGAGCCGTTGGGCGATCTCGAGTTTCGCGGGATTGCGATCGATGGCGAAGATTTTGGTGGCACCGGCTGCGCGCGCTACGCCAACCGCCATCAGCCCGATCGCACCGACACCGGTGATCACCACGCTCTTTACGCTAACGCCGGCCGCCATGACGGTATGCACCGCGTTGCCGAACGGGTCGAGAATTGCGGCGTACGTATCGGGAATCGCCGGGTCGAGCTTCCACACGTTGTATTCGGGCATCGCGATATATTCGGCGAATGCACCGTCGCGATCGACGCCGATGATCTCGACGTGCTGACAGATATGCGCCTGCCCGGTACGGCACAGCAAACACGTCAGGTCCGCGATGTGGCCTTCGGCCGAAACGCGCTCGCCGATACGTACCGAACGCACGGCCGAGCCGACATCGGTAACGGTTCCCATAAATTCGTGGCCGACGACCAGGGGCGGATGAATGCGTTCCTGGGCCCACGCGTCCCAGCGGTAAATGTGTTGATCGGTTCCGCAAACGCCGGCCTTTTCTACGCGAATCAGGACGTCGTTGGGACCGAGGCTGGGGATCGGAACGTCGGTGAGGTGAAAGCCCGGTTCTCGCTCGGGCTTCGTGAGCGCTCGCATCGATGCCATGACGGCCCCAAGTATTGCACTCGAGGCCGTCGCGGTCATCCTACCCGAGGCGGTTTAGAAATCGTACTCGAGCTGCGCGCGGTTGTACTTGAAGATCGGCAGACCGCCGAGATATTGAGCAGCGTAGGCATAGTTTGGCGGGCACGTGGTGTTGATCGCGCCGCAGAACGTATTGCCGACGTAGCGATTGAAGTAACGGTCGCGTAACATCAGACCTTTGTATGCACCCTTGCCGCTCCATTTGTTGAACCGGTACGTGCCGTCGATGTCCCACTCCGTGGTGTTCGCGCTCTGTACGACCGAGTTTCCATATTGGAACCAACCGTAGGCCGCCAGGAACGTAATGCGCTTGTTATCGGAGGTGTAGGTGAGTTGCGCTTTTTCCGAAGTGCCGGCTGCACGGCGCTCGATCATACCTTGCGAACCCATCGTCGTGAACAACGGATCCGACGTGTAGTTGTCCGTGTACGGGCTGGCCCAGCCGCCGTACAACAAGTTCACCGAACCGTCCGGGTTGTTCGAACAAACCCCCGTACCGTTACTGGTCAACGGTAAGAAATTTGCAACCGTAACACCCTTAGCCGAAAGTTGATAGGTCGAGCTGCTGCAGCTCGAACCTTTCGGAAGGAACACCGTATCGGTCTTCCACGGCAAACCGTCGTATGCGACGGTAAACAGAATGTTCTTCGTGACGTTCGCACCGACGCGCACGCCAAAAACCTGGCTGTTGATCAAGCCGAGATACGACTGGCCGGCATTTTGTTCGGTGCCGCCCTGAAATTCGAGCGTCGGCTTATATTTCGATTGGCCGAACACGTACTTGGCATCGCCCCACCACATGTTCATCAGGTCGGAAATGCCGTAGAAGTATCCGTCGGCGCTGAGACCCTGATCTCCGGCGTATCCGACCTTACCGTAGAAGAAGCCGCTGGTGTTGATATTGCCGCCGCCCGGAACGTAAATGTTCGCGGGCATGCCGCTGTTGCCGGCCGGAAAGCTCGTCAGCAACGTCGTGCTCCCGAACGTGTTGGACGTGCGGTTTTCGAACTGCCACATATCCGCGGCCTCAAACGTCCAATCCTTAATGCCGCTGAAGGCTACGTCGGCGCCTTGGTACGCTTCGGGCTTCAGACGCGAATCGGACGGGCCGGCCCATGGGGACGTAAAGACCTGGTCGCCCAGCTTGCCATACCAATCGGGGTTCTTGAAAGCGACATATGCTTCGTAGAACGTGCTCAGCGCAAAGCCGGGCAAGGTGTCATCCGGATTGGTGTTCGGCGGCGCTTGGCTAACGCACG
>DASXXU010000261.1:0-2531 GCA_036502885.1 Candidatus Tumulicola sp.
TAACCGGCGCTATCTCGTCTCACAACACATGAGGAGAACGCGAATGCGTTTGCACGATCTTACTACCCGGGCCGTAGGCGCCGCCCTCGTTGGCGGTTTGCTTTCGGCTTGTGCGGGTACCGGTTCGGGCTTTGCCCCAGCCGGCGGCATGTCGATGAACGGACTCAGCTCGCAGAGCCAGGTCGAATCGCTTCACGACATGGGCCGCGCTACTTCAGGCACGCAAGTCAACCTTGCCGTCGTTCTTAAGTACCGCAATCAGGACGAACTCGACAAACTGGTTGAAGACCAAGCCGATCCCGGATCGGGCCAGTATCATCACTTCCTGTCGCAGCAACAATTCGTGGAGAAGTTTGGCGCGACCGCAGATCAATACGAGTCGACGATCAAACAGCTCAAAGATGCGGGCTTTACGGTTACGCACCAGTTCGCGAACCGCACGGTTATCGACGCGAGCGCGCCGGCACCGGCCGCCGAGAAATTGTTCTCGACCGAAATTCACAACATCCAACTGTCGGACGGAAGCGCACGGTATATCGAAACGATATCGCCGACGATCCCGGCGCAGCTCGGTCAGACCGTTTACGCGGTCGTCGGCTTAGACAGCGCGCACAAGATGCATCCGATGTATGTGTTCCCGGCCCAGCGGCCCACCCCGGTCAAGTGTATCGCGCAGGCTAAAAAAGCCCCGATCCTGAGGGGCCCGGACCACGGTTACGGCCCGGCAGCGTACCGCATCGCATACGACTTCAACACGAAAGCGCTCGGCCAAGGTCAAGCGTCGGCGGTTGTTGGCGATGCCGATTTCCTCGATAGCGACTTAGCCGGCTTCCTGACGTACTTCGGCGAGAAGCAAAAAGTCAAGACCACGCGCGTTCCCGTCGATGGCGGAGCACCTCCGGGAATCACGGGCGACACGGTCGAGACCAACCTCGACGTCGAGACGATCGTCGGCGTAGACCCGGATACGGCCCTGTACCTGTACACCGTGCCGTCTGAAACGCAAAGCATTTCAAACTTCACCGACATGTACAACCAGATCGTCCAAGATAACAAAGTCGACACCGTTAACACGAGCTACAGCCAGTGCGAAACGGCGTTCGATCCGAACTTCCCCAAGGCCGCGGATAAGATCTTCGAGCAGGGCGGCGCGGAAGGCATCACGTTCCACGCGTCTTCGGGTGATGATGGCGTATTCACATACGGCTGCAGTCGCTCGGTCTCGGTCGGATCTCCGACGGATACGCCGCACGGCGTGTCGATCGGCGGAACGACGTTAGAGATCAACCCCACGACCGGCAAAGAAGTCAGCGAAGTCGGTTGGGATGACACGGGCGGCGGCGTTTCGGTCGTCTTCCCGGTTCCGAGCTACCAAAAGGGCGTGAAGAACGTCATCAAGAGCGGTCGTAACCTCCCCGACGTCGCGTTCGACGCCAACCCGAACAGCGGAGCCTCGTTGTACTACGATGGCAGCTTCCAAGGTCCGATCGGCGGAACGTCGTTGGCATCGCCGATCTTCGGCGCCGGCCTGACGTCGGTCGATCAGATCAACAAGTCGCGCGCCGGCTACCTGAACACCACGATGTACAAGCAGTGGGATAAGGTTGGCTATGGCAAGGGCAAGAAAGCCTACTTCCGCGATATCACGGTAGGCAGCATCGGTCAGTACTCGGCAATGACGGGATACGATCAGATGAGCGGCATCGGCGTGATGTTGTTCGATACGTTCGGACCGTTACTCAAGTAACGACCCAACGCGAGTAGCGAAAGGCGGTGCGGAAACGCGCCGCCTTTTTCTTTTACAGCAGCGCGCGCATCGCGTGCATGAACGGACCAAACCGCGCGTTGTTCTCCGGGCTCGACGGCATCGCTGCGTACACCACGAGCACGTATCGCCGTCCCTCGCGCGTCGAGAGAATTCCAGCGTCGTGCGTAACCTCGTCGGTGTCGCCGGTTTTGTGCGCGAAGGTGTCCCCGGCTTCCAGCCCCGCGCTGAGCTTGTCGTTCCAATGTTGGCGTAGCAAGCACTCGCGTAGAACCGATGCGCCCTCGAAATCGCCGGCATCGATTCGCACGAACAACGCCGCGGCGTCAGCGGCTGGATGCGCGTTGCGGTGCACGCCGTCCCACCCGGGATCGTCGATGAGCGGCTCGCTGCCCGACAGCTTGCGCGAAAATTGTGTGTTCGCCAGCCCGAGACGCTCCGCGGCCAATTCGGTGGCCCGTTCCCTTCCGACCAGGTCGAGCAGCTGGTTCGTGGCGACGTTATCGGACCGCTCGATCGCTAACCGGATCAGCTGGTCGACGCTCGCGATATACCCCGGGACCAACGGCGATTCGGCATCATTGGCCGTCATGTTAGCGGTCGAGATCTGTACTCGCCCGGTGGTCGAAAAGCGGCCCGCGGCGGCCTCAAGCAGGCACGTCGCGGCCAAGGGGACCTTGATCATGCTCGCCGGGTAGACGGCTCGCTCCGAATCGACCGTGGACCCAGGCCCGGCGGGCAGCAGGGGCGTCAAAACTATGGATAC
>DASXXU010000262.1:0-11586 GCA_036502885.1 Candidatus Tumulicola sp.
CGACGCCCCCGCCGCCGAAGCCGCCGCCGCCCCCCGCGAACGTCTGCTCGTGGAACCCGCTGACGAGCAGCCACGTGCTCCCGATGGGGAGCCCGCCGGCCGGCATGTCGTCGTCGGCGTTGTGAATGGTGCGGCCGCCAACTTCCAGGGCCTCGCGCGCCGGGAACAGCGTGCCGAGCCCAACCTTGTGCGAGTCGAGGGCGGCCGCGGCGGTAACGAGCTTATATGTCGAGCCCGGCTCGTACGCATCCATTACGGCGCGGTCGCGGCGCTGATCGTTGCTAAACTTCCAGAATTTGCTCGGATCGAAGTCGGGCGCATTGGCCAACGCCAATATCTCACCGGTGTACGGATCCATCACGATCGCCGTACCGTCGAGCGCGTGAAACGCCGAGTATTGCTTGAACAGCGCGCGTTCCGCGACGAACTGAAGATACGAATCGATCGTTAACTGCAGCGTCGAGCCGGGCTCGGCCGGTTTCACGATTCGTTCGTTTCCGAACGGGATGGGGTGGCCGAACTCATCCGCTTCGAGCATGACGCTGCCGGACCGTCCGCGGAGCAGCGCATCCTGCGAATATTCCAAACCGTCGAGACCGTTTTCGTCGGTGCCCACGAAGCCGAGCACGGTCGAGGCCAGCGTGCCGACCGAATCGACCCGCAATCCGGTTTCTTCCTCTTTAAGGGTGACCCCCGACAGGCCCAACGCTTGCACGCGCGCGGCTTCTTCGTGCGGAACCTTCCGCGCGATCCACGCAAACCACGAATCTTTGTCGTGTAACGCAGCGATCGTACCGGGGCTGAGCTTGCCGACCACGGTTTGCAGTTTCGCGGCGGTTGCATCCGGATCGACGATGTCGCGCGGAACCGCGTAAACGCTTTCGGACGGCATGGATTGCACCAGCACGTTACCGTTGCGGTCGGTTATGCTGCCGCGGCGGGCGAAAATTTCGACCGTGTCGGAACGCTGCGCGAGCGCTTGACGGCTATATTGGCCGCCGTGCATCACCTGGACGTCGTACAAGCGCCACGTCAAATACGCAGCGACGATCATCCAAATATAAAAAAGCCAGCGCGCGCGAGCGGGTGAAACGCGGGCGAACGTGCGTTGATGCACTAGCGGAGCCGGACCGCTACCGCGACCGTCCTACCGCCGGCAGAAACATCCCGGCCAACGACGAGAGCACGGCGACGTGCGAACGATCGGCATCGGGACGAACCTGCGGCAAATGCACGACCGCGAACCGCTCCGGGTCGCGCATTCCCAAGCGCGCGGCGAGCGCGGAGAGCCGGTCATCCGAGCGCAACGCGGCGATCTTGTCGTCCAGACGCATCGATTCGAGTTGCACGACTTCTTTTTGACGTTCGGCCGCCGCGACCGCATACGACAAGCCGGTCAAGCGGGACGTCAATAGGACGTAGGACATGAAGACCACCAGCAAGATCCCGATGACACGGGCGGCGCGCACGACGTCGGCATACCGCGCTCGCGATTTGCGTACGGCGCGGCGTTCGCTTGCGGCGCGCGCGACGCGCGGGTTGCTGACGCGCGGACGTTGTTGCGGGAGCGCGCGAGGTTGAATCACTAGCTGGCCTTCCGTCGAGCGGCACGCAGTTTGGCGCTGCGGGCACGGGCGTTTGCCGACATCTCGGTGTCGTCGGCGATCACGGGACGCTTGGTGAGGACTTCGAGGCGTTCGTCGCTACGAAACGTCTGCTTGACGATCCGATCTTCGAGCGAGTGAAAACTGATGACGACGATGCGCCCGGCTTCGCGCAACTTACCAACCGCGCCATTAACGCCATCGCGCAGCGAGTCGAGCTCGTCGTTAACGGCAATACGAAGGGCTTGAAAAACGCGGGTCGCCGGATGAACGCGCTCGCGATGTCCGGGACGATGTACGACGCCCGAAACTAGCGATGCGAACTCGGTCGTGGTGGTTGGCAGCGCGCCGGCCGAGCGGCGTTCGACGATGGCGTGGGCGATGCGGCGTGCTGCGCGCTCTTCACCGTAGTGAAAAAAGATATCGGCCAGCTCGCGTTCGCTGGCGGTCGAAAGCACATCATAGGCGCTGCGACCGGCGTGGGGATTCATGCGCATGTCGAGCGGCGCTTCCTTTGTAAAGGAGAAGCCGCGGCCACCGTCATCGAGCTGCATAGACGAAACACCAATGTCGAATAGCGCTCCGTCGATGTACTCGACGCCGAGTTGTTGGAGCGCGGCGTCGAGCTCGCGAAAGTTCGTCGAGCAAAACGTCAAGCGCGGATCGGCGATCGCTTGAGCTCGCGACGTCGCCGACGGGTCCGCATCCAGGGCGATCAATCGACCGTCGGTCAAGCGGTCCAAGATCGCTTGCGAGTGTCCACCCGCGCCGAACGTGGCATCGACGTAGATGCCATTCGGCCGCACCGCAAGCCAATCCAAAGCCGGCTCCAAAAGTACCGGAACGTGCGTCATACTCGGCGCACATCAGTACAATCCGAGGTCGGCCATAAAATCGGCGACCCCCTCTTCGGGTTGCGAGTAGTCCGCATACCGCTCTTTGGCCCACACCTCGACGCGGGTCAGCGAACCTACCGAAACGACGTCACGCTCGATGCCCGCATACGCGCGCAACGCAGCCGGAATTACGAGGCGTCCCTGAGCATCGCACGCGACTTCCTCGGTGTGCGCGAACAGATGACGGATGAACCGGCGGTAGCTTTCGGGCTTGCGGGGTGCCGCCTCCAGACGATTGCAAACGCCGGCCCACGTAACGCTCGGAAAGAGCGCTAAACAGGGGTCGGGTTCCGCGATCGTCAGCACGAAGCCGGCGCCCAGGCGCTCGCGAAAGCGCGCAGGCACGATGAGCCGGCTCTTATCGTCAAGAGCATGCTCGACAGACCCCGTAAAACGCGGCAGCTCCGCGTGCACATATACCTCCCCAAGGCACCACCGGACACCACTTCACTCCACTATAAACCCCAGGGAATGTTAAGGCAAGCGTAAGCAAGCGATGATTTTGATCGAAGGTTAGAACGTTAGCGAACATACGTTCGCATAAATTTTCATTTGCCGCACGTGTAATCCGCGACGAACTGCGATATGCTGAACGTGATGCGTTCGCTCGTTGCGATCTCGTCGTTGCTGTTGCTCGGCGCGAATGCTACGTCGCCGCCGGATCCCTATGCGATTTACGACCAAGCGCGAAGTGCGCTCGCAGCGCAACGGTATCCGGATCCGTTCCGATTCGGCATTACGATCGGCGTGCTGGACGGCGATGTCGCGAAACACGAGCACTTCGTCTGCGAATCAGTCGATGGCGAAGTTCGGCCACTCGGGGTCAGCGACGAAGAGCAACGAGCTCCGCATGACGCGACCGGCGTGAACGTGCGATTTGTCATGAGGCTTGCGTGGAACGAGCACTCGGGCGGCCCCATCCACGCGTGGTCGGCGGCCGGGGGTCGTAAAGAAGCGCTCCCCGATTTTTTGGGCGTGCCGTTGCTGAGCCCGGCGTATATGTTTGGTCTGGACGATCGCGCTACCGGCCCAGCGGCCTCACAAAACGATCAGAGCGGATCGCTTCATTCGATCGCGACGGTCGTTTCGGAGAATCGCGCATACGATATCTCGCTTACCGGCGAGGAAACGATGGCCGGTATACCGGCGTACCACCTTCGGCTCGCACCGCTGCGGTCGCCGGCGATCAACCGGCTTCGCGACCTCTGGATCGATGAAACGACCTTCAGCGTTCTGCAGGCGAAACTGCAAGGGAACTTTTCGAACGCGCCGATGACCGAAGTGCCGTGGACGGTCACGTTCGCGACGGCCGGCGGTCTGACGTACATCAAGAATGAAACGACGCTAGCACCGCTGCGATTCCATCGGGACCGCACCTTCGACGGCGCCAGCATCGCGTTCGACAGCATCGACGAAATGACAAGCACATTGCCCGTGCTGCCAAACGTGCTAACGCAAAGCGTGCTGCGCGAACCCTGACGATGGAGCCGCGCCCTATAACGTAATGTGGTGATCGACGACGATCGCCGTGCCGCGTAACGTCGGCGGCAGGTTACCGGGAATCGATGGCAATCCCATGACGCCGTAGCGCCGAATCTGCACGAAGACTTGTTGTCCCTGGGCGAACTCCCACTCACCGCCGATGAACCCGCAGGCATACACGCCGTCTACCGGCGTCGTGCCCCACATTCCATCGGCGCCGTAGCGCGCGTACCCGGCGGCCGCGGTCAGGCGTTTGGAGAACCGGTGCGACTCGGAGGCGACGATTTGCGAATAACGCATGGCGACCAGATCGCCCGTCGCCGCTCCGTCGTACGCGCGTGACTGCGTATCGCGCTCGTAATCGATGCCGACCGTGTCACGCTCGAGGTTCCAGCCCGCGTACGTCGCGATGCCGTGCGTGAAACCGTAGGTCGAATCGCGCGGCGCCTCGGTCAAGTAATCGACTTCTACAAACCCCGTTTGCGTGAGGTTCGAATAGGTCGATGGATCGACTTGCCGGTAGGAATAGTACGAGGCATTGATCCGCAACTTGCCGCGAACGTAATCGCCGAAGGCGCGTAACCCCAAACGATTCGAGCCGGCGACGTTGTCGCTGACGAGTTGATAGTTTCCTTTGAGCCAAGGTCCAGGATACGCCCACGCGATGCCCCACACGTTTTCCAAAACACCGTACGGCAGTATCATCGTAGCGTAGTGCGGATCGAACCGGTAGTATTCGATGCCCAGATCGTCGGACTTATTGAAATGCCGAGCGAACTCGAAGTGTTGGTAGTTGCCGGGGTGCGTCGAGCCGGGCCGCGCAAGCAGCGACGCATCGTACCAAGCGCGTCCGACTTGCGCGGTCGCGTCGTAGCCCCGAAACGGATGAAACGTTCCCGCGAGACCGGCGATGGTTTGCGATTGACCGGCCAACGTGCTGGTCGCGAGATTTCCTTGCGCACCTGGGTGCAAGGTTGGATCGGCACCAAACAGTGCCGGCACGGTAAGCGACGAGCCAGACGTATCGACGTGCACGACATCGAAGGAAACCCAAGCACCGTTGCCCGCATCGAGTTTGGACGAGAAGCCATTCATGCGCGCGGCGGTCCCAGGCGGGCTCGGCAACAACGCGTCCGTTGCCTCGAGGCGAACGTTACCGACGGACCCGGTTGCATCAACGCCGAGCAATGGTAGCGCCGATGCAAAGTGCTTCCACGAATCGAGATCGGAGATGCCCGCGCCGCTGGATAGAAACGGTGCCGTCGAAAGCGAAGCCGACCAGTTCGTTAAAGCCGGTTCAGTGAACACGAAACCAGGATACTGCGACGTCTGCACGTACCCGCCCGACACTTTCCAATGCCCGTCGATATCTCCAATCGACGCGCTATACGGCAGCGCCCACCCGCCCCCAACCGTGTCGTCGGTACCCGCGTGCGTTGGAAAAACAACGCCGTATGGAATTGCCGAACGGCCCTCGTGCGGATCGATCGGCCCGGTTAACGGTTCGCCCCAATACACGGCGTTCGTAATGCTGCCATCGACGCCGGTAACCGTGAAGGTCGCATCGGCCTGAATCTTCGACGATCGATAACCGACATCGAAGGCGTATTGCGCGACGCCCGCCACGCCGGGCACCAACGGCACGGCCGAAAACCAATCGTACGGTGACATCGGCGCGTTGGGGTCGCCCTTCGCAAACGCCGGACCTTCGGGCGGCGACGCGCCCGGTCCACCGGTCGCTTGATCGACGAAGACGTTCGTGCCGGTAACGTGCAACGTCCAGCGCGGCGATGCCGTCGGCTTCGGTATGATCGTCGCGTCAGCGGCTGGTATATCCGCACTCGCCGGAAGACGAACGACGATTCCGGCGATAACTATTATCGCTAGTGGCGCTATGCGTTGTAATGCTTTCGACGGACGACGCAACGACAATCCTTACGAAAGCGTTAGCGCGTGTCTTCTACGCCGGACAACCTTGGTCGGTCCATCGTTTGAACCGGTCGCACATGTCGGACGTCCAGCGTTCTCCCGTACCCGCGGGCGGCATACTGCCGGCGGTAACGACCTCGAGAATCGCTTTGGCGTGTTTCTCGACGTCGTTTCGATCGCTCAGATCCATTCCGGCATGCTTCATGTGATCGACGTCGAGGTCGGTAAACATCGGCCGGATGTCGCTTGCAAAGCTCAATTTGTCGTTCATCAGATCGAGCTCACCGCCGCGCCGAACGGCTCGGAAACTTGAACGATCTTTTGAGAGAACTTCGCCGACGGATACGGGTACAGGTTTACCGCGTTGCCGCTTTCCAATGGCCCGACCAACTGTGATTGCGCCATATTCGACTTTCCTTTCGACCCGAGAGCGATCCAGAACTGATTTAGCTCGGTTGCGTCTCCCAGGGTGACGGTCTGCATCACCTTACCGGACTTGCCCTCTATGCGGTACACTTTTCCGGTATCGGTGTCGCCGACGGCCACGTACTTACCATCGTATTGAACGGCGCCCGGCCACTCAACCGTTTCCTGCACCGGGATCGTCTTGAGGGCTTTCTTTCCGATCGGTAATTCTGCGAACTCGAATACCGAGGCAGAGGTCGCGCCGTCGGCAAACAAGTTGCCCTTGTCGTCGTAACCGCAGAAGCGAAACTCCGCGATATCCGGATCCGTGTACAAGGTCGGCGTTCCGGCCGCTTTGGCATAGACCGCGACGCTGCCGCCACCCGACGAGCTAAAGAAGTTCGTCACCGCGAGATTTCCGGTGGTCGGATCGACCGAACAGCCCTCCGGATATTCACCGGGATCCGATAGCGTTGCAATCGGCGTCGTACCGCCGTGGGCGTATTCGATAATGTCGTTGGCAGCATCGTTAACCACCCATACGTTACCGGCGCCGTCGCTGCACAATCCATACGGCGTGTTGAAGCCCGTCAACGTTCCTTCGAGCTTGCCTTTAGGAAACGAATAAACGTACACGCTGTTGGTCAAGACCGACGAAACGTAGAGCAGCGATTTCTGCTGCTTTGCATCGCTTGCCATTCTCGAGGCCGTTGAAGCTCGGAGTGCCGGCGAGAACGATTGGGGCGCGTTGCCGGCACTTGGGCCGGCGCACGCGGCTAGAACGAACGTACTGATAAAGACGGGCGCGATCGGGAGCGAACGATTTGGCATGGGTTAATCCTCCCGCACGAGCGATACCGCCCGCACCGGCTCGTCCCTGCCTAGGTCAATACGTTGACGGCTCGCGCCGCGACGATCGCCACCGTCGCCAACGAAAGCGACGACTGAGCCATTACCAACATCTTGGCTCGACGCGACGCCGGCAGCACATCCGTTGGACTAAATGCCGTCGACGTCGTGAAGCCTAAGAAGACGTAATCGACGAAATTCGGCTTCCAACCCGGAAAATCGCTATTGTCTTTTTGCGGAAAGAAAAAATCGCGTCCATCGTCGATCAGCCAATACCACAACGCAAACGTAAGGACGAGCATCACCCAAATTAAAATCGCCGCCTGAAGCAACAGATTCCCCTTCAGATCGCTTCCGCCGATCGCGATGCGCCCGATAATTTGCACGAAGTATCCGATCGCGCATAAGCTGGCAACGATCGTCAGCGCGAATGCCAAGGGGCGTTGTGCGTGAGCGAGGGATGGCACGAAAAACGATACGATCGACAGCGCGACCAAGGCAAACAGTATCCCGGAAACGATCTGGCCACCGTCCCCGCTAAAGAGCAGGTACCGGTGCGGCAACGCCAGCGATGCCACGCCGTACAGAAATAGCACGATGAACGGCGGCCATAGGAGGGCGTTTCGAAAGTTCGTTAACCATCCCATGGCCGTATGCAACTACACGACGTCTGCGAGCGTGAGCGTTAGCGTCGCGTGCGAAGCGTCCTTACGCGTTACGCCGATCTGGATTTTCGTACCGGCAGTCTGGAAGAACAACTTGCGAATCGACTGCAAGGTCATTCCGGCAGCCGGCTTGCCATCGATCGAATCGATGACGTCGCCCTTGAGGAAGCCGGCTTGCGCCGCAGCGGTTTTCGGACGAACGTCCAGAACCGTGATCGCCCCGCCGCGATTGATCAAAAACAACCCGGCGCGCTCGTAATCGTCCGGCGTCATAAACGAATCGTTGGATTGCAGCACCATGGTTTGTTTGCCGTAATCCAGCGTCAGACTGAAGCGCTTGAACACCCCGCCGCCGACGTTGCCGGCGATAAACGGCATCGCGAACGCACCGCTTTTCGCGGCGCTGAAGTCGGCGATCACGTTCGACAAAATAAAGTTTCCAAAGCCAAGCGTTTTGATTCTGCCCAGTCGGCCGAGCTCGCCGCCACCAATGCCAAACCCGTTGACTCCCACACTGCTGATGGTCGACGGAACGACCTGCGGATTTGCGGTGACCCACGGGGTCATGAGCGAGATCGAAGCGCGCGAACCGGTGTCGAGCGTACATTGGGCAGCGATCGAATCGACGCTGCAAGGGAACTGCGGTTGACGTCCGTCGAGAACGAACGGAACGACGTTTGCGTTAGGAGGCGTCGTGGCCGAACCCGGCATCGTGAACGTCACCGTATTTCCGGCGTAATCGAAGGTCGTGACGAAACGCGACAACACTTCGAAGCCGATCAAACCATCGACGGGCTGGCCGCCGGCCATCCCGAAGCCCGCGCGCGTCGGCGCGACCGCGAAGAGTTGATTGGTAATTTTTGCCGTGCCAATTTGCATCGAATCGACCTTTGCAAAGGCGAAGGCTTCCGTCGTGTCGCCGACCCCTCCACCTTGCACGGATCCACGTCCTGCGGCGCCGATCTCGCGCGCAACGGCCGGATCGACGAAGTTCGCACCACCCGTATCCAAAATGAACCGGTAGGGCCCGCGACCGTTCAGCAGCAGCGAGAGATACACATGATTGTCGACCAAGTCGAACGGAACGTTGGTGGAAGTGCCGCCGCCGACGATCGAAAAGTCGTGCACGTCGGACGCCGGCTTCTGCAGATGCGTGTCGAGACCCGGCGGATTCGCGACGACATCCGTAACCGTTACCGTCGTCGAGTTACCGTCGCTCGACGAAGTATGCTGTGAGTACGGAAACTGCACGCCGTTGACCGGGCGGTAGTCCGAAAACATCGAGGTCGAAACGATCGGTCCGATGGTTTGCATCGAGCGTTCGGGTAGATGGGTCGTTTGATCGATCCACACTTGAAACGGGATCAGCGATTTCGGCGCGGTTACATCGAGGACGTCGTAGGTCTTACCATCTGCCGTCTGGGTGCCACCATATCGAACCTTCGCGCCGCCGTAGTTATCCGACCATAGCGCGTAGCTCGACATAAAGTCGCCGCTGATGGTCGCGGACCGCCCTGCATCCCCGCCATCCACCGACACCAAGCCGGAACCATCCAGATTCCAAACGTCCGTGCCATCGTAACCGTCGCCGCCGCTAATCGGAGGCGTGTCGAATGCTTCCGAAGCTTCAGGGCGCCCGATCGCTTGCCATGCAATATCGGTGCCGGAAAGACCGCCGAAGTTGATCTTCGAGGTTACTTTGAGGCCGGTCAGGCTCTGGATCGCCGAGCCGCCCAAGGCCGCGCGCGAGGCGGAGAGCACGGCGGCGACACGATCGTCTCCATCCGCAGCGCGGGTGGCTGCTGGGGTAACGAATGCAAAGAGAGCCGCCAGACAGGCGGCAACACGGTATGCCATCATGCGTCCTTATACGGGGCCGTTAGAAAGCTTGTTTCGCTGATAAACTCTCAGCAAGAGAACAGGAGAAGCGTCTAGGATTGGGTCCACGCGCAAAGTGTGCCAAAGGTCTGGACCCAGGCCCGCCGGGAGCGTTGGAAGAAAGCGCGGTTAGAGTTTCGGCGTTCCCATCGCGGAACGCCAACACCCCATGGTAGTTTGAGGAACGGATGCGTCGACTACTCGCGATGTTCGGCTCGTTGAGCCTCCTATACGCCTGCAGCGGCGCGGGCTACATTCCGTATAGCTCTCGGTCGCTTGCGCCCTCAGAGATCCGTTCGCTCGTGAACGGCGCGTCGGCGGAAACCGGCGTGCCCCAAGCCCTGGTAAACGCGGTGCTCATGGCCGAATCGGCCGGCGACCCGTCGGCCGTCAGCACGGCCGGCGCGCAAGGGCTGATGCAACTGATGCCGGGCACTGCCGCGGGATGCGGCATCGCCGACGCCTTCGATCCGCAAGAAAACGTACACTGCGGCTCGACTTACCTGCGCTCGCTGTTACGCCGGTACCACGACAACGTTACGCTGGCCGTCGCGGCATATAATGCCGGGCCGGGCGCCGTCGACCGGTATCACGGCGTGCCTCCGTATGCGGAAACGCGTGCGTATGTGACGCGCGTGCTGTCGGCGTACCGCAGCTACTAACGCCGCCGGGCCCCGGATGGCGACCTTAAGCCGCCCCCAACCGATGCCGCGCGTGCGAGCCGCGTGGCCGCGTCTCCAACTGCTTGACAGCTACATGCTGAGCGAGCTGGTCGGGCCGTTCTTGTTTGCGTTCGGCGCCTTCTTGCTGTTCTGGGCGCTCAACATCTTCTTCTTGGCGGCCGACTACATCATCAACCAGCACGCGCCGTTCTTCTTGGTGTTGCGCTTCGTCGTGTTCCGGATTCCGCAATGTATCCCGATGGCGTTTCCGTTCGCGTGCCTGTTCGCGGCCTTGCTTGCAATGGGACGCGTGATGGGCGACAACGAGGTTACGGCGATGCGCACCGCCGGCATCTCGGTCTTGCGAATCTCGGCAACGCCGTTGGCGTTCGGCTTCGTCATGTTTTTGGTCTGTTACGCGACGAACGAGTGGGTCGAGCCGCCCTCGGTCGACCTCTCGACGCGAACGTTTTATCAGATCATCTACCATACCGCGTCGCTACCGGTGGAACCGCAGTTTTTCCGCAAAGATCCCGACACCGGCAACGTGTTTTACGTAAGCCAGGTCGGCATGGACAACCACACCATGATCGGCGTGCAGATCTTCAAGCCGGCAAAGTTCGGTCCGTGGAACGAGACGCTGCAAGCGAAAACCGCGACGGTCCAGGGCACCTCGCTCATGCTTCACGACGTCATCGATACGCGCTTTAACAACGACGGTTACATGACCAGCCAGCAGAAGGTGAAGAACATTTCGATCGGCCTTCCGTTGGGCGAGACCGCCTCGCAGTTCGTCAGCAATCAAAACAACGACCCGTGGACGATGAGCAGCAAATCGCTACGTAAACAGGTCGACGTGTTGCAGTCCCAAGGCATCGGCGGCACGACGCTCGGCGCATTGCAAATCAATTTGGCGAACAAACTGGCGTGGCCGTTCGCGTGTTTCATCGGGGTGGTGCTCTCCTTGCCGCTAGCGCTTCGATTCGGCAAGCGCGGGCGCACCCTCGGCATCGCCATGGCGATCATTCTGTTCTTCGTCTACTACCTGATGACGTCGGCGACCGCGGCCTTTGGGCGAAACGGCGCGCTGAATCCATTTATTGCGGCATGGTTGCCGAATTTCGTCATGGGTGTCACCGGCTCGGTGCTGCTGTGGCTGGAAGAACGCTGACGCCATGTTCTCGAGGTGCTTGACCCGACGCGGCATCGCCGCGAT
>DASXXU010000263.1:0-2349 GCA_036502885.1 Candidatus Tumulicola sp.
ACAGGCGGCCAACCCTAGCTCGAGTTCGCTCTTAAAAGCTTTACCACCCGAGCTTCGAAGTTTCGTACTCGCGAATCTCGCTCGTGCCGGAGCGATTGCGGCAGCTCTCGGTGCGAGCCTCGGGCTGCAAGCACTAGGAATTCTGCGCGGGACGGTGACGTTCGTAGTCGATTTGTTGCTCGTGCTTACGATAACTTTTTTCTTCGTCACCGACGTAGAGCGCATTCGCGCCGGCTTCATGCGGCTCGTTCCGAAGAAGGCTCGTCAAGGAACCGCTGCCTTTATCGATGATGCCGACGTGGTTATCGCCGGCTTCGTGCGAGGTCAGGTCATACTAGCCCTGATCATCGGGCTTGCGGCGATGCTGATTCTCCTGATTATGCGCGTCCCGTACGCGTTGTTGCTCGCCGTTGTGGCGGGCGTTGCATCGCTCATACCAATTCTAGGTGAGTTTATCGGTGGCATTCCGATGTTCGTGGTCGCTCTTGTCGCCGCGGGACCAATTCGAGCGCTTATCGTGCTTGGCCTATTTATTCTCGTCTTTGAAGCGCAGGGTCGCGTGCTTGCACCCATCATCGTTGGGAAAAGCGTCGGTGTATCGGCGCTTGTGATCTTTATTTCGATCGTGATCGGCGCCGAAACGCTCGGCATCCTCGGGATGGTGTTGGCCGTGCCGGTCGCGGGGATCGTTCGAATATCGCTGGATCGAATAGCCGCTGCGAACGAACGCGCGCCGGTTCCTACTTTACAAAATCGATTGCGAACGGATAGCGGTACGGACGGCCGTGGCTGGCTGCGACCGCGCCCATAATGATCAGTACTAACGACCAGATCGCGCCGACGAAGAACAGACCCATCACTCCGAACAACCCGACGAACGCTGCTACCGGAAACGCTCCTTCGGGTGTTTTCGTAACAGCGCTGAAGATGGCTCCGAAGTATGCGAACAGGCCGACCATCAACAGGGCGATCATACCAATCGAGATCGTGATCTGAAAGTTGAGCGCCGCTTTCGCGTGCGCGGTTGCGAACGGACGCTTTTCACCGTTGATCAGGTACACCACGAGCGGGCCGACGATGTGCCCGAACGGCAAACCGGCCACGGCAACCAACGACGACAGGTGAGCTGCGACGCCCCAGTTGCGTTCTTCGCGTTCCGTTGAATCGATCGTTTGAATCATTCGCGTGCCTCTACTTCACGAAGTACATCGAAACCGGATAGCGATACGGTCGCCCCTGGCTCGCCGCAATGGCTCCAAGGATCGACCAAACGAACGACAGTATGCCGACGACGACCAAGAAGCCGCCGGCGCCGAAGACAAACGGGAAGAACGTCGGGGGAAGATTTGCATCTCCGTCCGAGCCGGACGCAGCGATCGCCGTTCCGAAGAGGCCGATGCAAGCGACGCCGGTCACGATAATAGCCAACAGCACCACGAGCATGAGCGTGATCTGAAAGTTTAGCGCCGCTTTCGCGTGTTGCGTCGCAAAGGGCCGCGTCTCACGGTTCTGGAGATACACGACGAGCGGTCCGATGATGTTTCCGAACGGCACCACACCCCCGGCGAGCAGCGCGGATAGGTGGGCGGCAACACCCCAGTTGCGATCGGTGCGTTCGGCTGGGTCGAGCGTCTGAATCATACGTCTACGTTACCACAAGGCCCGTCGCTGTGTTTCAGGGCTTCTGGGCGATCGACTTGCGGAAATAGATGACCCGCTCGGTTTCGGCAAAGCCGCATCGCTCGTGCGCTTCGGCCGAGGCCTCGTTCGACGTCTCGGTGTCGGAACCGATCTCGAGGAACCCGCGCTCGCGCGACCAGTCCTCGGCGGCGAGCATGAGCGCGCGGCCGACGCCTCGCCCCCGCGCGCTTGGCTTAACGTACCAGCCTTCGACAAACGGTACCGGTCTCGAGTCGCAGCCGTTCGCATATGGCCGGACCGAAAGCTCGAGAAATCCAACCGGACCGGAGTCTTCGGCGATAAAAACCGCCGCGACAATCGAAAGCTGCTCTCCGGCGGCAAAGGTATCGGCCTCTCGCCGCAGCTCATCGATTTCGGCGTCGGGCCAGAGCGCCTTGCGCATCGCGGCCCAATCCGCACTATCACCGGGCTTAAACGATCTCACAACACCGCTCATACTATTTTACAAAGTCGAAGGTGAGTGGGTATCGATACGACCTGCCTTTGCTGGTAGCGATAGCGCCGAGGACGGTCCACACGATCGCCCAAACTCCGATCACGCAGCCGGTCAAGATGGTAACGGCGTACGATCCAAACGCAAAGGAGCATATTGGGCTTTTCATGCTCGATCCGGGCGTCGCGAGAGCCGTGGCAAACATAACGGCGAAA
>DASXXU010000264.1:0-6563 GCA_036502885.1 Candidatus Tumulicola sp.
GAACGCTGAGGTCGTCGATCGCTTAGGCTAAGCGCTCGAATATGCGGTCTTCGGTAAACGGCAGGCTCGTGAACCGCACCCCGGTAGCGTCGCGGAGTGCGTTTCCGATCGCCGGTGCTACGGGGTTATTCGTGTTTTCGGCAATCGACTTGGCGCCCAGCGGTCCGATGTTGTCGTACGTATCGGCATAAAACACATCGAAATCGGGCGCGTCGGCCATCGCGGGGATTCGGTAGTTGCGAAGGGTTGGATTTACGACCGCGCCGGCGTCGTTGTAGACCATTTTTTCTTGTAAAGCGTAGCCGATGCCGAGAACGGCACCGCCAACCACCTGCCCACGCAGCTGATGCGGATTCATCACGACGCCCGCGTCGACCGCTTCGATATTGTATAGGATAACGATCTCACCGGTAACGCGATGCACTGCCAGGCGCACGCCATACGCGAAAAACGCGACGGTTCTCGGCGATCCATACGCTTTGCGGAACGAGCTGAACTCCACGTTTTTCCCAGCGCCCATGGCGTGCAGCTCTTGCAGCGAAATAACCGTGTCGCCCACGCTGACGCCGTCGCCGTTGAGACGGCAACGGTCGGGGCGCTCGCCGGTGGTCCGCGCCACGAATGAAACGATCCGTTCGCGTAACGCAACCGCTGCATTCTCGACCGCTTTGGTCGGAACCATCATCCCGACGCTGGCGAACGTCCCGCTATCGTAGGGCGTGCGATCCGTATCCGCGTTGAGGAACTCGATGCGGTCGGTCGAGCAGCCCAACACCTGCGCGACGACTTGCTGCTGAGCTGTAATCAAACCGTTTCCGATTTCCGTAGAACCTACGGTGAAACGGAAACGGGCGTCCTCGAGCAGCGAGACCTCGGATCCCGACCGTTGTTCGGTGGGCGGGACGCAATCCAGCACCGAGATCGCGACCCCGCTGCCCTCGAGCCAATCGTCGCCTTCCGGCTTGGGCCTACCCTTTCGTTCCCGCATCGCACGTTCGACCGCGTCGAGGCATTGGTCGAGTCCATAACTTCCGATCGTTAGGTCGCTGATTTCCGGCGAAGCCGCGGCAAGCTCGTCGTACCGGCCGACCATATTCGTTCGACGCATCGCAATCGGATCGATGTCGAGCATCCTTGCGAGCTCGTCGATCGCCGACTCGATCGCGAACGTGGTCTGACTGGTGCCGTATCCGCGGAATCCGCCGCCACACTGCGTGTTCGTATAAACCGCGTAACCGTCGCCTTTTTTATTCGCGCACTTATACAGAGCCCACGGCCCGACCATGCCGTTTGCGAGCGTCTCGCCGCCGTGATTACCATAGGCGCCGGTATTCGAGACAACTCGCCATTGCATGGCGGTGAGCACGCCGTCTTTGGTGGCTCCAATTTTGAGGTGAACGTTCATCGGATGACGGGTCGTCGCACCGATAAACTGCTCTTCGCGCGTGAACTCCCATTTGACCGGGCGGCCGGTCTTCAGCGTAGCGAGCAGCGGTAAGTCCTCGCTCATCATATCTTGCTTGCCGCCGAATCCGCCACCGACGCGCTCGCAAAAGACGTGCACGTCGGCCTGATTGAGCCCGAACAGAAAGCAGAGCTTGGATTTGACGATGAACGGACCTTGCGAACTCGTTCGAACGTGATACCTGCCATCTTCGCCGCGCCACGAAATCGATTGCATCGTTTCGAGATGCACGTGCTGCTGACGCGACGCGTAGTACGTGTCTTCGTAAATCGCGTCGGCGCATTCGAAACCGGCGGCGATATCGCCGCTCTCCCCGTGCATCTCGACGAAGATGTTTTGTTCCGGATGCATCGCGCGCGAAAACTCGCCCTTGTCGTGCAACTGCGGCGCGCCGGGAAGCATGGCTTCTTCCGGATCGAAGACGGCCCGCAGAACCTCATAGGTCACGTCGAGATTTCTGCAGCCTTCTTCGGCGGCCGCCTCGGTCTCGGCTACTACGGCGGCGATACGTTGTCCGGCAAAACGCGCGACGTTGTCGAGCATGTACGTATCGTCGGGATCGACGCGGTTGTCTTCGTGAATTGCCGTCGTATAGAGCTTGCGCGGCGCGTCTTCCCAGGTAAAGACGTCGACCACACCCGGCGTTGCCAACGCCTTCGTTCGATCGATTGCAACGATTCGAGCGTGCGCGTGCGGCGAACGCAGCACCTTGAGATGCAGCAGGCCTTCGGGCGGCGGTACATCCGTGGTGTAGCGTGCGTGACCGGTGACGATGTCGCGAGCGAACGGATTGGGCACGCTCTGGCCGGCCGAACGGCCCGCGCGGTCGGGCGACACGTTAACCTTCCCGGTGAACGCGTCGCGAATCGATTGGTAACCGGTGCAACGGCACAGGTTGCCCTTCATCGATTGCGGCAAGTCACACTTCTGCTCGTCGCTGAGCGCAGCCGCGGTCATGATCATGCCGGCCGCACAATAGCCGCACTGAAAGCTCTGCGCGTCGAGAAAGGCCTGTTGCATCGGATGCAGCGTACCATCCGGCTTGGCTAGCCCCTCGATCGTCGTTACGCTTTTGCCTTCGGCACGAAACGCCGGATACAGACAACTGTGCACCGGCGTATTGTCGACCCACACCGTGCACGCGCCGCAATCGCCACCGTCGCAGCCTTTTTTCGTGCCGTACCAACCGAGATCGCGCACGAAGGTTCGCAAACATTGACCGGGATCCGGCGTCGCCGAAAACGTCTTGCCATTGACCGTAA
Organism: Candidatus Tumulicola sp.; assembly: GCA_036502885.1. Lineage (GTDB taxonomy): Bacteria > Vulcanimicrobiota > Vulcanimicrobiia > Vulcanimicrobiales > Vulcanimicrobiaceae > Tumulicola. The sequence continues at coordinate 2,728 of DASXXU010000264.1, forward strand.
CCCTCACGCGCTCAACTCCGCGACGATCTCCGCCCCAAAATGGTGCGTCAGATGCTTGCGATGCTGCGGTGAACCGTGAACGTCGGCAAGATATAGTTCGTCGGGGATCGCTTGATCGACGAACCGGCGCACGTCGTGCGCCGAAAGCTTCGGCTCGAGGCGGATCTGCACGGGGCGTAGCGTTGCGGCCGTCACCGTCAAGAGAATTTCACCGGCCGCGCGCGTTCCGATCAATAGCACCGACGAACGTCCGAGGTGCGTCAGCGCCGCGCGTCGGAACGCATGCCGCTTGCGCAATGCCTTCGCGGGAAGATGAATGCTGCGTAGCAGTTCGCCGGGCGCGAGGACGTTCGCGTGGTTGCCGGTAACGAAGTCGACCGCCGAAACGCGACGAGGCTCCCCATCCAGCGGCCACAGTTCGTAGACGCCTTCCAGCGCAGTAGTCAGCGAGATCATCGGTCCGGCCGGCAGCGACATCACGATGTTTCCACCGATCGATGCTTCGTTCCAGATTTTGAACGACGACAGAAACGAACGGCAGCACTCGCCAATCAGTGCGGCTGCAATCCAATCGGGGCGCGCCCGAAACGCGTACAGTTCGGCGATACGGCAAGTAGCGCCAATTTCGAGTTCGTCCTCGCGTTCTATCAGCGATGGCCAGTGCAATAACTCCAAATCGATCAGCGTATCCGTGTGGATCTGCGGCTCCGAAAAGAGCCACGTTCCACCCGCGAGCCACGCGTTGCCGCTGCGCCATCCGTCGACTTCGTCGAGCGAATGCGGACGCTTGACGCTCGTAATCGTGTTCAGGTTCACAGCAATCTCCAGAGCACCAGAATCTCAATTGCATACGCGCACACGAGAAGGAAGGGCATCGCGTTGACCAGCGCGCGTGGCCGGCCTTCGGGAAACAGCCACGGCGCGAACAGTCGAATCGCCAGCGGCATGAGCGGCCACGTCGTCAACGCTACGCTGATGGCGTTGCCGATGAACGTGCCGAGCGCCGGCGGCGTTGCGATCGAGCGCAACACCGGATTGAGGAAACGTAGCTCGAACATCACGACCGGGAAGAGCGTCAACAACACCAGCGTCGCCGTCTTCCACATGTTCGGCGGCCGGCCGGTCGCGGGATCGGCCGGGACCCAACCGGGAAACGACGTATCGACCCGTTGCGCTTCGAAACCCTCGATCAGCTCGTGACTTTCCGCGAGCAGCGCCGCGCGCTCGGGCGAACCGAGCCACGCATTGAGATGCGGGACCGAATCGAAGCGCAATACGGTCGTCCAACCGGTCTCGCGTTGATGCGGCGGCTGCACGAACGAACCGATGTATCCGGGAAAGCGCTCTTGCACTTTTTGAATGCGATCGGCAAACGCGCGATAGGCGGTTTCATTACCGGCTTTGATTCGCGTGATAATCACTTCGGTAGCGCTGTGTTGCGTGTAAAACTCGAGCGCCGCTTGACCCGCCAGCTGCACGAAGACGCCGCCCTCGACCATCGGACGCGCCTCGTCGAGCAGTGCTAAGTTATCGACGCCGTGACGCCACACGCGCAACGCGTCGACGGTCCTAAATCGCGCCACCAGCGCGGCTTCTTCTTGATCGGGCGTCGGTGCGACGTATTCAAAGCTTTCCGCACCCGGCGAGGCCAGCATTTCCGATTGCCATTTCGCGTGCCATTGCGCAAACGCCGCAGCGCTCTCGGGACGAACGCGAGCGCAAACGATTAACGTGGCAGATTGACCAACTTGCGTCGCGCCCATACATAAAATCCCCGTCGCCAAACGGCGCGGCATGCTAACCGACTGTTTCGCGACAAAAGGATATCGTCCCGCCGGTCGCGAGGCCGGCGATTAGCCCCTGGGGATGATTGCGCGGAAATCGCGCGATCGAGATCCTTCTTGGCTAGATCGTCAAGCGTTTAGCCGAGCGCCCGACGCTGTCGGCCGTGACCCACGCCGCCGCCATGATCAGCGCGTTGAATGCGAACTCCGACCAGTCGTTATGCGATTCCGGATGGGCGATCAACGCCGGCACCCAAACCACGAGACCAAACACCGCTAACATCACCGCGGTTAGTCCCAGCGCCAGCCGAGCGCGAATGTTTAGCAACACCGCAACGGCCGCGAGACCGAACGCAACCGTCGTTGCCCACGCCCAAAACGTCTGGTTCGGCGGAAGCCATTTCGGAACCAACGGTGCGGTCAATCCGAAATAGATGATTTGCGCGAGCATGAACGAGATCAGGCTCAAGCCGTAACCGATTCGCGCGAACGTAAGCAAACGCGCCGAGCGAGCGGTATCGACGAGCGTCGTCGCAACGATCGCAATCGCCGCGCTCAACATCGCGACCTGTTCGAATACGCCGTCATATTCCCCGAAGATCTTCGGTGCCTTAAAGATCCCGAAGATGCATACGATTGTAAAGAGCGCGAACAGCACGGCAAGGATCCTCGAGCCGAGGTGCACGCCGCGCGGGATGGCGACCAAAACTCCGCCGGCGATTAACGCGATCATCAGGACGTCGCCGACCACCGTTCCGCCCGGCCAGCGCAGGATCCGAAAGAGACTCTGCCACGTGTCGAAGTCGTGCCACATCAGCGTGAGAACGCCGAACAGCACGGAAGAAATGCCGAAGACGGCCCGTCCGTACGTAGTATTCATCGTAATTCACGAAACGGCCACGCATTTTGCCGCGTGACGATCATGCCCAGAAAAGCCTCCGAGGCCGTAGAGCCCACTGCCGCCGCTTCGGCCGACTTTGCCGATTTCCACCGCCAAACTACCCGCACGATTCGGTTTAGAGCCTCAACGTCCAGTCATCTTGAGCGCGGCTTCCGGCAGACGCTCTCCGACGAGGTGCAACCTGGCTGCTTCTTCGTCGATCTCCTGCAGGTCATCCGAGGTCAGTTCGACACTTGCCGAGCCTAAATTTTCCTTGAGGCGCTCCAACTTAGTCGTCCCGGGAATCGGCACGATCCAAGGCTTCTGCGCCAAAAGCCATGCCAGCGCAATTTGAGCTGGTGTTGCACCCTTACGGCGTGCAACGCGCTTGACGATATCGACAAGGGCAAGGTTCGCTTTGCGAGCTTCCGGAGTAAAGCGAGGAACATTATTGCGAAAGTCAGACGGATCGAACTTCGTGGTCTCATCGATCTTGCCAGTGAGGAAGCCCGCGCCAAGCGGACTGAAGGGAACAAAGCCGATATTGAGTTCTTGTAGCACGGGAAGTAATTCCGACTCGGGCCCTCGCCAAAACAATGAATACTCGCTTTGCACTGCCGTGACGGGATGCACTGCATGAGCGCGACGGATCGTGTTCGTTCCGGCTTCGGACAGTCCGAAGTGCCGAACCTTGCCTGCCTCAACAAGCTCCTTTATCGCTCCCGCGACTTCCTCAATGGGCACATCAGGGTCCACCCGATGCTGATAGAAGAGATCGATATGGTCTGTGCGCAACCGTTTAAGCGATGCATCTGCTACCGCTTTGATGTGTTCTGGGCGACTGTTCGTTTTGCCGGAGCGCTCACCGGTCTCGAGATTGATGTCGAATCCGAACTTCGTCGCGATGACCACATCGTTTCGAATGGGTTCGAGAGCTTCGCCGACAAGTAACTCATTCGTAAACGGACCGTACGACTCTGCGGTATCGAATAGCGTGACGCCTAAATCGTGCGCGGCTCGGATAAGTGAAACCATCTCAGTTTTGTCGGCGGGCGGTCCGTACAGCGCACTCATGCCCATGCACCCCAGGCCGACTTCAGAAACGGTGAGATCCGCTAGAGTTCGCGTCTTCATCCGTCTGTTCTCCTTGCACGCTGCTGCTTAATGGTCGA
>DASXXU010000265.1:0-13556 GCA_036502885.1 Candidatus Tumulicola sp.
CGCTTGGCATTTTTCAACGAAAAGGAGAGCTAACGTTGGTACGATTGCGCGCGGCCGTCAGCCTCGCATTGCTCGCGGCCGTTGCGGCCTGCGCGCACGGCGGATCCAGCTCCTCGAGCAGCAGTTCGTCGGCTCCCAATGGGGTATCGAACCCAGCCCAAGGCACGCCGGCGGGCGCCAAGTCCATCGGCGTTTCGATCCAAAATCGCGAGGCGCAGTTCTATCAGGATATGGAAGCCGGCATGCGGTCCGAGGCCGCCAAGAACGGCTACACGGTGACCGTGGTGGACGCCAATCGGGACAACGCCCAGCAGCAGAGCCAAGTCGAGGATTTCGTCTCGAAAAAGGTCGATGCAATCGTTCTGACGCCCTACGACTCGCAGGCCATCGGTAGCGCCATCGTGGAGGCCAATAACGCCAACATTCCGGTTTTCACGGCCGACATCGCCAACGCGAGCTCGCAGGGTAAGGTCGTGTCGCACATCGCTAGCGACAACGTGCAAGGCGGTTACGTCGCCGGAACGCTGATCTGTCATGCGTTGAGCGGTAAAGGCGACGTCGCGATCATCGACGAGCCGGAAGTCACCAGCGTGCAAGACCGCGTTAAGGGCTTCAAACAAGCCGTCGCTAAGCTGTGTCCCGGCGTGAAGATCGTCGCCGATGTCGATTCGGGCGGTGCGCGCACCAAAGCGAATAGCGACGCGGGTGATATTTTGCAAGCGCACAAAGATCTTGCCGGCATCTTCGGCATCAACGACGACTCCGCGCTGGGCGCGGTGGCTGCGGTGGCGGCGGCCGGTTTGACGGGCAAGATCGCGATCGTTGGTTACGATGCGGGACCCGAGGCGCGCGCGGCTATCACCAAAGGCACGATGTACGGCGACGTACTGCAGTACCCCAAACAAATCGGCATCGCGACCATCGATGCGATCGCCGACTATCTCAAAGGCAAGACGCCGCCGGCGATCGTGCATACTCCGGTCGGAACGTTCACGCGCAACGGCGCACCGGCTCATTAGCTCGACCGTTCCGCACGGCGTGGCCGATGCGCCGCTGCTCGAAATGCGCGGCATCGGCAAATCGTTTCCCGGGGTTCGCGCGTTAAACGGCGTTTCGCTCGAGCTACACGCCGGCGAAGTGCTGGCGCTGGTTGGAGAAAACGGCGCCGGCAAATCCACGCTGATGAAAATACTCTCGGGCGCGCAACGTGCCGATGAAGGCAGTATTTTTGTCGACGGGCAGCAGGCACAGATCGCGACGCCGCGCGACGCCGAGCGCTTGGGCATCGGCATGATCTATCAAGAGTTCACGCTGGTCCCGCAACTGGATGCCGCCGAGAACATCGGCCTAGGCAACGAGCCGGCGCGCGGCGGTTTCATCGACGAGCGCGCATTACGGCAGAAGGCGGAGTCCGCGCTCAAGGAACTGGGGTTACAGCTGCCGCTGCACGTGGCGGCCGAACGCTTGTCGGTCGGCCAACAACAAGTCGTCGAGATCGCGAAAGCGTTGGCTCGTAAGGCGCGGATTATCGTGATGGACGAGCCGACCGCGGCGCTTAGCGACCGAGAAATCGAAGGCTTGTTTGCCATCGTCGCGCGTCTGAAAGCTTCCGGCGCCGGAATTATCTACATCTCTCATCGCATGGACGAGCTGCCGCGCATCGCCGACCGCATCGCGGTATTGCGCGACGGCGCGATCGTCGAAACACGCGCCGCGTCGGCATTTCCGCGCGACGAAATCGTGCGTGCGATGGTCGGGCGGAAGCTGACGGCGTATTTTCCGGAGATACCGCCGCTGGATCCCAGCGCGCCGGCCGTGCTGGCCGTTGAGGGACTGTCGTATGGAACGCTGGTGCGCGACATAAGCTTCGAGGTGCATGCGGGCGAGATCGTCGCGTTAGCCGGATTGATCGGCGCCGGACGCACGGAAACGTTGCGAGCTATCGCCGGCGCGGATCGCCGTTCGGCCGGGCGCATCGTGGTGGATGGCAAACAGATCGCGGCGAAAAGCCCGTCCGGCTCGATCCATGCCGGCATCGCGTTTATCACCGAGGATCGCAAGGCGCAAGGTTTAGTGCTCGGGATGACCGTGCGTGAGAACACGACGTTAGCCCATCTCGCCGAGTTCGTCGGCGTCGATCGATTGATCGATCGTGCACGCGAGCGCACCGTGACCAAAGAGGAGATCGCCGCGCTGCATATTCGCACCACCGGCACCGAGCAGACGGTGCGCACGCTTTCCGGCGGCAACCAGCAGAAGGTCGTGCTTGCGAAATGGCTGCTCGGCAAGGCGCGCGTGTTTCTCTTCGACGAGCCGACGCGCGGTATCGATGTCGGCGCAAAGGCCGAGATCTACGGCTTGATGTTGCAATTGGCCGCTCGCGGCGCGGCAATCGTAATGGTTTCGAGCGACCTGCCCGAAGTGCTCGGCATGTCGCATCGAGTGCTGGTGGTCCGCAGCGGTACGATCGTCGCCGAATTCTCGCGCGGTAACGCATCGGCCGAGGGCATCATCGCGATCGCGACGGGAGCGGCGGCATGACCGCGGCACCCGCGCGTTCGGCGCAGCGCAACTACTGGCTGCGTTTCGCCGGCGCGCTGGCCGTGTTGGCGATCGTCGTGACGATCGTCAACGTCGCGACGCACGGCGCGTTCTTGCAGCCTGCCAACATCGTGCGCGTGCTGCGGCAGATCACGTACAACTGTATTCTCGGCGTCGGTCAAACGTTCGTGATCGTCACCGGGGGGATCGATCTTTCGGTTGGGTCGTTGGTCGCGCTGACGGGCGTAGTGGCCGCACTGTTCGCGAACTCGTTGCATCTCAGCGGTTTTCCGCTCATCGCGGCAACGCTGATCGTGGCCGTTGCGGTGGGTGCGGCGGCGGGATGGATCAACGCGCTCCCGGTGGTGCGACTCGGACTCCCGCCGTTTATTACGACCCTCGCGATGCTCGAGATGGCGTTAGGCTTGTCGTTCATTCTCTCGCACGGACGCCCGGTCGCGTTACAAAGCGGCGCATTTACCAACACCGGCATCGGCTCGTTTTTCGGCGGCGTCACGTCGGCCTTGCACCTGCCGAGCATCCCGATTCCGGTGATCTGGATGCTGGCGATCGTCGTGGTCGCGTCGATCGTACTCACGCGGACGCGCTTCGGCCGTTACGTGTTCGCGATCGGCGGCAACGAGGAAGCCGCGAGATTAGCCGGCATCGATGTCGCGCGCGTCAAGACGTTGGTGTACGTTATCAGCGGCGCCAGCGCGGCCGTCGTCGGCTTTCTGTATATGGCGCTGTTTTCGTCGGGCTCCCCGCAAACCGGAACCGGCGACGAACTTCTCGAGTCGATCGCGGCCGTAGTGGTCGGTGGCACGAGTTTGAGCGGCGGCCGTGGCAGCATCGTCGGAACATTTTTCGGTGCGTTGTTGATCGGCGTGCTGTACAACGCGATGAACCTGCTGGGCGTGGATTCGTACCTGCAGAAGGTCGTTCTGGGCGCCGTTATTCTGTTGGCGGTCGTCCTCGACGAACTGCGCAAACGGTATCTGACGCGAGCCTAGAGCTTCTCTAGAAAGGGAAGTCGTTCTGCGTTAAGCCGACGTTCGTTTTGAGGTCGTCGACGATCTGATCCAAAACGATCTGATTGCCCGAGTACAGAACCTGCCGGATCGGCCAGTGCGTTACTTGCGAGAAGTAGAGAATTTGCTCGGTGATCCCGTCATCGGCCGTAGGATTCGCGACCTTGAGATCGATGCGGTCGGTGGGTACGCCGTCGATCTTGCCGCCGGGCGCCTGGGTGAGCGTTCCCGGAACTTTCACGTACGTGTGTACGACGTTTTGCAGCAGCCCTTCGGGCATCGTTATCCCGCGCAACGAGAGCGCGCGCGGGTCGGTCAACGAAATCTTGAGATGAATGCCCGAGAAAAATCCGCCTTGATGCCCGCTGACCTGATCGCCACCCGTCCAGACGCCGCCCGAACCTTTATCATCGCCCGATTGGATCAACGTCTTGATGAAGTGCGGCTTCATGAACCAGTACTCGTAGACGCGGTTTTGCGAACGGTCACCTTTGGCTTCGTGCACGTGGATGATGCAATGGTAGTCGTTCGTCGTGGCAAACGCTTGATCGAAGGCGGTAATGGCCGGAACCGCTGCATTGTCAGCGCGGGCCGCGGGCGTCGAGGCTGCGATCAGCGCCAACAGCAACGAACTTACGACGGCGAACGTACGATGCAACGGATGGATCCTCCTCAAGGTGCGACGTTAGGCGGGCTCTTCGCCGAAAAGTGTGCCATGCTTTCCTTCGACACCGATGAGCACGTCGCACTTGGCATCCGCGGCGATTTCCTGAACGGCCGTTCCGAGCCTCGCTCCGACATATTTTCCCTCGAGGTATGAACCTAAGATGAGGAGGTTGGCTTTCTCGCGCTTGGCGATCTCGAGCACCGCCTCGGCGGTGGACCGTACCTTGATCGTCTCGGTACGCAGGTTAACGTTATTCTCATTGGCGATGGTCTCGGCCGCGCCGAGCGCGTCGAGCGCTTCGCGTTCTTCGTCCGGCATTTCGGCATCCGGCGGCAACGTGCGCGGAACCTCGATCACGTAGAGCACGAGTAGATCCGAGCGTTCGCCGCGCGCCAGCTTGACGGCCAACGCCATCATGTGACGCGAATTGATCTCGGGTGAAAAGACGACGATGATGCTGCCCACCATCTTTTTGACTTCGCGCGTCGTCTGCGCGGCAATTTTTTGCACCTGCGAAGCGGGCGCGTGCAGCATCCAAAACAACACCGATCCGATGCCCACCGCGATGAACAGCGCGACGACGGCACCGATCGGATCGATATGAATCGTTGCGTTCATCGGCGCCGCGCGTTACGCACGCGAAGGACGAGCGCGATGCGATACGCACCGAATGCAACCAACAAACCGCCTAGGAGGACGCCCGGAATCGCCTGTCCGTACGAACCGCTCGCGACGGCCGCGACGCAAGCCCGCGTGGCGATGATCAGGCCGCAGAGCGCGACGGCGGCCGAAAGCGCGAGCCGGCCGGCGATCATTGTGGAATCGTCGCGCGCCGAGCGTCGCTGGCTTTTAAGTTCGCGATGTACTCGTCCATCAGCTCGAGCTCACCGGCATCGCGCAATATCTCGGCTTGTTGCGACCGCCAGTTTCGTTTTTGCGAGCGCAAGACCGGCAAGCGCCGGCGCCGCCGGTAGATGACGTACGCGATCAATCCTAGGATCAGCCAACTCGGGCCGGCGATGCGCCCGATCGGGTGGGTGAACAGGGTGAAGACCAGAATCGAAACGATACCGAAGAAGCCGATCACCGCAACCAACGGAAACTCGGCGCGTTCGCCCTTGAATGTCACGGGCAAGTTAAACGGAATCTTGAACTTTCGCGGGCTCAAGGGATCGTTGAGACGCAGCGCGATCAGCGCTAAAAAGACGAACGAGTAGCTGGTTGCCGCACCGAAGGCGTAGAGGTCGGCAAGAAAATCGAGTCCCGTTTCGTTGCGGAAGAAACGCGAGTACAACCCGTGGGCGCCCGCGTACAACGACGGGAACGATGCAAAGATCAGCTCGAGAATCGCGACGCCGCAAAACGCGGCGATCGAAACGGCCGGCGTGCGGAACTTCGGATGAACGCGCTGGAAAAGCGAGGGCAATAGATTCGTCCGGCTCATGGCGTAGGCGATGCGCGAACTTCCAAATACACCCGAGTTCGACGAGATGAGCAACAGGATGGCGCCCAGCAGCGGCACGTAGAGCGCCGCGATCGCGCCGAAATATGGAATCTGCGCGGCCAACAACGCGACCGCCTTACCTTGGTTATCGCCGTTGTTCGGGAAGATCTGCCAGAACTGCATCGGATGCCCGGCCGCATCGTGGATCGGATGCCATGGCTGCATGCCCAAGGCCAAGTTGGAATAGGCCAGCGCGAAGATCAAGATGGTTAGAATTAGCGAGATCGAGGTGCGCGGGATGATGCTTGCCGGCCGCTGCGTTTCTTGTGCGGCCTGCGAGATCGATTCCAAACCGACGAACGAAATGATCGCCAGCGACGTGCCGAGCATCAAGTGGTACGGCGACGGCCAACTGACGTGCATCGTATGCAAGAGCAGCTCCGGGCGAAACGCGAACAAGAAGCCGAGGCACAGAATCAGCGATTCGCTGACCACGTCCAGTGCCGAAACGACGCCGTTGAATGCGCTACTCTCGCGCACGCCGACCACGTTGAGCAGCGCCAGCCCGACGATGAGCCCCAGCGTTACTCCGAAGTGCACCCACGGATGCAACGAGCCGGTGAGCACCGGAACGAGTTGGCTCAGATAGTCGACGCACGTCCAAGCGAACAGCGTGACGTCGATCGTAAAGTCCAGCAACACCGCCCAACCGGCGATGAATCCAAAGATGTCGCCCAAGCCGCGCAGCACGAAGTATTGTCCGCCGCCCGCAACCGGATAGGTCGCGGCTAGTTCCGTGTACGCCAGGCCGATGCAAACGTAGACGATGCCGGCGAAGAGAAACGCGACGTTCGATGCGCCGGCGGCCGCGGCCAGCACCAAGCCAAGACCGACGAAGATGTCTGCGCCGACGTCGGAATAGCCCCACGAAAACGAGCCCCACGGCGTGACGGAGCGGCGAAGCTCGGGCTTTGGAGATGACGGCATGTCGAAGGCTTGCTAGAAAGCGTTCCGATGCACGCGCATGCGCTCGCCATCGAGCGCGACCACGTCGAAACGTAGGCTGCGACCCGGCGCGACGATCTGCGCGTAGTCTTCGGCGCTGCGGCGCAACGTGCGGCGCTTGCGGCCGTCGACCGAAGCGATCGACGATCCGAATGCGGAACCGCCGCGGCTGCGCACTTCGACGATTACCAGCGTCGAGCCGTCCAAACACACGGCATCGATCTCGCCGCCGGGCACGCGCACGTTGCGCTCGAGCACGCGATATCCGCACGAGGCTAAAAATTGTACGGCGGCGTCTTCGCCGGCGCGGCCTTTCTCGGTGCGGCTAAGCGGTTTCAATGTCTTCCCCGAATTCGAGCGCCAGTTGTGCGTCGCGCACGCGTGCCCAACCGGAGCGATGGTGTACGCATGGCCCGTGTTCGCGCAGCGCCTCGATGTGTTCCGGCGTCGCGTATCCTTTGTGATGCGCGAAGCCGTAACGGCCGTCTTCGCGATCCAGATCGACCAGCAGCGCATCGCGGTGTACCTTGGCCACGATCGAAGCGGCCGCCACGATCGCGCATCGAGCGTCGCCGCGGATTACCGGTTCTTGCGGACCCGCGTACGATTTAATCCGAACCGCGTCGGTAATGAGGTATTCGGGGGCGCACGTCAGCGCAGCGATCGCTCGCTCCATCGCCAGTACGCTGGCCCAATAGATATTCAGCCGGTCGATCTCGGCGACGCTGGCCATGCCGATTCCCCAGGCAACCGCGGTGCTCTTAACGACCTCGGCGATTTCGAGGCGCAGTTCCGGCCGTACTTGTTTGGAGTCGTTCAATCCGTGAATAAACAACGGCTTGGATGCAACCACGCAGGCCGCCACCACGGGACCGGCCAACGGACCGCGGCCGACTTCGTCGACCCCGCCGACGAGCGTGAAGCCTTTTTCGCGCGCGGCCGACTCGAAGCAATGCAGCCGGTGCAACCGGCGGCGCTCGCGTTCGTAGGTGTTCTTTGCTTTACGCTGCTTTGGCGTCATCGGCAAACTCGAACGTCAATCGTCCGAACGTTCCGTCGTTGAGCGCGGCCACGTAGGCGGTTGCGGCATTATGCAAATCGTATTCGCCGCCGCGCCGCACGACGCCGCGCGCGCGAGCGAATTCGATTAGGTCGGGAACGGAAGTACGGCCCTCGGCCTGAGCCCAGGCGTATAAGTTGGCCACGACCTCTTCGGCGTCGAAGCGTTCGCGCGGGATCGCCCCCGAGATGGCGAGCTTCCACTGCGCGTCTGCGGTAGCGATCTTCGGTACGAGGATGCCGGGCGAATCCATTAACTCGATGCCGGGCGCCAGTTTGAACCACTGCAATTGGCGCGTCACGCCGGCACGATTCTCGACCTTGGCGACGGCCTTTCGTAACAGCGCGTTGACGATCGTCGATTTGCCGGAGTTGGGCAGGCCGACGATCAATGCGCGCGACGATTTTCCGGTGCGGCGCAATGCGACGATGGTTTCGCGCAAGCTCGTGACGCTGCCGTGTGCGCGCCCGTCGACCGCTGCCGCAACGACGCCGCGTTCGGCGAACTCCGCCAGCCAGCGTTTGGTTGCATGCGGGTCGGCAAGATCTTCACGATTGAGCGCGAGCAGGTGCGTCCGCGAACCGATCATCCGTAGAAGATCGGGATTGCGACCGCTGCGCGGCACGCGCGCGTCGACCACTTCGATGACGATGTCGATCAACTTGAGGTATTCGGACATGCGCCGCATGGCCGCGACCATATGCCCGGGATACCATTGAATCGGGCGTTCGAGGTTTGCCGGCACTGCTTATAAGGTGCCCACGTCGGCGGGCGGCCAAATGCCGGCCAGCGCGCGCCCGATCAGCTTGTCGTCGGGAACCGGTCCGAAGAGTCGCGAGTCCTCGCTGCCGGCGCGATTATCGCCGAGCACGTAGACGTCGCCATCGGGTATCGTCACCTCGGCGAGCGAGCGGCGGTCGGGGAAGCGTACGTAGGGCTCGGGCAACGCGGATCCGTCGATGAATACCACCCCGCCGTCGATGCGGATACGATCTCCCGGAAGGCCGATCACGCGCTTGATGTAGACGGCGCGAGCGCCGTCGTCGTGCCGGAATGCGACGATGTCGCCGCGTTTGGGACCGGCGAATTTATACGCGAACGTATTGACCAAAACGTACTCGCCCGAAGAGATGTGCGGCGCCATCGAGAGACCCGAAACTTGCGAAGTCCGCACGAAAAAGGCGGCAACGATAAGGGCCAACACGGCCAGTTGAAATGCGAGGTTCGCGAACGACCGCCACGACAGCAAGCGGGTCACGGACCATGTAGTTCGCGATGCTAGAGGACGCGGGCCTGCGAGAACGGCCAGAAGATCAAAAACGCCCGTCCGGTAAAACCGGCGCGATCGCCGGCTCGCGCGCCGCTCGCGAATCGTCCGGTGTCTTGCGCGAAGCCCCAAATGTGCGAATCTTCGGAGTTATTTCGATTGTCGCCGAACATCATGAAGCAGTTTGGCGGAATCCGATCCGGCGCCGTCCATGCGCTCTTCGGTGGGATGTTGGCCGAAGCCGAATCGAGCTTCGTCCAATCGCTGCCGAGTTCTTTGACGTAGATCCCGTAGTCTCGAATCTGCAGATCGTACTGCGGTTTTTCCGCAACGTATGGCTCGCTCAACGCCGAGCCGTCGATATATACCGTTCCCGAGCGAACCTCGAGACGATCGCCCGGGCGTCCGACCACGCGTTTGATGAAGTCGTCGGTCGTTGGAACGGGCGGCGGAAAAACGACGATGTCGCCGTGATTCGGTTCGTGAAAGCGGTATTCGAACTTATCGACGAGCAAAACGTCGTGTATTTGCAGCGTCGGAACCATCGATGCGGTCGGAATGTAATACGTCCGGGCTACGAACGTGATCAAGACCCATGCCGCCAACCCGGCGATGATGAATGGGTCTAAGAACTCGCGTGCGACCGCCGAGCTCCGCCCGCTCGAGCCGGCAACCACGGGACGCAACGACAGTACTACGCGAACTATTGCGATGACCGCGACGATAACGAGCAGCTCTTGCGGCGTCATATTTGGTGTATCCGGCTTTCCGTCAGGTTAACGTACGATGCGAAATCGGCCCCAAGGCCAGAGAATTGCGAAGGCTCGTCCAGCGAACCGCGCGCGAACGTTGCGGCTCGCCAACGGGCCCGAAGCGAAGCGGCCGGCGATTTGCGCGAAGCCCCAAACGTGCGAATCGTCGGAATAATTTCGATTGTCGCCGAGCATGAAATAGAATCCTTCGGGGATTCGATCCGGGGAGCGCCACGCAGCACGCGGCGGAATATCGGCGCTCTGCCGGTTCAGGCGGAGCCAGCCGCTACCCGGATTTCGCACCGAAATACTATAGTTCTCAACGCGCAGATCGTAGCGCGGTGCCTGATTTTCGTACGGCTCGATCAAACGCGTGCCGTTTCGAAAAACCGTGCCGTCGACGACCGCAATGGTATCGCCGGGCACGCCGATGACGCGCTTGATGAAATCGTCACCGAAGGATGGAACCGGCGGTTCGAACACGGCCAAGTCGCCGAACTGCGGCCGGCGAAAGCGGTACGCGATCCGATCGACCAGCACCACATCGCCGACTTGCAGCGTCGGAACCATCGAAACCGAGGGTATGTAGTACGGCCGGCTGACGAAGGTGAATAAGAAGAGTCCTAGCAGACCGGCGGCCAGCAGTCCGTCGAGATACTCGCGCGTGACCGCAACCGGCTTCGAGCGTTGAACCAGGGCGCTCGCCGGTGGGATCGAGAGAACGAAACGAGCGACGGCGAAAAGCGATAGAATTCCGAGGAGCTGAAACGGCGTCAGGGCGGGTTACTTGGTAACCTTGCGTTCCTTGATGCGTGCGGCCTTACCAATCTTATCGCTGAGGTAGTACAGACGGCTGCGACGCACGATGCCGCGCTTGCCGACTTCGATACGTTCGACGCGCGGGCTGTGCAGCAAGAACGTCTTCTCGACGCCGACGCCGTGAGCGACGCGCCGGACCGTGATCGATTCGGCAGCACCGCCACCCTTGCGGACCGTAACGACGCCTTCGAACATTTGGGTGCGCTCTTTTCCGCCTTCCAACACCTTGGAGAACACCTTGACGGTGTCGCCCGTGCGGAATTCAGGAATAGAATCTTTCAATTGGTCCCGGTTAAGGGCATCGATGACGTTCATGACGCTTTCCAGTCGAAAAAAGGCAGCGGGCGCTCAAAGACCCGGCCGGTGACAACCAGGGTATCCTATCACGGCCCTTCGTCGTGGTGCAAGGCATCGTCTCGCAAGCGCGCCACCCGCTCGGCGCTTCGCCGGCGCGATTGCTCCCGGCGCCAAAGGGCGATTTTGGCGTGATCCCCGGATAACAGCACGTCGGGAACCGCGACGCCCCGAAACACCGGCGGCCGAGTGTAGCTCGGAAAATCGACGCCGTCCTCTTCAAACGATTCGGACTCGAGCGACTCCGGCCGGATCGCACCCGCCAGCAGGCGGACGGTTGCGTCGACCATTGCTAGAGCCGGAATTTCGCCGCCGGTGAGCACGAAATCGCCGATCGAGAAGGCTTCGAGGGGATACAGTGAGCTTAAGCGGTCGTCGATGTCCTCGTAGTGGCCGCAGATTACGATTAGGCGGTCGAGGGCCGCGAAGCGCCGGGCGTCGGTTTGGCGGAAGGGCGTGCCGGCCGGCGAGGTCAGCGCGACCAACCGTTGCTCTCCCGCGGCCGCCCCCGCCAAAATCGTGTCCAGCGCCCGCGCGATCGGTTCGAGCCGCATCACCATGCCGGGACCGCCGCCGTAGGGCGGGGCATCGGCGCGTTCGCCGTCTTCGAGGCCCTCGATCAGGTGATGGTAGCGCACGTCGACGATGCCCCGTTCGACCGCCCGGCCCACGATCGATAGGCCGAAGACCGGCGCAAAGATCTCCGGGAAGAGCGTTATCACGTCAATCGTGAACATTGGGGCCATGTTCCGTCTGCTGCGGGGTTTCGCTTTCCGCCCGAAGCGTTCGCCGCGCGAGGCCGCGCTGGCGGCGTTGCGCCGCCGCGACTACGCTCGTGCCGAAACCGGTCTATCCGAACTGTTGGAATCCGCCCCTCCGCCGGCCGAACGCGCATTTCTGCTCAACAAACGCGGCGTCGCTCGAATCAGTTTGGGGAATCCAGTCGAGGCGCGCGCGGATTTCGATGCGGCACTGCAATGCGTCGCGAACTACGCGCCAGCGTTAACCAATCTCGGGAATCTCTTGCTGGAAAGCGGCGACGTACCCGGAGCGACCGCGCTCTACGAAGCTGCGTTGCGTTCGGATCCGGACTACGCGGTGGCGTGCCTCAACCTTGGCGTTGCATATAAACGAAGCGGACGGATCGATGAGGGCGTACGGTTGCTGCGGCGGGCGCAGCAACTCGAGCGTCCTAGGTTCGTGCGCCGGTTTCGGTTGTGATCGCTTGCAGGTAGTCGAATAACTCCGGCAGCGTAATCTCTTCGAGGGCGGTGCGACTACCGGTGGCATCGTCGTCCGCACCCTCATCGCGAATGTAACAACGCGTTTCCGCGCCGGCGTCTTCGCTGACGAACGCGACCGCGAAACTGCGATGCGGCAGCTCGTCGTAAATCTTCATCGTGTGCGGGTTGACGACTTCGATCGAATGTCCGTGCGCTTTCGAATCGAAAATCAAGACGTGCAGTTGGTCCAGGTTGGTGATCTCGATCGAACGGACCGTGAAAACGTTTTTGACCGAGAAGAAGACCCGGCCGCGACGTTGGCGTCCGGAAAGTTCGTAGAAAACGCGGCGCCCGACGAAGCGATCGAGAATTTGCCGCAGGGTCGCAAGCGACGCCAGCGTCTCGGTTCGATTGCCTCGCGTATAGATGATCTTCACGGCCGGACCCCTGTGCTTGCACGGCCTTGCAGGCGAGCCCTCTCGATGCAGGCCGCCGGCCCGCCCGCACCGCAAATGGCGCTATGTTCTCGTTGCCCGATATCGCGGTGGTTTCGGTCTTGGCGCTGCTGCTGTTCGGCCCCGACCGGTTGCCGAAAATGATGCGACAGGCCGGCCGAATCATGCGTGAGGTACAGAACACATCGGCCTCGTTCGTCTCCGAAATGGAGCGAGCCGCCGATGCCAACGAGCACGTGCCATACGTGCCGCCCCAGCCCGAGCATCCGTTGCCGCCTAGCGCCCCGCCCGGCGACGCCAAAGCGTAACCGCTCGCACCGGGTGAGCGGGCGCCCAACAATCCGCGGCGCGAACGGCTCTATTCTACGATGAGGCTGGATGTAGTCGAGGCGGCGAGGACCGGCGACGCCCAACAACGCGAAGCGTTGATCCGCGAAATGTGGCCGCATGCGTTTCGGATCGCATTGACGGTCGTGCACGATCGCGCATTGGCCGAGGATGCCGCACAAGAAGCTTGCGCGATCGTATACGCCCGCGTTGGCGGTTTGCGCGAGAGCGCAGCCTTTGCGGTGTGGTTCTATCGCATCGTCGTTCGAGAAGCGCTACAGGTACGCCGCACGGCGGAGCGCGCTTGGGACTACGTGGAGCGCGATGTCGAATCGCACGGCGTCGAGCGATCGATCGTGCGGTTAGATGTCGCCGCGGCGCTAGCAAAACTTTCGCCGGTGCAACGCACCGCGACGGTACTGCACTATTATGCCGGCTTGAGCGGCGCGGAGGTCGCCCGAGTGTTGGGGATTCCTCACGGCTCGGTGCGCTTTCACTTATTTCAATCACGCAAACGGTTGGAGCGGCTGCTGGACGATCGGACCGCCGGCACCGCGCTGGAAAGGCTGCTGTTGGATGCGGTCTGATATCGGCGCCTACGTGCGGGACGT